>DIPE01000099.1:11740-13430 GCA_002427015.1 Firmicutes bacterium UBA5496 | reverse complement strand
TCGTCATCGTCATCGTCGTCGTCATCGTCGTCGTCGTCTTCGTCATCATCGTCATCTTCATCTTGGGTATCTAATTCAAAATCGATTATCTCCCCGGTCTCTGCATCAATTTTATAATCGTATTCTGAGTCGCCGCACTTAAATGCAATTTCATACACTGCCCTATCATCATCTTCTTCAAGCTCAATTTCCATGCTCCTTGTTAAAGAGGCAGAAACACCGGCATGTTCAAGGGCAATGGCTGTGGCCTCTTCCTCGCTGAGCAGTTGTTCGAATGCTTTTCCCTCTTTTTCAGCCTTGATTATCCTGCCGGTTTCGGCATCCAGCTCATACTCGTATTCAACGCTGCTTACATGGAATTCAAGTTCATACACCAGCCGGCCGTTCTCAAGATCCAGTTCAATTTCCAGGCCGGATACTTCTGTTTCCGCAACTCCCGCAGCCTGAAAAGCAATCTGCTTTGCTGCCTCTTCGCCGATATATGCCTTATCGCTTGCAGTGCCAGTGGAGGTCACATCCTGTAAGTCCTCGCTCCTGGTGCCCACAAGCAGATTGAGCTCATTGATGCTCAGTCCCGCTAGATCCTCTGGTTTGAAAAGCGCGTTTCGGGCAAGTATTTTTTGAATGAGAGAGGCTTTGCCCAAGGAGATGCCGTAAGTGTCTGCTAGCGCCTGCAATTCCTGATCGGCATCGATTGCTTGACTTAAAACCGCGGCATTGATTGAGCTTGCCTGGAGCAGACTGTTGATTTCCTCGGCCAGACGCTGCTGCAGCGAAGCGCCTTGGTCTCTGTCGGCATTTTCCACTGAAATAAGAATGGAGTTAGCCAATTCACTGATATATCCGTTCTTCAGCATGGAGCCGATCAGGGCATTTACGGCTACATTAAGATCAGTGCCCTTAAAATCCATCCCCGCCAGAATTATCTCGGCGTCCTCGTTGAGAGCAGTTATTGCCAATACCTTTTCCGCCTTATTGATTTTAAGTTCAATACTGGGATTGACATCCAAGCCAATGATTGAAACCACTTTCTGACTGGACTGATACTGGGTATATCCCCCGGCAACTCCCGCTATCAGCGCCAGGGCGGCGGCAACGGCAATAAGGGGTTTCCACCAGTTCTTCTTTTTTGCTTGGGGCATATTTACCACTCCACCTTTCTGTTCTTCGCATTGGGAGAGAATGTCAGAGAGGACGTCAGGAACTGCATGCTCAACAGCAGTCTTCAGTTTTAATTCGATATTCGCTTTCCTCATTTTCACTCTCCTTGTAACCTTATTCTCAGTTTTCTTAGGGCCCGATGATATTTTGAAAGAACAGTGGGCAGCGGAAGCTCCAAGAGATCGGCAGTTTCTCTGTGCTTGAAGCCAGCGACTGCATGGAGGACGATGATTTGGCGCTCTTCCTCTGAAAGGGTATCCATTGCCGCCGACAACACCAACTTATCTTCAGCAGTGATTGGAGGGCCATCATCAAGCAAATTCCAGCCTTCCTCGGGGATGATCTGGACTTTCTTCCTTTCCCGCAGCTTCATCAGGGAGAGATTGCGGGTGATTGTGAAAATCCAGGGCATGGGATTGCCGTTGGGCTTGTAATTGCCAGATGCTCTATAAATTTTGATGTATGTATCCTGCAGCACATCTTCCGCATCCTGCATGTTCTTCAAGATTGACAGAGAAAAACCATAGAC
>DIPE01000099.1:11012-11578 GCA_002427015.1 Firmicutes bacterium UBA5496 | reverse complement strand
GACTCCAGCATTTCGCCCTTATCCACATCCCTATGTTCGATTGCCGGCACCGGGAATATAGATTTCATGGGATTCCCCCTGTCATCTTATACATGCACGAAAGAAGTGTTTTATTGCATGGTCTGATTCGGGACTAATAAAAAAGGGACAAATTATGTCCCTTTGCGCATTTTCCTGATTATTTCAGCGGGGTTGTCCGCTCTGAACAAAGCTGAGCCAGCCACAAGCACATCAATGCCGGCAGCAGTCAGCGCCCGGCTGTTTTCGGCATTGACGCCGCCGTCAACGGCCAGGAGAGCATCAGGCTTGCGCTCGTTGCGGCCCTTTGCAACTGCCTGTATTTTTTCAAGGGTGACGGGAATAAATTTCTGTCCGCCAAAGCCGGGATTAACCGACATCAATAAGACCAGATCTACCTGCTCCCAGACATAATCCAGCACTGCAGGGATTGTAGATGGGTTAAGGGCGACACCGGCTTTGCAGCCTGCCTCCTTAATCGCCGTCAGGGTGCGATGCAAATGGGGACAGACCTCCGGATGCACTGTAATATAATCGGCGCCGGCCTG
>DIPE01000099.1:286-10926 GCA_002427015.1 Firmicutes bacterium UBA5496 | reverse complement strand
GTAATATAATCGGCGCCGGCCTGGGCAAAATCACGGATATAGCGGTCAGGCTGGCTAATCATTAAATGCACGTCCAACACCGCGGCTGTTTGCTTGCCCAGAGCATCTGCCAGGGACGGGCCATAGGTAATGTTGGGGACATAATGCCCGTCCATTACATCCAAGTGCAGCCAGTCAGCGCCTGCTTCCAGAATCCGGCGGGCATCCCGGCCTAGGTTAAGGGGATCGGCAGCGAGAATTGAGGCAGAGATGATAGCGCTAATAGCGATTGGCCTCCCTTTCTTGAAGTTCAGAATAGATTTTAAGATAATTTTCATACCTAGATGGACTGATTTCACCCTGGAGCAAACGGGCCTTTATGGCGCATTCAGGCTCGTGGATATGAAAGCAGGGGGAAAACTTGCAGGAATTTGAATTTGTAAACTCGGGATAAAAGCGCTGTAGATCCCAGCTGTCCATCTCCAGCTCAAAGACACTGAAGCCGGGAGTATCTGCCACCTTGCCCCCTCCTGCCAGCGGCAGCAAAGATACCTGGCGGGTAGTATGCTTTCCCCGTCCGATTTTGGCGCTGAGCTTCCCCACCTGCACCGGCAGCTCCAGCTGCCCCTGGGCGATCCGGGAAGAAATTTGGCTTTTGCCCACGCCGGACTGGCCCGCCAGCACCGCTATGCGCCCGCCCAGCATTTGGCTGAGCTCAGCCATTCCCTGGCCCGTCAGAGCAGAACAAATTATACTGGCGAAACCGGCATCCTTGTAAATTCCTGCCAATTCCTGTGCCCCCTGGGGGTCGAGATCGGCCTTGTTAATGCAGAGAAGAGCTTCCAGTTTCATTGACATCAGCAGGGCCAGGAGCTTGTCCGCCATGAGCAGATTTGGCCCCGGCCGCTGGGGAGCCAGGACGACGACGACAGCATCCACATTGGCTATTGCCGGCCGGAGGAGAAAGTTGCGGCGGGGAAGCACCTGCTCAACAGTGCCGGTGTCTTCCTTGCCGGGACTAAACAGAACTATGTCTCCAGCCATGGGAGCTAAATTGCCTAATCTCAGTTTACCCCGGCCCCGGCACAGATAAATCTTGTTGCCATGTTCAACAAAATAGTAACCGGCAATTACGCTGACAACAATTCCCCGGGCAAATTCCATGAAATCACCTGCGCTAAAAAGGTATTTTATCCACCAGCCCGTCATTGACATAAACGCTGATGGTGCCGGTCTCCCAGCCTGTGACGGTATGGGTGAATGAAAACCGTCCCGAGATTGTATCCTCAAAGACAATTTCCTCACCGACAGCATCTTTGACAACAATTTTTACCTTGCTCTCTGCCAGGGGATTCAAAAAGACTTCCACTGGCTTGACGATTTTATTAAAGGGCCGCAAGTACAGGTAGACAATGTCCCCGGGCTTGACATCTTCATTGCTTGCAGGGGTCTGGTCTGTGACTATGCCCCCGGGGGAATCTCCCTGCCGGGGGTTCCAGGCCCGGCGCACATCCACCATCAAGTCCTTGAATACTTCCTCGGCTTCAAATAAGGTCTTGCCGATTACATTGGGCATCTTGAAGGGCCTGGGTCCGGAACTGACTACCAGGTTGACCGTTTGGCCTTTGGCCAGCTTCATGCCCTCAATGGGATCCTGGCGGATGACTATCCCCGCTGCATGCTCTTCGCTATACTCATCAGTCCTTTTTGCCTTAAGCCCCTTGGCCTGAAGGTCGGATTCTGCCACCCGCACATCCAACCCCTCCACACCGGGCACGTCTATTAACACAGGCCCTTTGCTGACAATCAGCTCAATATAGCGGTTCTGCTTGACAATCTGACCGACGCCAGGTTTTTGCCGCACTACATAGCCCACAGGAATTGTGTCGTGGTGAACCTCGGTAAAGGTATAATTTTTTAATCCCGCCGTCTCCAGAAGTGCAACCGCATCCTCTTTTGACCGTTCCACCACATTGGGCACGGGGATTTCCTTTACCTCCCATAACTTGGCCAAAGATGAGAAGCCTATAACAGCAAGAGTAATTGCTGCTGCTACAGACAAAATTATTATAGACCAGGTCAGCAGGCGTTTTTTCCCTGTCTCAGACAACCCCCGTTTTTTTTCAGCAGCAAGGGGCAAATATACTTGGGTATCTGCCTCATCAATTTCAATTTTTTCATCTTTTCCCGCTGCTTCTGCCGCTTGGGGCAGGTTCCAAATCCGCAAAGCTGCAAGCAAGTCAATGGCGCTTTGGTAACGCAGGGATTTATCCTTTTCCAGCAATTTATCGAGAATGGCCTGCAAGCCCGGAGTGACTGCGGGATTATACCGGGATGCCGGAGGAATAGTCTGCTGCAAATGCTTGAGGGCTATGCTCACAGGGCTGTCGCCGTCGAAGGGCAAAGTCTTTGTCAGCATTTCATAGAGGACAATGCCCAGAGAATAGAGGTCCGATTGCTCAGTAGCCAGCTTGCCCTTGGCCTGCTCCGGGGAAAAGTAATGCACTGAGCCCATAAGAGAATTGGGAGAAAAAGTCTGGGTGGTAGTGGTGACAGCTCGTGCAATGCCAAAGTCCGCCACCTTTACCCTGCCGTCTTTAGAAATAAGAACGTTATGGGGTTTGATATCCCTGTGAATAATTTTATTGGCATGGGCATGGTAAAGGGCATTGGCAATTTGACGGACGATATTGACAGCCCGGGCCGGTTCCAAAGGCGCCTCCCGGTCAATAAGGTCTTTCAGTGTCTCGCCCTCCACATATTCCATGACGATGAAATAAACATCCTTATCCTGGCCAACATCGTAGATATTGACAATATTGGGATGGGATAAGCTGGCCGCAGCCTGGGCCTCCCGGCGAAAACGCCGGACAAAATCCTCGTCAATAGAGTATTGCTGTCTGAGAATTTTTACAGCAACAATGCGGTTAAGCAGCGTGCACCGGGCTTTATAGACAACAGCCATGCCGCCGCCGCCAATGCGCTCTAAAATCTGATAACGGTTTACCAGTTTTGTGCCTATCATTATGTCACCCCTTCACAGTTATAATTGGGCCAGAATAATTGTAACATTATCAGGAGCGCCCCTTTCCAGCACCAGTGACAGCAAGCTGTTAATTTTCCCTTCTAATTCGCCGCTGCCCTCAATCACCTGAAATATCTCAGAGGCAGAGACCACTTCCGTCAAGCCGTCTGAACACAGGAGAAGCTTTTGGCCTGGGTTCCAGGGTTGGCGCTGAATTTCAATATCAACGCAAGAGTCTATGCCCAGCGCCCTGGTCAGCACATGCCGCTGGGGATGGCAGGCGGCCTCGGCGCTGGTGATCTTGCCTGCGGCCAGCAGTTGCCCGCTGACCGAGTGATCACTGGTCAGGGGCAGCATGCCCTCAGCGTCAATGAGAAAAGCCGCGCTGTCGCCGATGTGACCGGTAACCAGAGAGTCCGGGAGCACAGCCACCAAGGTAAAAGTGGTGCCCATTCCTGTCAGGGCTGAATTTGCAGCGGCTTGCGCCAAAATAGCCCCGTTGGCTGCCGTTATCGCCGCTTTGATTCTCTCTTCCGGCCGTCCCTGATAGTCCCCAAGGGCGCTGACAACGGTGCGCACCGCCAATTTGCTTGCTTTTTCGCCGGCGGCATGTCCTCCCATGCCATCGGCAACAATCAGCAGCCCTTTTTCCCGCTGGATTAAAAAACAGTCTTCATTGTTGTCCCGCATCAAACCCGGATTAGTAATGCCGACAACCTTCATCTCGCTCCCCCCATCCCTATTGTTCCGGCAATCCCTTGCGCAATTGGCCGCAGGCCGCGTCAATTTCCTGGCCAAGGCTGCGGCGGATAGTGGCATTCAGCCCCGCCTGTTCCAGCTGCTTTTGAAAAACCGCAGCTCTGGAACTGGGGCGAAAAGAGACGCCTGAAACCTGATTAAAGGGTATCAGGTTTATGAGACAATTCTCACCCTTGAGCAGCCGGGCCAACTCTGCCCCGTGGCTGTCCTGGTCATTAATTCCAGCCAGGAGCAGATATTCATAGGTCACCCGGCGCCCAGTCACTTCTGTATATTTTCTACATGCGGCAATTATATCCTGCAAAGGATACTTGCGGCTGATAGGCATTAATTGATTGCGCAGCTTGTCGTTGGGGGCATGGAGGGAAACTGCAAGAGTTATTGCCAGTTTAAGCCCGGCAAGTTCCTGAATTTGCGAAATCAGCCCCGCCGTAGACAGTGTAATCCGCCGCTGGCCAATGTCAAAAAGCTGGGGATCATTAGCCCTGTAGATAAATTCCACTACATTGCGATAATTGGCCAGAGGCTCTCCGATGCCCATCAGCACTATGTTCCGAACAGGCTGCAAAGAATTAACCTTGGCGTAATGGCAGCAGTGCCACAGCTGCTCGGCCATTTCCTCGGCGGTGAGATTGCGTTCTAACCCCATGGGTCCTGTGGCGCAAAAAGTGCAGCCCATGGCGCAGCCAACCTGAGTAGACAGGCAGGCGCTGGACCAGTCTCTGTAAAGCATAATTACCGTCTCAATTTTGGCCCCGTCAGGGTACTGCACCAGCAATTTTACTGAACCCGTCCCTGTCCGGACTGCCACCACCTGGGAATTTGTGACTCGGTATTTGCCGGCCAAAGTTTCCCTCAAGGCCAAAGATAGATTGCTCATCTCATAAAAATCCCCGGTAAAGCGGCCATAGATCCATTGGCGGATCTGAGCCAGCCTATATGCAGGCAAATTCAATTCAGCAGCCGTTCTTTGAAAACGGGCATCATCTAGGGCAAACATACGATCACCTCTATGCTAGGTCTCACAGGCAGTGAAATTACAGGAAAGTCTCTCCCGCCTGAATGCGATAGCCGTTGATAAAATCAAGAGCGGAAGACATTCTCTTGCCTTCGGGCTTGACCTCAACCAATTCCAAAAGGCCCTGGCCGGTTCCCGCCAACAGCCTTTTTCCTTGTAAAACTACCCTGCCCGCAGGCGCTGAACCAGAGACGGCTGCGGCTTTATATATTTTCAGCCTCTTGCCTCTAAATTCGCAGAAGCTGCCAGGTTTAGGGGCCAGAGCCCTGACCTTGTTGGCTAATGCCTGTGCCGGCAGCGTCCAGTCCAGGCGTTCGATGGCTCTATCCAAGACCGGGGCGTACTGGGGGCAAATTTGCGGCTGGAGTCTGCGGGGGGCCTGGCCTTGGCAGACAAGGTTAATTGTTTCCGGCAGCAACTGCTGCGCAATTGCTGCCAGTCGCTCCCTGAGCTGGCCGCTGTTTTCCTCGGGCCCGATTGCCGTTGCCTGTTGTAAAATAATATCTCCTGTATCCAAGCCTTCATCCATAAACATGGTTGTGACGCCAGTCTCAGTATAGCCCCGCATAATTGCCCATTCCACAGGGGCAGCCCCACGCAAATCCGGCAGCAGTGAGGCGTGGACATTAATCGCCCCCAGGGCAGGAAGGGATAATACTTCTTTGCTTAATATGCGGCCGTAAGCCACTACCACAAAGAGATCGGGAGCCAAACTCCTTAACTTTTCTGCGCTCTCCCTGCTGTTGATATTGCTGGGCTGCCAAACCTGCAGTTTTCTGGCCGCAGCCCATTTTTTAACGGGAGGCATTGAGGGTTGCCGGTTGCGGCCTGAAAAACTGTCAGGCCGGGTAATGATTAATTCCGGCAGATAATCTGCCCTTTCCAGGGCATCTAATGTTCTGCAGGCAAAGTCGGAAGTGCCTAAAAAAATTAAGTTCGCCAAAAATCATTCCTCCCCGGTGACGAAATTGGTCACTTTATCCACAAACAGAATCCCAGAGAGATGATCCAGCTCATGCTGAATAATCCGGGCAAAAAAACCGGAAGCGTTGAGGACCTTGGGTCTGCCCATGCGGTCCTGATATTTCAAACGCACAGAAGTGCAGCGGGGGACTTCCCCGAAAACTCCAGGGCAGCTTAAACATCCTTCCACATCCGTTTCCTCGCCGGAGCAGCTGATAATCTCAGGATTGATAAATTCAAACACCGGAAAGTCTTCACCAGGCCTGATGACAACCATGGAGAAATTGAGGCCGATTTGGGGGGCCGCCAGGCCTACTCCTCTATAGTGTTCCATAGTCTCAGCCATATCTTCCATAATTGTTATCGTCTCGGCACTAAAATCCTGTACCGGCTGAACTTTTTGGCGCAGCACCGGATCCCCGAATTTTTTAATCTCCCTGACAGCCATAACACTCACCTCTTACATAAAGTTATACGGATTATTGTCGATGATAACACGAGTGGATTTATCTGCCCGCATGCTTTGCCGGAGTTTCTCCACCTTTTCCCAGGGGCTGCCGGCCAAAGAATGGCGCAGCAAAAAGTGCCAGCGAAAGCGGCCCTTGATCCTTTCTAAGGGAGGCGGGCCTGAGAAGAGCAGATCAAATTTTTCTTGCCTAAGCAAGGCAGTTACCTGCTCCACTTGTTTCATGAGCTGGGGCTGCTCCTTGGCGCTCACCAGTATCCGGGTCAAGGCAGAAAAGGGCGGCAGCCCTGCCTTGCTTCTTATCCCCATTTCATGGCGGTAAAACCCCCGGTAGTCTCCAGCCAGCGCATACTGCAAGCTGTAGTGTTCCGGCTGATAAGTCTGAATGATTACCCTGCCCGGAAGCTGGCCCCTGCCTGTTCTGCCCCCGGCCTGGGTAACCAGCTGGAAAGTGCGTTCAGCCCCGCGAAAATCCGAGATGGCAAGACTTAAATCCGCCAGGACGATGCCCACCAAGGTGACTTTGGGAAAATCCAAACCCTTGGCGATCATTTGAGTGCCCAAGAGAATGCCGGATTCCTGCTGATAAAAATTATATAGATGCAGCTCCTTATCCAGGGCGGTGCCGGCAGTATCCCGGTCAATCCTGCAGAGATTAACGCCGGGAAAGCGGGAGGCCAGATAAGCTTCCAGCTTTTGTGTCCCTACACCCAGCTCCCGCAAATATTTGCTGCCGCAACTTGGGCAAAAGGCCGCGACCCGGGCTGTCGCTCCGCAATGATGGCATCTGAGGAGCCCATGGCCATGAAGGGTTAACGAAGTAGAACAATTGGGGCAGGTGTATCTGAAGCCACAGTTGCGGCACAGCACTGTGGGCGCCAGCCCCCGCCGGTTTAAAAACAACAGGGCTTGCTCATTCTTAGCCAAAGTGTCTGTCAGGGCCTGGGTTAAAGCTCCGCTCAACATGCCCCGGTTGCCTTGTTGCAGCTCCCGGCGCATGTCGACGATTTCTGTTTCTACAGGGTGCCGGCTGTGGACCCGCAGGGGCATTTCCAGCAAGGAGCACTCCCCGGAAAGGGCCCGGGCGTATGTCTCCAAGGCCGGTGTGGCGCTGCCCAGGACCACTGGGGCGCCATGCTGTCCGGCCCTGTACTGAGCCACGTCTCGGGCATGATAGCGGGGACTCTCCTCCTGTTTATATGCCAGTTCATGTTCTTCATCAATGACAATCAGGCCCATATTATCTAAAGGGGCGAAGACAGCGGAACGGGTCCCGATTACTATGGATGCCTCTCCCCGGGAAATCCTGTCCCACTCAGAAGCCCGCCGGCTGCCGCTGAGTCCGCTGTGAAACACTGACACACCCGTAAAGTCGGCGCGATACCTGGCCACCAGCTGGGCGGTAAGGGCAATTTCCGGCACCAGCACCAGGACTTGCCTGCCGGCGGCCAATACCTGACGGGTCAGGCGAATATAAACCTCTGTCTTGCCGCTGCCGGTAACCCCGTGGAGCACAAAAGTCCCGCCCCTTTGAAAATCTTTGGTCTTGGCGGCAATCTCAGCAACGGCCCTGGCTTGATCGTCAGTGAGCTCAGCGACCTGCTGCAAATTCCAGTCATGCCCGGGGGCCTTGCCCTTAGCGGGCAGCAAGACTCCCTTGGCGATAAGGTTGTTAATTGGCGCCAAAGAAATCCCCAGCGCCCGGGCAATCTCTGTTTTCTGCATGGGGCTCTGCTGCCGGACCAGGTCGGCAACCAGCTGCTGCTTTTCCGTTAAAGAAATGGCGGCAGCAGCTTGTTCATCTAACTGCCACCGCATGGGAGAAAGGCCGCTGCCAGCAGGAGGAAGCATTGCCGAAAGAGCTGTTGCAGTTGAGCAGCCAGCCCTCACTGCCAGCCAGCAAGCCAGGTCGATGAACTCAAGAGGCAATTTTCTCTCGCTGACGCTGATTACTTCTTTGAGCTCCGGCACTTCCGGAACTTCAGGGTGGGCAAAGACAACGCCTTCAACAATCCTGGAGCCCAAAGGCACCTGCACAATGCTTCCCGGCGGGGCCTGTATCCCCGCAGGGACAAGGTAGTCCAGAGTCTGTTCAATATCCGCGTATTTGTTCAAAATCATTACTCGGGCTACAAGCATGCTCTCCCCTCCCTGATTATTGCTATTATAGCATAATAAATTATCCAAAAAAAAATAAACGTCAGAGACGTTTATTTTAGCTCTCCGTTTTTGGTGCGTTCATACTCCAACTGGTCATTGAGTATTTCTTCCAAAGCCATGGTTACCGGCTTCTGTTCTCCGTTTTTCAAGCCCTGGCCGCTGGCCTGAATATTTCTGGCCCGGCGGGCGGCGGCAAGCACTAAAGTATACTTGCTGTCCACCTTTTCCAGCAAACTGTCAATGGATGGTTTGAGCACATCGATTCCCCCTATTCCATCAGATCTGAGGATTTTCCAGCCAGCCTGTTGGCGACTGTTTCCGGCTGAACTGAAGAAAGGATGATATGACCCGAGTCCATAATGACCACGGCCCTGGTGCGGCGGCCATAAGTGGCATCAATCAAGCTCCCCCGCTCCCGGGCTTCCTGGACATTTCGCTTTATTGGCGCGCTCTCAGGACTGACTATGGCGATAATTCTCCCGGCAGAAACAATATTGCCAAAACCTATGTTTACTAAACGCAAAGCTTCCACCTCTATTCAATATTCTGCACTTGTTCCCGGATTTTCTCCAGCTGTGTCTTAATATCTACGGCAACCCTGGAAACTTCATAAATAGCGCTTTTGGCCCCAATGGTATTGGTTTCCCGCAGCATCTCCTGGCCAAGGAATTCAAGCCTGCGACCCACAGGTTCCTGCCGGGAACCACAATTTGCAAACTCTGCGAGATGGGCCTGTAAGCGCACCAGCTCTTCGTTAATATCTGACTTATCGATTAAAAGCGCAATCTCAGTCAATATCCTGCTGTCGTCAATATCACCCAGCTGGGCCAGGCGCTGATGAAACTTTAGGCCAACTTCCTGCTTTTGCCGAATTGCCAAAGCCTCCAGTTCTGTAACCAGGTCCTTGATGCTGCTGATTTTTTCCAAGATATCCTGCCAAAGCAAAGCCCCTTCCCGCATGCGGTCATCTCTCAACTGTTGCAGGGCTTTCTCCAGAGGGGGCCAAAAAGAATCTTCTTCAGGGTCGGGATTGATGCTGATGAGGATATTGGGCAGCGTCAGCAAAGCCACGGGATCAATGGCGGCAGAGCCGGCTGGGGCAATATCAGAAAGGATTTTCAGGTAAGACTTATAAATGGGCTGATTTAACTCTATTATACCCATATTGCCTTGTTCCAAGGAAATTTTTACATCCACTCGGCCTCGGCTCACGTATTTCTTGACCAAGCTGCGCAAGGGTATTTCCAAGGCAGAAAAGGATTCTGGCAAGCGACAATGAATATCCAGAGTCTTGTGGTTCAAGGTCTTAATTTCCGCTGTCAGAAGCGTGCCGTTTAGTTCAAAGCGTTGCCGTCCAAAACCAGTCATACTGCATATCAAGACTGCCACCCCCATTTTTGTATTTTATCTGAATCCCCGGGGGATTACAAGTCTTTCAGCCTCCGTAACTTTCTCAGGGCTGTTCGGGCCAACAGGGGCAACAGGGAAACTGCAAGGACAATTCCCCAATCTCGGGGGGCTAAGACCACTGTGCCAAAAACCTCTCTTAAGACTGGCAAGTACAGGACCAGGAAGAGCAAGCCATAAGAAATAACCAAGGCCCCTGCCAGCCAAGGATTGACATGAATTCCCGGCGTTTTGCCGTCTTCGTTTTGCCTGCAGTCCAGGGCAAACAAGAGCTGAATGCTGATCAAGGTTGCCAAGGCCATGGTCTGCCCGTATGCCAGGGCTCTCTTTCCCGCCAGGGAAAAGGCGAAAACCGCCACTGTCAGCACCCCAATAAACAGCCCTGTGCCGAAAATATCCCCTCCCATCCCCCGGGCCATTATGCTTTCATCCCGGGAACGGGGAGGCTGTTCCATTATCCCCGCGCCGCCGGGCTCCAGGCTCAGGGCTAAAGCCGGCAAGCCGTCTGTGACCAGGTTGACCCACAGGATTTGAATGGCTCTCAAGGGCAAAGGAAAACCCAGGAGGATGGCAAAAAACATGGTAAATACCTCACCGGTATTGCAAGTCAGCAAAAAGCGGATAAATTTGCGGATATTGTTGTAAATCACTC
This sequence comes from Firmicutes bacterium UBA5496, assembly GCA_002427015.1. Lineage (GTDB taxonomy): Bacteria > Bacillota > Proteinivoracia > UBA4975 > UBA4975 > UBA4975. The sequence goes on along the minus strand of DIPE01000099.1, from coordinate 497 downwards.
GCCCCTCTTCCACAGCGGCAATAATGGTGGCAAAATTGTCATCGGCCAGGACAAAACTGGCGGCTTCCTTGGTCACCTCAGTGCCGGCAATGCCCATGGCAATGCCGATGTCCGCCTCCTTTACCGCCGGGGCGTCGTTGACGCCATCCCCGGTCATTGCCACTACATGTCCCCGTTTTTTCAAAGCCCGGACAATGCGCATCTTATGTTC
>DIPE01000099.1:0-182 GCA_002427015.1 Firmicutes bacterium UBA5496 | reverse complement strand
CGGACAATGCGCATCTTATGTTCAGGATAGACCCGAGCGCAGACGGAAAAGGAAGGGATTTTATCCTCCAATTCCAGGTCACTCATGGCCTCCAGTTCCTGGCCGGTGACCACCCCCCCGGGGCCAAAGGGCAGGCCGATGCGGTGGGCGATGGCAATGGCCGTCTCCCGATGGTCGCCGGT
>DIPE01000009.1:5430-5836 GCA_002427015.1 Firmicutes bacterium UBA5496 | reverse complement strand
CAGTGCCCGAAAACAGCATCCTCAGCCATGACCTGCTGGAGGGGGGACTGCTCCGGACGGGACTGGCAACATACTTGGAACTGGTGGACGATTTTCCTGCCCGCTACAGCTCGTATATCGCCAGGGGACACCGCTGGACCCGGGGGGACTGGCAGCTTCTGCCCTGGCTGGGGGGCCGGGTGGCTGGACGGGAAAATCCCCTTGCTCTTATCACCCGCTGGCAGATATTTGATAACCTGCGCCGCAGCCTTGTGCCTGTTTTTCAGATACTTTTTTTTGCCGTGAGCTTGCTGGCGCCGGGGATGCCCTGGATTTTGGCCGGAATGTTTTGGGGGACATTGCTGCTGCCGGCGTTTTTTGCCCTCCTGGATTACAACTGGCGGGGATACCTGCTTATCAAGGCCGC
>DIPE01000009.1:5005-5333 GCA_002427015.1 Firmicutes bacterium UBA5496 | reverse complement strand
GGTTTTAAGTCCCGGCTCAGCGGTCCCCGGGCATGGCTGCACCGTCTTGGCTGGCAGTTGGCCTTCTTGCCCTACCAGGCCTGGGTAAACGCAGATGCAATAGGGCGCACCTTGTACAGACTGTTCATCTCCCGGAAAAATCTGTTGGAATGGACCACCGCTGCCGAGGCTGAAAAAAAAGCGGGTGACAACTACCGCCGCCAATTCCGGCCGGCATTGCTTGCGGCAGCGGCTATTGCCCTGCCTTTGGCAATCTTTCGCCCTTTAAACCTGGCTATTTACCTGCCGCTGTTGGCCCTGTGGCTATATTCGCCTGCTCTCGCCTTCA
>DIPE01000009.1:506-4907 GCA_002427015.1 Firmicutes bacterium UBA5496 | reverse complement strand
ATATTCGCCTGCTCTCGCCTTCAGGGTCAGTCAGGGAGAAGAAGCTAAGGAAACGCTGGCGGCAGAGGACAAAGATCTGCTCCGCAAACTTGCTCTTGATACCTGGCGCTATTATGAAGAGCTGACGGTTGAGGAAACCTGTTATCTGCCCCCGGACAATTACCAGGCAAAACCGCCCACAGGCAGCGATTACAGGACTTCGCCGACAAATATTGGGTTTTACCTGCTGTCTACATTGGCAGCCCGGGACTTTGGCTTTATCTCTACCTTGGAGACGCTGGACCGTATCGATAAAACCCTGAGCTCAGTGGAAAGCATGGAAAAGTGGAAGGGCCACCTGTATAACTGGTATGCAATCAGGGATTTGGAGCTGCTGCGCCCCCGATTTATCTCTACGGTGGACAGCGGCAATATCGCCTGCATGCTGGTGGCCTTGGCCCAGGGGCTCCGGGAATATCTAGACCGGCCCTTGTTTGATGCCGCCTCTATTCAGGGGCTGTTGGAAGCGCTGGGGACAGAGGCAGCTCCGCCTTTTACTGACAGTCTGGACAGCTGGGAAGACATTTTGGCCCAGCCTGCAAGTGACGCCAGTCCCCGGGGCAGGCAGCTGCTCAATGAGTACCGGGAAGAGTTGGATAGCCTTTTCCCTCATACAGAAATCCTTGCCCATCCCCCGGAATTTTTGCAGCGGGACCCGGCCTTTCGCCGGCTGGCTCAGCTGGCCAAAGGGGCAGCGGAAAACCCCTCTCCCGGCAATTTGGCCCGCAGCTATGAAGAGATGCTGAGGGAAATCGACTTCCTGCTTGGGGAAGGAGCAGATTGGCAGGATTATCTGCTGGTGTGGAAAGACGATTTGCTCAGGGTGGCCGCAGCCGCCAAAGAGCTGACAGGAGAAATTCACCGGCTCATTGCCAGAATGGAAGCTTTAGTTAACGGGATGGACTTTTCCGCCCTCTATAATACCAGGCGCAATCTTTTTTCCATTGGCTACAGTGTCGATGAGGAAAAACTGATTGAGTCTAATTATGATTTGCTGGCCTCGGAAGCCAGGCTTGCCAGTTATCTGGCCATCGTCCTGGGCCATGTGCCTGCAAAGCACTGGCGCAAACTAGGGCGGGCCCTGGTGCGTGTGGAGGGGACCCGGGCCCTGGTTTCCTGGTCAGGGACGATGTTTGAATACCTCATGCCCCTGCTGCTGACGAAGAATTATGCCAACACCCTCCTGGCAGAGACAGCAGAGTCGGTTATTGCTGCCCAGCGCAGTTATGCGGAAAAACGCCATGTGCCCTGGGGCGTGTCGGAATCGGGGTATTACGCCTTTGATTACCGGCTCAATTACCAGTACCGGGCCTTTGGCATTCCCAAACTGGGGCTTAAACGGGGACTGGTGGAGGATATGGTGGTGTCTCCTTATTCAACTATGCTGGCCTTGCCTTTTGCTCCCGGGGCTGCCATGGATAACGTCCGCCGGTTGCTCTCGGAGGGGATGGGAGGAGAGTACGGCCTCTTTGAAGCTGCAGATTATACCCCTCAGCGGGTGCCGGCCAAGAAACAAAAGGCAGTGGTGCAAAGTTATTTTGCCCATCATCAGGGGATGAGTTTGATTTCTTTGGCCAATTACCTCAATGACTTTGCCATGGTTCGCCGTTTTCACAGTAATCCCCGCATCCGGGCAGGGGAACTTCTGCTGCAGGAAACTCCATCCCTGCAGCCTGTCCTCAGCAAACAGATAAGAGAACCGGCGCTGCAGCTACAGGACAGGACGGATGAAGAAAGAGAAGTGGTGCGCAGTTTCGGCCTGCCTCAGGGGACGCCCCCAAATTGCCACCTGCTGTCTAACGGCAACTATACAGTCTTGCTTACCGACAGCGGCAGCGGTTACAGCCGCAATGAACAGGTCCAGGTCAGCCGCTGGCGGGAAAATCCCGGCTACAAATACGGAACCTTTATCTTTATAAAGAGCCTTAATACCGATGAGGTGTGGTCGGCAACCCTGGCTCCTTTTCGCCACGAGCCGGATTTTTACCGAGTCCGCTTTTTTCAGGACCGGGCCAGCTATTTCCGGGAGACGGCGAATATTGATACCAAGACGGAAGTTATCGTTTCCACGGAAGATAATGCCGAAGTCCGCAGGGTCACCCTCACCAACCACGGCACCAAGGAAGCAAGTCTGGAGATAACCAGCTTTTTCGAGCTTGCCCTGTCCCATCAGGATTCAGATTTGGCTCACCCTGCTTTCAACAATTTGTTTGTCCAGACCGAACCGGTGTCGGAACATTGCGGCCTGCTGGCCTTTCGCAGGCCCCGCAGCGAAAAAGACCCCAGCCTTTATGCATTGCATCAGGTGACGGTTGAGGGGGAGAGCGTGGGTTCTGTCCAGTATGAAACAGACCGGGGGAAGTTTATCGGCCGGGGCAGGGACATCTCTTGTCCTGTGGCCTTGCATCAGCCTTTGACCAATACCAGCGGCCAGGTGTTGGATCCTGTCATGAGTTTGCGCCGCCAGATTAAACTGGGTCCGGGTCAAAGCGCTGCCCTCACATTTATCACCGCCCAGGGCGGTTCCCGGGGGGAAATGCTGAAGCTCTCAGGCAAATATTCCGACCCTGCCGCTGGGCAGCGGGCCTTTGACATGGCAACTACCCGCAGCCTGGTGGAAAGGCGTTTCCTCAATCTCAGCCCCCAGCTGCTTACTGCCAGCCAGCAGGCAATTGGCCACCTGGTATTTTTGAGCCCCAGCAGGCGCCGGTATGAGGAATTGCTGGCGCAAAATACTTTGGCCCAGCAAGGCTTATGGGCCCAGGGGATTTCCGGGGACAATCCGATGGTGCTGGTTTGTGCGGAGGATGCCGAAGAAATCCGGATAGTGGAAGAGGCGATTTTGGCCCATGAATACTGGCGGTTTAAGGGCCTGGTGGTGGACCTGGTCATTCTCCACGGCGGAGCGGGAGGATATCTTGAGCCGGTGCGGGATTTGGTGCGGGATATGGTGCAGCTTAACAGGATTGCCGATATTCTCGACAAACCCGGTGGGATATACATTCGCAGCGCCAAACAGCTGACCGAAGCTGAAAGATGCCTGTTTCACGCTGCTGCCCGCTTAATCCTGCGTCAAGGCACGCTGGCTGAGCAGCTGAAAGCGGAGACTCCCAGCTTGCCTGGGATTAATGACTTTACAGGGCAAGACCAGGAAAGCGCCGCCGCCGGCAGTTTCCCGGAGGAGCTGTTATATTACAACGGCTTCGGCGGCTTTAGCCCTGAGGGCAGAGAATATGTTATCCGGCTGCAGCAGCGCATGACCCCGGCCCCCTGGCTCAATGTCCTGGCCAATCCGGATTTTGGCTGTATTGTCAGCGAGCGGGGAGGGGGATTTGTCTTTGCGGAAAACAGCAGAGAAAATAAGCTGACCCCCTGGTCCAATGACCCGGTTTCCGATCCTCCCGGAGAAATAATCTATCTGCGGGACGAGGATTCGGGGGCAGTGTGGACGGTGTGCGCCGCGCCCATATGGGAGCAGCAGCCGTACACAGTCAGACATGGGCAGGGTTACAGCAAGTTTTGTCACCACAGCCATGGCCTGGACCAGGAGCTGACAGTCTTTGTTCCTCCGGAGGATCCCGTCAAGCTCAGTCTGCTGAAAATCCGGAATGACTCACCCGGTTGCCGGCGGCTGACGGTGACATATTTTATGCGGCCGGTATTGGGGGTCAGCGACCAGATCAGCCATCTGCACCTGATCAGCAGCTGGCAGGAAAATATGCTCACTTTCCGCAACCCCTATAACGGCGATTTCCCTGGGCGCATTGCCTGGATCAGCGCTTCCCGGCCGGTGCTGGGCTATACCGGTGACGCCTTTGAATTTCTTGGACCCGAAGGAGATTTGGCCAGGCCTGCCGCCCTTGCCCGCACGGGACTGTCTAATACCGTCGGCGCCGGCTTCAACCCCTGCGGGGCGATACAAGTTGTCTTGGAACTGGCGCCTGGCAATGAAGAAGAACTGGTTTTCCAGATTGGCCAGGCGGCGAATCTGGAAAGGGTCCGGGAAATTGCCGCCAAGTACAAGGGGCAGGCCCATCTAGCCTTAAAGCGGACACAGGATTATTGGCAAGGGCTGACCACAACCATTGCCGCCAAGACCCCGGAGACCTCATTGAATATTCTCCTGAGCTGGCTGCTGTACCAGACAATTGTCTGCCGAATGTGGGCACGCACCGGTTTTTATCAGTGCGGGGGCGCCTTTGGCTTTAGGGATCAGCTTCAGGATGCAGCCAACCTGGTCCTGGTGACGCCGGCGCTGACAAGAAAACAAATCCTGCTTCACGCCTCCCACCAGTTCAGGGAAGGGGATGTTCAGCACTGGTGGCATCCGGGCACTAATAACCGGGGAGTGCGCACCCGTTT
>DIPE01000009.1:0-232 GCA_002427015.1 Firmicutes bacterium UBA5496 | reverse complement strand
GAAGCAGAGACTGCCGAAGAAACAGGGAGCGTGTACGAACATTGTCGGCGGGCAATCAGGCGTGCCCTTCGCTTTGGCAGCCATGGCATTCCCCTTATGGGTTCCGGTGACTGGAATGACGGCATGAGCAATGTAGGCAGGAAGGGCAAGGGGGAAAGCATTTGGCTGGGCTGGTTTCTCTATGATATATTGCAGCGCTTTGCGCCCCTGTGCCGGAATCAGGGTGATGAGG
>DIPE01000018.1:400-4123 GCA_002427015.1 Firmicutes bacterium UBA5496 | reverse complement strand
GAATATAGTCTGGTGCAACCGAGCCCATGAATCAATGTTTAGCGGCGCAGAACTTATTGGCCGCAAATGTTATGAGACCCTGGGCAGCGAAAAAATCCACCCAGGCTGCCCCACCTGCATAAGCATGAAAACCGGCAAGACGGCACAGGGGCTCTATGACTTTGGCCAGCAGAACGCCTTGATAGTTACCCTGCCTCTGCCCGGAGGCTATGCAGCCAAGGTAATGCTTGATACACCCAAAGACGCGGACGGCCAAGTGACAACGATATAGTGCAGACCCTTTCGTAAAACTACACCTTGCTTTTTTTAAGGCAGGGTGTATTGCATATGGGGGCGGGAGACCCGCCCCCATACAATAATGGTAGTAGTAGGGGGGTATCTTGCCCCCCTCTCCATAGGACTAGAAAACCTGCCCCTGCAATGGCTGAACCGGGAAAGGATAAAATTGTATAGATATAGAATATATATGTATGCACTTTTGCCGCCTCTCAGGCGAGCACCTACATTGGAGGCACAGCTATGAGTAAGCCAAAGGTAAAAGAACCCTACAACCTGTCTCCCCGAATCCGCTGGCTTTACGACTACTATTTTGCCGGCGCCAAGCGCAAGTGGAATAACGAATTCAATGCCTTTACCACCGGCGCCGATTGGGATGTCCTCTTTGATGAATCCAGTTTCTACATAGTCCCCGAAGTGTATTCCTTTTTTAACACCTTTAATGTTTCCTTCAATCAGGCGGCTGTGGTCATTGACACAGATAAGGACTTTTACAAACAGTCCCTGGTTGAGCGCCGGGCCAGGTTTGTCAAAGAGGCCATAATCAAGCATCTGCCCAAGGAAATTTTGCCGGGAGACTTAATCGCCGGCGGCCGCTTTAATCTTCAAGCCTCTCGGTGCCTATCCAAGACAGAGGCGGCCAAGCGGAAGAAAGAGATTGCCGGCAAAAACGGCTTGCGCAACCGGGTTTTTGAGTTTCACGACCGGGGATTCGGCAACTGCGGCGCCACCTGCGGCCATCTTATCCCTGATTACCCTACCGTCCTGAAGCATGGCTTTGAGGGAATTTACCTGGACCTGGAGTCCAAATATGCTGCCCTGACCCTTGAAGAAAAGCAGGGGGCCAAGGGAGCGCAGCTGCGGGCAATGATGACCGCTGCTACCCTGCCCCGGGATTTGGCCTGGGCCTATGCAGACAAGCTTGATGAGCTCTTGAAGACTGAAGCTGACCAAAAGCGCAGGGCAGAATTAGAAACGATGCGGGATAATCTGCGCCTGGTCCCCTGGAAACCGGCCCAAGATTTTTGGCAGGCGATGCAAGCCCTTTGGCTCACCCATATGCTGGTCCTGAGCGATGAAAACTACCCCGGCGCCGGTGTCTCCTTTGGGCGCCTGGACCAATACATGCTCCCCTACTACCAGCGTTCGCTGGCGGCGGGAATGGACCGGGAGTTTTGCAAGGAAATCCTCAAATGCTTCTGGCTTCACTGCAATTATGCCTATGACGCCATGATCGCCACCGGGGATCAGGGAATCACCGCCGGCTACGGACAGCTCTTTAACCTCTCCGGCATGGGCCGGGGCGGCAAAGACGCCACCAACGAGCTGACCTGGGCGCTGCTGGAAGTCATTGATGAGATGAGCCCCATTCTCGAGCCCAAGCCCAATGTCCGTTTGCACGCCAATAGCCCGGATGCCCTTTTGGACAAGGTTGTAGATATGATCAGCGCCAGTCAGGGAGCCCCCTTCCTCCTGAACTTTGACGAGCGCTCCATGGCCGGCCTCCTCCGGGAAGCCAAGAAAGCGGGAGTGACCGAATATATCAATGAGGATAATGTCTATGATTACGCTTCTGTTGGCTGCCTGGAAAACACCATGTGCGGCAATGACCGCTCCCACACCGTCGATTGCAATCTCAATCTCTACAAGGCAGTGGAGCTGGCCCTGGGTAACGGCAGGGATATAATCCCTTATACCGATGCCCTCTGGGGGAAGCAATACAAGGTCAATGAATTTGGACCGGCCACAGGCGATGCCACTAAGTTCACTGATTTCGAAGAATTCTACGCCGCCTTTAAGACCCAGCTCCGCTACAGCATGGATAAAATGGCGGCAATCTATAACCGTTCTTCCGACAGCATAGCCACTTACGCTCCCACTCCCTATCTTTCCTGCCTGGTGCGGGGCTGCGCCGAAAAGGCCGCCGACATTACCGCCAACGGCCCGGAGCTCCGCTTTGTCACTGTAGAAGGGGTGACCTACGCCACTACAGTTGACTCTTTGCTGGCCATTAAGTACCTGGTCTTTGACAAAAAGGAGTGCAGCATGGCTGAACTGATTGACGCCCTCAAGGCCAATTGGGAGGGCCATGAGATCCTGCGGGCAAAGGCCATCAACCGCGCCCCCAAGTATGGCCGGGATGACCCCGAGGCAGATAAACTCGCCCAACGGGTCATGGAAGATTTCTCGGAAATGTGCTGGGATTACAAGACCAACCTCACCGAAGCCCAGTACCGTCCCGGAATGCTCAGCTGGAACTACTGGATTGGCTCGGGTTATATTCTCCCCGCTTCTCCCGACGGACGCTGCCGGGGCCAGTTCCTGTCCAACGCCATTTGCCCCGTCAACGGCGCCGACACCAACGGGCCCACCGCCAACAGCAACTCTGTAGGCACAGCCCTGGGCGGCAAAGACAGTGAAGGGGATTATCAGCAGTGGATTAATTACCTTCCCAATGGGGCCAGCCACACCATCACCCTCTCCCCCTCGCTTATCCGGGATAATGAGCACAAGGAAAAGCTCAAAGCTTTTCTCCGGGGCTATGTGCAAAATGGGGGCACAGCCCTGCAAATCAATATCCTGAACCCGGAAATGCTCCGGGATGCCCAAAAGCACCCGGAGGACTACCGCAACCTCCTGGTGCGGGTAACCGGCTACAATGCCTACTTTACTGCCATCGGCCGGGAGCTGCAAAACGAAATCATCGCCCGGGAAAGCCACGGGAACTTCTAAGATGCGGGCGACCATTCTCGATATCCAGCGCATGTCCACCGAAGACGGACCGGGATTGCGCACCACTGTCTTTTTTAAAGGCTGCTCTCTGGCCTGCCAATGGTGCCACAATCCCGAAAGCATTAAATTCGCGCCCCTGATCCAATGGCAAAAACAAAGATGCATCGGCTGCAGGACCTGCACCAGCCTCTGTCCCCGGCAGGCCCTGGAATTTACTGGGGAAGGCTTGAAAATCCGGCGGGAGCAATGCACTGCCTGCAAGACCTGCGTGGAAGCTTGCCCGGCGGCGGCCATGGAATGCAAGGGAGAGGAAATGGACACCCGCCGGCTCCTGGAAATCCTCCTCCGGGACAAGGAGTACTTTGGGGAGGAAGGCGGAGTCACCCTGTCCGGCGGCGAAGCGATTTTGCAGCCGGCGGCAGTTGAACTGCTGCAGCTCTTGCATGAAAGCGGCATTAACACCGCCCTGGATACCGCAGGCCATGTGGCCACAGACACGCTGCTTGCCGCCCTGCCCTACTGCGATCTTCTTCTCTATGATGTCAAAATCATGGATAGCGTAGAACACAAAAGATTTACCGGCCAGGGCAATGAGCTCATCCTCAAGAACCTAAGAGCAGTTGCCGAGTATAAAAGAAACCACCCCTTAAGGCTGTGGATACGGACCCCAATCATACCGGGAGCCACTGATACAATTGGGAACCTTACTGCCAT
>DIPE01000018.1:0-300 GCA_002427015.1 Firmicutes bacterium UBA5496 | reverse complement strand
CAATTGGGAACCTTACTGCCATCGGAGAATTCCTCAGGGAAATCGACGGCATTGAACGCCATGAACTCTGCGCCTTCAACAATCTTTGCCGGGACAAGTATCGGCGCCTGGACCTTGACTGGCAATTCGCTGAAACAGAACTTGTAACGGCCGCGCATATACAAGCTCTTTGCCAGGCTTGCAAAGATGCCAGCGGCGTGCAGGAGACCTATTATACCGGTGCCTTAAGAAGAGAGGAGTAAAGGATATGCTGACTAAAGTAGATGAAAAGACCCGGGCGAAACTGGAGCAGGACAGCAA
>DIPE01000080.1:10535-14523 GCA_002427015.1 Firmicutes bacterium UBA5496 | reverse complement strand
AATAGTGATAGCCGAACCAATAATCAACAATACCAGCAGAATTATTATGGTCTTTGACCATTTTTTCATTTTAATTTTCTCCTCACATATTAATTGCTTGCCTTTAGCGCATAGAACTCTAGTAGGCGTGTTACTTTTCGGTTGCCCTCAGTTTGAACGTGTGCAAATTTTGCACAGGTTGACTGCTTATCAAGTTCCTCGTCATTATAAATATTTCCAAGGTGCTTTATAATAACACTGCGGTCTCTTTCAAACAGCTCTGCAATAGCCTTTTGCGTCATCCAAAAATCTTCATCATCAACGCGCATCGAAACGGCCTACTTGGCACCAAAGGCGCAAGTAAGCCGTTCAATACCTATACCGCTATTCCCCTGACTTCTCCGCATCGGTTCGCAAAACAAGTAAATATGAGAATGCCTGATGATCCCGCTCAAAAGTTAGACGAAACCCACGCAGAGTTCTGCCCGGCAGGTAATCCTCGCTGTTAGAGCTTAAGAAAGCGTTCGGATTAGTGGGCAGTTTAAATGAAACCGTGTTGCCATGGTGCACAAGGTCGATGGAAGCACTTAATCCTTTGCGGTATTTGGGACTACCATCCATGTTAAGTAAAATATCTTCAATATCAAATTGCACTGCGCTGAGGACTGGGCCGCCAAATGTGATGGTTACGTCAGATCCCAGTTGAATGTAAGGGATTTCCTCCAATTCTTTACCGGAAACCAGAGGTCCAAAAGAATGTTCATTTTCTTCCAACACAGGGATGTCTTGATTCCCACTCCTCGCCGTCACATCCGAATTATCCCCTTCATGGTTACAGGCAGTGGCAACCGCAATAAGCAGGAAGAAAAAGATTACAGCCAAGATACCTTTATACCTTTTCTCCATTTCCCGCTGATACCCCCTAGTATTTTTCGCAACGAGACAGAGACTACTCACAACAAGCAGTGGCTACCGTCTCCACGTTGATATGGAGCCACTATATGGACAATCCCAAGGAAAGTGCTGATATACACCTAATTGCCCCCATTTAGAAATCAACCTGATGTTCATTATACCCACAGATTCAACACCAGCAACAATTCCGGAATGGGATCCAGCACATGTCCAGTCATCCCTACCCTGAAACTGGGTTGGTTAGTTATTATTGTATCGTCCTGTTGAAACAGCCTGTAATTATATAATATGTGCACTTGCTGGAAAAGTAAAGAAAGGTGGCGCCATCCTATTTGAAAAGCTCTCAACCCCTTGTAGCATTATGCTTAAGGGATTTTTTTCGCATTTCTTTACCTTTTTATCATGCATAACCTGAGTCGTACCCGTTTAGCCAATAGTAGTAAATTGTGGCATAGAAAATCTAAACAAGTTCTTATTTATAATTGTGGCAGCAATTTAACCCGTATGGAGTTAAAAGGTTTTAACAGCATTACTGCAGTTTAAAAACAAAGAGGTTCTCTTTAAAAACCTACAATAACTTGACACTATCTGGCTGGAGCGGGCAATTGTCTCGGTAGCCTCCATGCAGTATAATACAGGCGAAGGAGAGGACATTTAATGAAACTAAAAAGCTTAATTTTATTACTGATTATCGCTTTGCTTGCAGCCTGCACCCCAAATGAGCCAGGGACTCCTCCCCACCAGGACCCGCCCCCAGTGGAAGATCCCGGCAAAGAACCAGACCCCGAGCCTGAACCTGAGCCGGATTTTGACTTCGGCCTCTACCAGCCAAATGAACTGGGGGAAATTCCGATTTGGATGTATCACAATATTAATGAGCCCGAAGCAATCTGGGTCCGCACTCCGGAAAATTTCCGCGCCGACCTGCAGCGCTTTTATGATTTGGGTTACCGCTTGGTTTCCCTTACCGATGTCATTACAAACAATATCCGCATTCCTGCAGGGACAAGCCCCATAGTCCTTACCTTCGACGACGGCAATGCCAATAACTTTAACCTGCTTAAGGTTGAGGATGAGATTGTCGTCGATCCCGATTGCGCTGTGGGCATCATTCTGGACTTTGCCCAGAGCCATCCAGATATGGGCACCGCCGCTACTTTCTTTGTCCACCTGCCCCATCCTTTTTCCCAATCCGCTCCCTGGTATACGGCAGAGCAGCGCCAGTGGAAGCTGGAGAAACTGCAGGAATGGGGCATGGAAATCGGCAATCATACCTTGAATCACAAGCATTTGAAAAAGAATATTAAGTCTCTGGAGCAGCTCCAGGAACAGCTGGGCAAGCCCCAGAAGCTCTTGGAAGACCTGCTTCCCGGATATAAGCTGAATTCCCTGGCCCTGCCCTATGGCGGCCGCCCAAAGGCTGAGTGGGCAGAGTACTTGCATCAGGGCGAGTACCAAGGCACCCATTATCAGCACGATGTGGTTCTGCTGGTAGGGTCGACCCCGGCCAAACCCTTCAACCATGTGGATTATTCGCCTCAGGCCATGCCCCGGGTCCGAGCCAGCAACTTTCCCGACGGTAATGCCAAGGACTTTTTGGACGCTGCCCTGACAAGACTGGAAAAGACTCGCTATATCAGCGACGGGGATCCGGACATCATTACCATCCCGGAATCATCCTTGCCCAAGCTCAATCAGGACAGCCTGGGAGAAAAAACATTGCGGACCTATAATTTAGAGCCAACGGAATAGCTATCGACAAGGCCCTGCTCCGGCAGGGCCTGATCATTTTCGGTGAGGAAAATCATCCGGAAAAAGAGCAGCCGCCTGCCCCCGCCTTGTTCTAGACTGCAGTGACCCACTGGGGACAGTCCCCAGTGGGTCATTTTAGCAATAACGATTAATTATCTTTAGCCGTCGCCAAAATTCAATTGCATGTCTTTGCAAGACTTAACCGCACGGTCGTGGAGTTTATCGTCGCTTCCCACCTCACCAGAAATGAGTGGAGATCGCAGCGGGTTGTGTTTCGCAAAATTCCCTGCAACCGTGTTCTGGCTGTAATTTGCATAGCAGTACCGGCAGCCATTCCGACAAGTATTGTACATACCGATGTCGACACTTGTTCCACAACCGCACTCAAGGCGCTGAGTTTTATCTTTGTCAACGTCTAAGCGGCAACCTAATAATCAGCTTTTAAATCTATTGTCTACTTTAATTTCATTTTATAAATAGTAGATTCATGTTCAACACCAGTGTTATGATTTTTAAAACTACTAGTTATATCTGGCTTAAGTCCACATTTTTCCATTACACGGCAAGATTCTATATTATCTGTTGCAACAGTACAATAAAAATCTCGCACCCCCAGTGAGTAGGCAAATTTAATCATTGCTTTTGCCATTTCAGTCGCATATCCATTCCCCCATAGATCTTTTACAACATCATATCCAAACCCCCATTCTCCTTCTGGCCCCTCTGTTCCTATACAACAAGTTCCTATTGGTTTATTTGTCACCTTATCATATGCTATAAATGGATATTCGTCTTGCCAATCATCAATATCAAAGATTATTTCTCTAAGTTCATCACCATTTTTATATGGTGGATTATTCAAGTATTTGCCAGTCTCAGGATCCCCCCATAAGTTGGCCGCAAAATCACAATCGTCTAAAGTCATACTCTTAAGTATTAATCTTTCTGTTACTATATCCTTGGTTTTCATTATTCAAACTCCCTTTCTTTCAATTTACCTACGCTCTAAATAGTCTTATTGCATCTAATATTACTGATGTACATCATATATATTATTCATTATCTCAACTTAGCGTTATATCCATAATCTGCTAATCATTATTTTCAAACCTAATCCATTTTTCATTCATATAAATATCAATACTACTATCATTTACAAACTGATAATCATATCCAATACCAAAATTAGATTGATTTTCGCCGCCATTGCGGAAATTGTGGGATTCATCAATAACGACAAGGTCATAGTTACCCTAATTTAGACGACCTAAGTCCAGCCAGTTAGAATATCCATGACTCCTGGACAGGTCTATATGATAGAGGACATCGTAACCCAGCCGAT
>DIPE01000080.1:9621-10425 GCA_002427015.1 Firmicutes bacterium UBA5496 | reverse complement strand
CTTGTATGTGTTCCAGTTATCTGCCAGCTTTTTAGGGCAAAGCACAAGCACTGATTTATTTCTGTTCTCGTAGTATTTAACAACCGAAAGAGTAGACACGCGGCAACCCCTGTCGATTGTGGCCGCTAAATCGTCTTGACCACTCTCGTTACACTATCAAATATCTCCATAACCCCACCCCCATAATGTTCAAAGCTATTATTATTCCGGGACTAACTCCATAATATCGCCGAAGTCAACCTTTAGAGTGGTACAGATCCTAATGAGAACATCCATACTGACATTTTCATGTTGGGAGAGCTTAGCAATGGTGGTAGAGCTTAGCCCTGCCGCCTTTTGCAAATCCTTCTTCTTCATATCCCTGTCGATTAGGAGCTTCCACAGTTTTTTATAGCTTACTTTCATCTTCGCCACCCGTTTCTCTAGATTATCCTAATTATACCACATCATCTGCGTTCTACAAGATATTTTTCGCATATATAAAGATATGTTTTATATATGTTGCTTCTGCAGCTCGATGGCACTGAAAGCAGTGCCATAAAAAAAAGACCCATTGGCTTATTACCTTGCTTGCAGAGCAAGCTTAAGTAGCCTGCTTAGGGCAAGCCCTATAGTCATTACTTTTGACGAAGGCAATGCCAATAACTTTCTTGGCTCAATCCCGAAGAAATGAAGTCATCATTGACCACGACTGCCATCCCTTTTTTCTTTGACAAAAGGACAGGTTTGAGGGTACTATGCAGGAGGGAGGGATTATCCATGCTTCTAGCTGCAGAAAAAATCACTAAAGAATACAGCGCCCAA
>DIPE01000080.1:4748-9450 GCA_002427015.1 Firmicutes bacterium UBA5496 | reverse complement strand
GTGGGAGCCAACGGCAGCGGCAAGACCACGCTGCTGCGCATTATTGCCGGCGAGCTGGAACCGGATTCCGGCAGGGTCATGCTGGCCAAGGAATGCAAAATCGGCTACCAGAGCCAGAAGCTTGTCTTCGCACCTGGCAGCACAGTCCTGGAAGAGGGACTGTCGGTCTTTGCAGACCTGGCCGCTATGGAGCAGCAGCTGCGCCGGCTGGAAAAACAGCTAGGGGACAATGATGAGCAGGTGTTAAACCAGTATGCCCAGCTCAGCCATGAGTTTGAAGAGCTGGGCGGTTACAGTTATCCCGCCAGAACCCGTGGAATTCTCAGGGGCCTGGGCTTTAGAGAGGAAGAGTTTGCACAGCCTGTAGACTCCTTAAGCGGCGGCCAGCAAAGCCGCCTGGCCCTGGCCAAGCTACTCCTTGCCGATCCCGAACTTTTGCTTCTGGACGAACCCACCAACCATCTGGACATTTCCGCCATCAACTGGCTGGAGGATTATCTCAAGGGCTTTCGGGGGGGACTGTTGATGGTCTCCCATGACCGCCGCTTTTTAGAGACCCTGGCCAGCACTATTGGCGAACTGGAAAATACCAGGCTGGTGGTGTACCCGGGAAATTATCGCTTTTTCCTCAAGGAAAGAAAACTGCGCCGGGAGAAACTCTTAAAGGATTACCTGGCGCAGCAGGAATATATTAAACGCACCGAAGATTTTATCGCTCGCAATATTGAGGGCCAAAACACCAAACAGGCGCAAAGCCGGCGCCGGGATTTAGAAAAACTCGTGCGCCTGGAAGCTCCCACCCCACAGATTTCCCGGGCCAGCTTCACATTTGAACAGCGCCGCCCCAGCGGCCGCCATGTCCTCCAGTGCCACGACCTTGCCAAGTCCTTTGCTGCCAAAAATGTCTTCCGAAACGCCAGCTTTCAGCTGGAAAGAGGGGAAAGAGCCGGGCTTATTGGTCCCAACGGCTGCGGCAAGACTACCTTGCTGGAGCTGATCTGCGGCTTGCAGCAGCCTGACACCGGCAGAGTCGCTTTTGGGCATTACGTGGAATTAGCCTATTACAGTCAAATGCGGGGGGACCTGGAGGGGGAAAATTCCGCCGCCCAGGAAATTTGGTCGGTGCGTCCGGTCTGGACCAGGGGTGAAGTGCAAAATTTTCTGGCCCGCTTTCTCTTCCGAGGAGAAGAGGCCTTTAAATTAGTGAAGTATATGAGCGGCGGCGAAGCCAGCAGACTGGCCCTGGCCAAGCTCCTTTTAAGCCGGGCTAATTTTCTCATCCTGGACGAACCTACCAACCATCTGGACCTAGACAGCAGGGAAGTGCTGGAGGACGCCCTCAATCAGTTTCCCGGCACCATCTTGGTGGTCTCTCACGACCGCTGGTTTCTCAATGCCGTCACCACCATTACCCTGGAAATGAGCCCGGAGGGAATTGAGCGCTTTCAAGGCAACTACGATTACTGGCGGGCAAAAAAAGAAGCCCGGGAACTGGAGGCAGCCTCCCCGGCTTTGCCGGAAAAACCAGCTAGCAATAAAACTGTATCCACCAAGCTGT
Organism: Firmicutes bacterium UBA5496; assembly: GCA_002427015.1. GTDB lineage: Bacteria > Bacillota > Proteinivoracia > UBA4975 > UBA4975 > UBA4975. The sequence goes on along the minus strand of DIPE01000080.1, from coordinate 7,892 downwards.
CGCCAAATGAAATATATCGGCGGCAGCAGCGCCTGACTCAGCTGGAAGCGGAAATTGCCAGCGCCGAAGACCGGCAAACTCTGCTTAGCCAAGAGCTCACCGACCCCCTTGCCGGTCATGAAAAGCTGCACCAGCTCTCTGTGGAACTGCAGCAAGTGCAGAATTTGCTGGCGCAGCACTACAGGGAATGGGAATCTTTGGCGGACGAATTGGCAGAAAACCAATAGTAGAGCAGGGGCAGGGTCATAAAGAGCAAGGTTGTGGCGGCAGCCACGATGCCGGAATCATTGAGAGCCAGGGCTGCCAAGGCCGCGGCCAGGGCCCCTCGCACCTGAGGCCAGAAGCGGCCAAAGCGCTGGGCCAGCAGCCGGCGCTGAGAAAAAAAGATCCAGAGGGCGGCTGCAAACAAGGCGGCAAAGGCTTTGCTCCACAGGGACCAGCGGATGAGGCGCCAGCTCATAGCAAGCTTGCGGGCTACAACCTGCCAAAATTCATTTGGGTCTGCCGCCACTGCCGTAAAAAACCTGCCCACATGGGATTGATTGCCCCCTAAGTTGACCAGCACCAGCACCAGGGCTGCAGCTGCAAAGACCAGCACCGCCGGCAGGCGGTGTTTTTTGTTGGTTACCAGGCTGAAACCAGTGAGGGCAACAGTATACCCCACCAGAGCAGCCAGGGCTCCCCCGAAATTCGCCCCCACCCCCGGCAGCATCAGCGCCAGGACAATTCCTGCCAGTATTACTCCCGCCAGCCATTTGTTTTTAGTTAGGAGCCCGCTCAATCCCAATAGGCTGCTTCCCAGCAGCGCCCCCATGTATTCGTTGCCGATGCCGTAGAATCTGGGACCGGCGATGGCATCATAACCCAAGAGGGAGCGCTGCTGCAGCCAGGCTCCTAAAAGGGCGTCAGCCACTATTAATATCGCGGTGACAGCCCCCAGCAGGATCATGGCCTTTTCCGGCTCCAGCCGCCTTAAGGCCAGGGCGATTCCCAAGGTGAGAGCGATCCAGGCCGGCGCCAACCACCAAGAGCCGGGTATGGCAGCCAGCGCCAGCAGGGCCAGGGGGGTGGCCACCACCATCAGGAGCAACACTTTCAGCGCACTGAGGTTGCGCCACTTAAAGATAAACGCCGCCAGCGATAAGCCCACCAAGACTATGATAATGGCGATAAAGCCTTTAATTAAAGGAGGACGCAGCCGGTAAACCGCCGCCATTTCTCTTTCCCGCTGCAGTAGGCAGCCCAGGGGATCGGGGTGGGAAAGGGAAGTCAGGGGCTGGCCGTAGATTTCCCCCGGCCGGTAGAGGTCAAAGAATTCAAGCACAGCGGCGGTGACATCGATACTGACTACAACTCCCTGCCGCCGGGTGGTAGGGGATGTGAGCAGGCCTTGAAAACCCTGGCCATAGGCCAGAATCGGCACCAGCCATTTCCCCTCCTCCCGGCCTAAAGTCCTGTCGGCCTGCAGGCCCACTACCAGCAGGAGATCATCTGCTTTGTGCAGCCGGAGCAGCTCCCCTAAAAAACTGTCCAGCTGCAGCAGGGCTTGACGGCGAAAGTCCTCCCGCCTTTCCTCCACCACCAGGGGGAAGTAATCCTGGGCCCGGCTGGTATCCCCCAGGTCCATGACCAGCAAATCCACATCCTGGTATTCCCTGACTGCGGCGACAAATGCACCCAGGTCAGACTGGAGGCCAAAGGGAAGTTCCGGTTTGTCCGCCAGGGCTGTTTCCACGCTGCCTCCCTGGATGATGCCGTCGCTGCCTGCCACAATTGCCGCCCCTTCCCGATAATTGCCGCTTTTGTCCCCGTTGACCAGGGCTGCAGCAGTTTTGCCGGCGGTTTTTAAGCTGTCTGCCAGGCAGCCCACGGGCACTGTATGCAGCAGGTCGGCATTGGCCTCAGCGATGAGGGCGATGCCGGGCAGGACCAGGGCCCCCGGGGGCGGAATCACTCCTGTGCAGCGGGCATGGACTGCCGCGGCTGCGCCCGTCTCCAGCTCTTCCTCCCCGGAATAGATTTCACCTGCCCTGGGGCCAAGAGCCCGGCTGCCGCTGGCAAGGGTAAGAACGGCGTTCTCCCGGCTGCGGGCGCCGGCGGTATTGGCGTTGGCCAGCCCCAGGGCCCCGTGTTCCCAGAGAAAGCGGAAGTTAACGTATTCCGCATGCTGCAAATGTTCCAGGTTGATGCCGTCCATTATTACCAGGCGCACGCTGCCGGCAGCAGCAACAGGCCCCGCCAGAAGCAGCAGGAGCAAACAACTTGCTGCCAGGGCTCTATACATTGACAACCCGCCTGTAGATAGCATAAGTGCGCTGGAGCATGGCATCAATGCTGAAATTTTTGGCTGCATGCTCATAAGCTGCCATTCTCAATGCTTCTGCTCTTTCTTTGTTCCTGAGGAGCTGCCTGACAGAGCGGGCAATGGCCCCGTATTCATCCTGGCGCACCAGCAGGCCCGTGTGGTTGTGGCGGACAAGCTCAGGCACGCCGCCAACAGCTGTAGCGATTACCGGCACGCCCATAGCCATGGCTTCCAGCACCGAGATGCCCAGGCCTTCACTGCGGGTGGGCAGCACGAAGACAGCCATTTTTTGGAGCTGTTCCCGCACATCCTCCCGCTGCCCCAAGAATTCCACCGTGGAGCTTAAGCCCAGATCCCTGCTGAGGGCTTTCAGCTCTCCGGCGGCAGGTCCGTCGCCAATTATTACAGCCTTGAGCTCAGGAATCTCGGGGCGCAGCAGCTGCACTGCTTGGATAAAGACATCGATGCCCTTTGCGGGAATAAGCCGGGCCACCGTGCCTATCACCGGCCGCTGCTGCCAGGGGGGGATTGCTGCCGGCAGTTCCACGCCGTTGACAATTACTTCCGTTCTCTCCTCCGGTATCCCCAGCTCTTTCCAAGCATAATTGCGCAAAAAGGAAGACACTGTCACCCACCAGGCAGTCTTATGGCCCATCCAATTTTCCGCTAAACGTGCGCCCAGCCGGGCGGGGTAAGCTGCCTGCAGGGTGTTGTGAATAGTCACAATCGCCGGCACCCCGGCCAGGGCTGCAGCCGCCCGGCCTACGGCCCCGCCCTGAAATCCGTGGCAGTGGACCAGATCCCACTGTCCCCGCCGGATTTCCCTGTACACCCTCAGG
>DIPE01000080.1:0-4530 GCA_002427015.1 Firmicutes bacterium UBA5496 | reverse complement strand
CCCCTTGCAGGGCCAGAAATATGTAAGACTTTCATGCGACTCCCTCCGTTCCCCCTATTTTCTCCCGGGTTGGCCGGGGTATTCATAGGTTGCCCTGGCAGAATCTTAGTTGTAGAATAAGGGAAAGAAGCGAAAAAGTCTTTATTCTATTACTTAATCAATTAGGAGGAGTAATCGATAATGGAAAAAACTCGTCTCGCCCCGTATGTATTTAAAGTGCCAATAGAAAAAGTGCGGGCAGGATATTACGCAGACAAATATTTCACCCGCTATGTGGACATTCTGCGCAAGGATAATTTACATCAACAGGTAGTCTACCAAATCTTTCCCCGGGCGGACGCGGTTGTGGCCGGCCTGGACGAAGCCTGCGCCATCTTGCGCTGCGGCACCGGCTATTATACCGATGAAGAAAAAGCGGCCAAGCTGTTTCGTGATCTCCTGCACATAGAAAACCAATTGGCCATAGCCGAATACCGTTACGATGTTAAGAGCATTGAGGGCAATACCACCCGGCGCTTAAAGGTGCGGGAAGAACTGATGAGTTTATGGGTGGATAAATGGCATGAGATTAATGTCCGCGCTCTCTTTGACGGAGATACAGCCCTAGATAAAGAACCGATCCTGGTCATTGAGGGCGACCCCGCTTACTTCGGCCATTTGGAAACCTTGGTCCTGGGTGTTATCGCCCGGGCCACCAGCACAGCCACCAGCGTGCGCAAAGTTGTCCAGGCCAGTCAGGGAAAGCCGATCATTTTCTTTTCTGCCCGCTTTGATCACCATTGGGTGCAAGCCACCGACGGCTATGCAGCTTTTAAGGCCGGAGCCTTTGGGGTTTCCACCGATGCCAACGCCGACTACTGGGGCTCTGAGGCCCAAGGCACCATTCCCCATGCACTGATTTCCTGTTATAAAGGTGATACTGCCGCTGCCGCCTTTGCCTTTGACCGGCATATGCCCCCCAGCGTCAACCGCCTGGTCCTGGTGGACTGGGAAAATGACTGTCTCCGCACCACCGAGAAAGTAGTGGGGGATTTTTACCGCCATTTCACCGGCAAAGAATTTATCCCGGGCAAGACCGACCCCTCGCCGGTAATCGGACCGGGCAAGGGGAAGATCTGGGGAGTGCGCTTTGACACCTCCGGCAATATGCGGGATGTTTCCGTGGAGCCCCGGGATGAATCTTCCCTGGGGGTCAGTCCCGAGCTGGTCTGGAAGGCCCGGCGCCGCTTTGACCAGCTGGGGCTGCAGGACCTTAAAATCATGGTTTCCGGGGGCTTCGGCACTGAAAAAATCAGTCTCTTTGAACGGCTGGGGGTGCCTGTAGACATGTACGGCGTGGGCTCCACTCTGCTGCGGAATAAGATTGACATGACTGCCGATGTGGTGGAAGTGGAAGGCAAACCCTACGCCAAAGTAGGCCGCAAAAAAGGAGACTATTCCCGCCTGACACCTGTAAATCTCAACAACGGCATATGAGGCTCCCCTTGAAGACTATTGATCTAAAGAAAATTGCCGCAGACCAAGGCATTACAGAAACGGCAGCGAAAGCCATGCTCCGGCGGCGCCTTAAGGAAGGCCTTATTTGGTCTCGCCTCAACCCAGATCTCCTCAATCCCGGGGAGCTATTGCCCTGCATGACTGTAGAGGAGCCTCCCTCTTCGCCGGCAGCCCTGGCGCCTTTCCCGGTGGCCAGGGAAAAGCTGAAGGGCATGGATGCAGGCAAACTGGATGGAGAATTCCTGGCCCGGGAAAAGATTAATTGGTGCTATCAAGGGCGGCGTGGAGCCGGTCGGGCAGTTATAAAGCGGGTGGCCTATCTCATGGCCTACTACGAACCCAAACCCTTCATGGGCGCCCGCTATTGCTGGTTTCAGCCCAATCCCGATGTCAGCCCCTACCTGACCTTGCTCCGCATGCTCTTGCCTGCCTTCGCCAACTTTGCCCTAGTGAACCCCGCTCCGCCCCAGCCTCCCCTTTCTGGCGAAGGAGAAGCTTGGCAATCAGCCATTTTCGATGATTTCGGCGTCGACTTTCAATTTTCTGCGACCATGCAGGCTGACGAGGTTATCTTCGCCCTGTCTTTGTTAGAAGTAGAAGAGAGCTTCTGCCTGCAAAACTATAAACTATCCCCTGAGCGCTACGTATTTTTGCGCCAGCAGCTCTTTTTTCTCTTAAGCACTCGCCTTGAGCCCTGGCTTCCCGGCAACAGAAGGCCCAATGTCCTGCAGGGGACTATTTACAAAAAACCATAAATAGCAAAAGGGATGATGCGGCAAATAGCTGCACCATCCCTTTTTGTTTTTTGGCTCAATTTGTCCTGTAGCCCCGCCGGCGCAGGAGCGAATCGACAAATGCGCATACCTGCTCTTCTCTTTCCGGCGGAAAGACCAGGCGGGCCTCCATTTTTTGGGTAAGCACTACAATGAACAGCTGTTCAATAGCGCAGATCTCCACAGCCTGCCAGGGGATAAAAACCGAGCCCGCTCCATAGAGGCCAAGGGGAAAGGCTGGCAGCCAGGATAATACTGTCACACCTTTGCCGGTAATTCCATAGGTAGGCGGCAGCAAGTAGAGAAGCTGATGCAAAAGCAGATAAATCCCCAGGGTCACCCCCAGGGCCAGGACAGGGGCGCTGGCGTCAAAGGCGAATAACAGGGCCAGCAGCACAGCATACATAAATAGCAAAAGCAGCGGCCTCAAGGAAGCGGTCCTGGCCAGGTACCCCCGCCAGGTAGCTTTGTCAGGAGTAAACTTATGGCCCGCTGTCTGCTTTAATTGCTGGCTGAGCTTGCCGGCAAACACCCAGCGGGGCACCAAAACAGCCAGGGAAACTGCTATAATGCATATTAGAGATGAAACAGATACAAGGATAATGAAACTCATGAATTTCCCTCCAGGACCCGTGACCAGGGCAAACGGGTTCACAGCTATTATACATGATTTGATAAGAGGTGATAAGATGCCCCTGTTATTTATCATCCTGATGTTCGCAGCCGCCTTTTTTCTCTTCTCAAAACTATATCGGGTTGCCCTTGCCTGGTTTGTCCGGGCCCGGGTGGACCGGCGCTGGGAGGCATGGGCAAAAGCAATGACCACCGCGGCATCTCTGCCCCTGGCCACCGTCAACTCCGTCTTTGTGCTTAATTTGTTTTTCTTCCTTGCCCAGCTGGCTGTCAAGGCAAATTTGCCCATCCCCCGTTTGGCTTTCTATTTGGATGTAATCAGCGCATATGAAAACTGGCTGCTCCTGTTCTTTGTGCTCCTGTTTCTGGCCCGAATGGTGCCTCAGACCATTGCCGGCTCCAAGATATTCGCCTACAGCCTGGAGTTTAACAGCGGGGATGCGGAACTGCGGAGCGGGGACAATATTTCCGGGTGAGCGAAGTGACAAAGATGAGACTGGACAAATTTGCCGCCAAGTGCGGACTGGGCAGCCGCGCGGAAGCACGGGCGCTGATCCGTTCGGGGCAGGTCCTGGTGGATGGCCTGCCCGTCAAAGACGGGAGCCTCATCCTCGATCCCTTGGCCGCTAAAGTGACTGTGGCCGGTAAAGAACTTATTTACAAAGAATTTCATTACCTGATGCTCAATAAACCTGCGGGGGTGATCTCGGCCACCCAAGATGGCCTGCACGCCACCGTTCTGGATCTTTTGCCCCGCCCTTACCGGCATCTTAAGCTTTTCCCGGTGAGCAGGCTGGACCGGGATACCCAGGGGCTGCTGCTGCTCACTGACGATGGCCAGTTGGCCCATAACCTGTTGGCCCCGAAAAAACAAGTGCCCAAGACTTACCTGGCTCTTATCCGGGGGTGCGTCGGCAAGGAAGACAAAGAGGCTTTCGCCCGAGGCGTTGTTTTAAGCGATTTTACCACTCTCCCGGCTGAGCTCACAGTCTTGGCCGCCGCTGACCAGTCCCAAGTGGAAGTAACCATCTGCGAGGGCAAATTTCATCAGGTCAAGCGCATGTTTCATGCCCTGGGCAAAGAAGTGCTTGCCCTTAAGCGAATCGCCATGGGTCCCCTGACCTTGGACGCCAAGCTAGCCCCGGGGGAAGCGCGGGAACTCACTGGCGAGGAGCTGGACCGGCTCCGGGAATGGAGGCAATAAAATGAGCCATTACTACACCCCCGACCCCGACCTGCCCCATGAAATCGCAGTCATCCAATATGCAGCCAAGGGCAAGAAACTGCAATTTTACACTGATGCCGGGGTGTTTTCCCGGCAGAAAGTTGACTTTGGCAGCAATTTGCTCATCAATTCCCTGCCGCCCCTGGAGGGCAGGGTCCTGGACCTGGGCTGCGGCTACGGTCCCATTGGTATCAGTCTGGCAGCGCTAAATCCAGGCATTGAGGCGACCATGGCTGACATCAACCGGCGGGCGGTTGCCCTAGCCCGGGAAAATATCCGCGCAAACGGGATAAAAAACGCCCAGGCTCTTGAAAGCGACGGTTTTGCAAAGATCAAAGGCAGCTTCTCAACCATTGTCAGCAATCCTCCCATCAGGACGGGCAAAAAAGTGATCTATCCCCT
>DIPE01000105.1:1818-3012 GCA_002427015.1 Firmicutes bacterium UBA5496 | reverse complement strand
CCCAGGGCTTTCACAGTGAAATAGCTGATCATTACGCTGCGATCTTAAGTATCATCAAGCGGCACCCCATGAATCAGTTTGAAATTGAAAGTTTCTTAAAAAACCGGGGCTGTGAAGATATCCAAAAAATTATGGACAGATTAAAGCAGGATAAAGCAGTGTCAGAACTTGAATACATGGGCTACATCACCTATAGATTAAAGTAGAGGGGACGTACCTTTTTGCCGCAGTTTCGACACCAAACAGCGACTAAAAATATACCGGAGCCGTAAAGAGCTCCGGTTTTTGTTATCTCCCTTTATAATGCAAATATCCTCCGGAGAGACCTAAGGCGGCTTCCGCCACAGCCTCGGCCAGGGTGGGATGGGCATGGATTATTGTCGCCAATTCCTGGGCCTTCAGGCGCTGGTGCACTGCCACTGCCCCTTCGGCAATAAGATCTGAGGCATGGGGCCCGATGATGTGAACCCCCAAGATTTCCCCGCTGGCGTCAGCGACAATTTTCACCACTCCGTCCAAATCCCTTTGAGCCAGAGCCTTGCCGTTGGCCATAAAGGGGAATTTGGCTACCCGGCAGTCCAGCTTCAGGGCCTTGGCCTCATCTTCGCTGAGGCCGACGCTGGCCACCTCCGGCAGGGTAAAGACGCAGGCAGGCACCACTCGGTAATCCATCTCCGCCCCGCCGCCCAAGATATTCTCTGCGGATACAAGCCCCTCGTGAGAGGCCACATGGGCCAGCATCATATTGCCCACACAGTCGCCGATGGCCCAGATGCCGGGGACATTGGTGGCCATAGTCTTGTCGACTTTGATGCCCCCCCGGCTATCATGGTCAATGCCCAAGCCATCAAGATCCAGGCCGCCGAAATCCGGCGCCCGTCCCGCCGCCAGCAATACCTGCTCCACCTCAACCTGTGTATTCCCCTTTTTGCCCTCCAGTTCAACCTTGAGGCCGCCGGGACCAGGAGTAATCGCGCTGACCTTGGTGCCGGTATGAATTTCCACCCCGGCCTTGCGCAGACAAAGGCTTAAGCGCTTGCCCAGCTCGCTGTCCATATTGGCCAGCAGTCCCGGCAGCATTTCCACCAGGGTGACCCGGACGCCAAAGGCGGCAAAAATACTGGCAAACTCTGCGCCCACAACCCCTCCCCCCAGCACCAACAGGGACTGGGGCAGGGTCTGGGAGCTGAGGAT
>DIPE01000105.1:0-1695 GCA_002427015.1 Firmicutes bacterium UBA5496 | reverse complement strand
CTGGCGGGAGCCCGTGGCAATGATAATATGCTTTGTCTCCACTTCCCTCTGGCCCAGGCGCACCTTGCCGGCAGCGATAATTTGGGCCTTGCCCTGGACCACTTCAATGGCATTGGCCTTCATCAGGCCGCCAATGCCCTGGACCAAAGTGCTGACCACCTCATCCCGGTGCCGGGCCACCCCGGCAAAATCCAGGCTGAGATTGTCAAAGTTCAAGCCAATAGCATCCCCATGCAGGGCTTGAGTAAAAACAGCGGCAGAGTGGACCATGGCCTTGGTGGGAATGCAACCCCGGTTAAGGCAGGTGCCCCCTAAATCCCGCTCTTCCGCCAGCAGCACCCGGCCCCCCAGCTGGGCGGCGCGGATGGCAGCCACGTACCCCCCCGGACCGCCGCCAATAATCACTATGTCATACACTAGTATCACCTCGCCACACCGGGGACGGGACTTTTCGTCGCGCCCGTCCCCGGTCATATTAAGTGCAGATAATTCAAGGGAAAACCTGCGACAATCAGGCTCTGTCCCCAGTGTCGCAAGAGGGCTGGAAAACCCCGCCCCTTGTAATTGAAGTCCGAAATCGGAGGCCGGGAGTCAGACCCCGCATCCGACTTCCGGCTTCTTGCTTCCCATTTCTGGCATCCAACTTATTAATTCTTGCTTCCCATTTCTGACTTCCGACTTCTCAATTCCTGCTTCCACCCCATCGCAAGATGGGATTTCTGGCAGCGGCGACTTCGTCCAGGCGGGAAATGGGAGTGGTGTGAGGAGCATTGATGACCTTTTCCGGGGTCTCCTCTGCCTCTTTGGCAATCTGGAGCATGGCGCCGATGAAATAATCCAGGGTCTCCTTGCCCTCAGTCTCAGTAGGCTCAATCATTATGGCCTCGTCCACAATCAGGGGGAAATAGATTGTCGGGGGATGAACGCCAAAGTCCAACAGCCTTTTGGCGATATCCAGGGTTTTGACGCCCTGGGCCTTCTGCGCTTTGCCGGAAAGGACAAATTCATGCATGCACAGGCGGTCATATTCCAGGTGGTAGGCTTCCTTTAGCCGGGCCTGGATATAGTTGGCGTTGAGGACTGCGTCTTCGCTCACTGCTCTCAGGCCCTCAGGCCCCAGCATGCGAATATAGGCGTAGGCCCGGATATTGACGGCAAAGTTGCCGTAGAAGCTATGGACCTTGCCGATAGTTTCCGGATAGTCAAAGTTTAAACTGAACTCAGTCTCTTTTTTCACCACTCGGGGCACTGGCAGGTAGGGGATGAGCTTGGCCTTGACCCCCACGGGGCCGGAACCCGGTCCGCCGCCCCCGTGAGGGGTTGAGAAAGTCTTGTGCAAGTTAAGATGGACTACATCAAAGCCCGTATCGCCAGGGCGCACTATGCCCAGGATTGCATTGGCGTTGGCGCCGTCGTAATACAGGAGGCCCCCAGCCTCGTGGACAATCGCGGCGATTTCGGCGATATTCACGTCAAAGAGCCCTAAAGTGTTGGGATTGGTCAGCATCAGGGCCGCCACTGTATCATCGGCCTTGGCCCTCAGGTCCTCCAGGGAAACGCAGCCCTTAGCATCAGATTTGACCTGGACGATATTCATGCCCGCCATGGCTGCGCTGGCCGGGTTGGTGCCATGGGCCGAATCCGGGACGAGAATGGTCTTGCGCTTAAAATCGCCCCTGGCCTTGTGATAGGCGA
>DIPE01000032.1:1743-11499 GCA_002427015.1 Firmicutes bacterium UBA5496 | reverse complement strand
TTATTGGTTCGGCTATCACTATTTACCGATTTACTGTGCCAACGATAGTTCCCGGCAGCGCTTCCATGGCTAATCCCATAAAATCACTGGAGGAACTTGAAGAACGTTCTGCTGTAATTGCTGAAGTGACAGTGAGCGGTAAGGGGAAAGAGGATGAAAATGATCTTCCCTATACTTATACACCTGTCATAATAACCAAAGTCTACAAGGGTAACGTCAGTTGTGGTGAGGAAATTGAGGTAAGGGAATTTTACCGATACTACCGGACACCCATTGGTTTATATATGGAAACAATAGAAGATTATTTGCCCATGGAGAAGAATGGCAAATATCTCCTGTTTTTAACCGAGACACCTAGTGGGACGCTGTCAGTTGCTGGCATTTATTATGGCAAATTTGTTTGGCCTACTCCTTCAAAAGCTACCCGTTCAGCAAAAAGTCTAGAAATCTTTGCTACGGATAATGATTACCTGGATATCCTTGATGCTGTTGTTGACAATTATGGAAAGAGTAAATAACATGTTTGTACCCAGTACAAAATTAGAAAGGTTTATGGGTGACCCCGCCGGCAAATCGAACGGGAGTCACCTTTTTTTGTGCTCAATCTGCTCAAGCTACGTAGTTGTTGGATAAAGTGATGAAATAATGCTTAGGGAATAAATGCAGAGTCTATTATGACCTATGGAATCTTTCCATAAAAATATGGTATAGTAATGTTTATAGCTGACCAATTCCTATTTCTGCTTTCCAGGAGGATGATATAATGAATGCGCTGTTTATCAAATACGCGGTCATGGCAGTCTTGGCTGCCGTAAGCGGATTTTTTCTGGTGGGTTTTATAATTTTCAGTATCTCAGCTCTGTTGGCCAAGAAAAAGCAGCCCCAAAAACTCTGGGGCGGCTTGCTGGGCATTGGCATCAACGGCCTCATTTTCCTGCTGACCTTTCCTGCCGTCTTCCCCGTTCTGCTCGAAGCAATCAATAAAGTTTTGTTCAAGTTCAGATAAGGCCTTAAGGGCCTTTTTTTATTGGATGGGCTGGATAAATATAGTCATTTTGCCCCCGCAGACCATGCCCTCCTGGGCGGCCACAGTGTTGTCCAGCCTGTATTCCAGCAAACGGGGGACCCGGGTGTCCATAACCTGCAGGGCCGCATCCAGGGCCATTTTTTCTGCCAGGCCGCCGCCTACGGTGCCTATTGTATGGCCGCCGGTTTTCACCAGCATTCTGGCGCCGGTCCCTTGGGGGGTGGAACCCTGGGCGGAAACTATGGTGATTAGGCTCCAGGTTTTTTGGTCTGCCTTTGTCCCCAGGGCTTCAGCAATCTCTTCAATATTGGCGGGGGCGGGGCGGCTGCTCTTTTCCCGGATGATTTCCCCCAGGATGCTGACGGCGATTTCTGCGGGGGTGCGGGCATTGATGTCCAGGCCGATGGGGGAGAATACCCTTTGCACCTGGCTCAGGGGGAAACCTTGCTCCAGGAGCCAGGCTGTGGTTTCCCGGGCCTTTTTGGGGCTGCCAATGACGCCGATGTAGGCGGCATCGGTGCCCAGGGCCCTGATGACGCAGGCGCGGTCATGGATATGGCCCCGGGTGACGATGACTATGTAGTGGCGGGAGTTGAGGGATAAATGGTCAAAGGCCTCTTCATAGTCCATGGCCAGGATTTGGGCCTGGGGGAAGCGCAGGCTGTTGGCGAATTCCTTGCGGTCGTCGCAGACTGTCACTTCAAAACCCAGCAGGGTCCCAATTTGCGCCACGGGAACCGCCACATGGCCGCCGCCGAAGATGACCAGGCCCGGCCGGGGCCACAGCCATTGCTGGAAAAGGGTAGTTGCGCCGGCAGTGATGAGGCCATCTTTTTCTCTTTGGCCGATATCTTCTCCGGCCAGCAAATTGCCCTCTTCTCCGTAGAGACCGGAGCGCCCGGGACAGTCTCCTGCCACCTCCGTTGCCAGCAAGACCGGCTGTCCGGACTTAAGGGACTGGGAAACCGCTGACCAAAGATTTTTCATGACTGTTTCCTCCTCAAGGGATTTGCATACAGTATAAGCTATTTTGCTCCTTGGGAAAAGAAAGAGGGGAAAAGCCAAAAAATAATTCTTGAGCATGCAGGAGAAATTAATAATTGCATAGAAACAATTAAGCAACATAAAATTTATATGCCAAAAATAAAAAGCTACTTAAATAAAGGAGGCTTGTACTTTGATCAATCTAACAATCAATGAAATGCAGCTGGCCCGAACAATCGACAGGGCCAGAGAAAAAAACATCATCATTCCCCCCATGGCCTGGCAAAAAAATCCCGAACACATTCCTGCAGGCATTAAAGAAAAATTGCGCAACATTGAACTCTGGGATGTTGACTCCCTGAATTTGTTCCGCATAACCTGGAAGAATGAACCCATAAGATTTGGCGGCGCTTTCGGACCGGTCAATGCCATTGAGCTTCCTCCAGAGCTGACGGGGGTGGAGGCCAGGATTATCGCCTTGGTGGGCAAATGGTTTCCCACCGGCGCCCATAAAGTGGGGGCGGCTTACGGCTGCCTGATTCCCCGGCTGGTCACCGGCCAGTTTGATCCCACCCGCCAAAAGGCTGTCTGGCCTTCCACCGGAAACTATTGCCGGGGCGGCGCTTATGAGGCCCAGCTTTTGGCCTGCGAATCCATCGCCATTCTCCCTGAGGGCATGAGCAGAGAGCGCTTTGACTGGCTGGCCCAGATAGCCGGTGAGATTATCCCCACTCCCGGCAGCGAAAGCAATGTCAAGGAAATATTCGACAAGTGCTGGGAATTGAGAAAGACCAGAGATAATATCGTGATTTTCAACCAGTTTGATGAAGAGGGCAACTACTTGTGGCATTATGAGGTCACCGGCAGCGCCATGCTGGAGGTGCTGGCCCAGGCCATGGGCAGCCGGGATAATTTTGCCGGCCTGGTGGTCACCACCGGTTCCGCTGGAACCATCGCCAGCGGCGATCGCCTCAAACAGGCATACCCTTACGCAAAAATCGTCGCCGCTGAAGCCCTACAATGCCCCACCCTCCTGAACAATGGCTATGGCGCCCACCGCATTGAAGGGATTGGCGACAAACATGTGCCCTGGATTCACAATGTGCGCAATACCGACCTGGTAACCGCCATCGATGACAACGACTCCCTTGCGGTAATGCGCCTGTTCAACGAGCCCGAGGGCATAAGGCATTTGCAGAATATGGGTGTCAGCCCTGAAGTCATTGAAAAACTGCCCCTGCTGGGCATCTCCAGCATCGCCAACCTCCTGGGGGCGATAAAGTTTGCCCGCTACTACGAGCTCAATGACAAAGATGTAGTAATGACGGTGTTTACAGACTCAATGGAAATGTACGGTTCCCGTCTGAAAGAATTAGCTGAGCAGAGTCCCTATGATCCGGTTCAGGCAGCCGTGGACTACCGCCACAGCCTTTTGGGCCAGAGAACCGACAATTTGCTGGAACTGTCTTACATCCAGCGCAAGGGCATTCACAATTTGAAGTACTATACCTGGATTGAGCAGCAGGGCAAGGAAATCGATGAGCTCAACGCTCAGTGGTATGACCATGAATCTTACTGGGGCGGCATCCAAAAGCAAGCTGCCGAAATTGACCGCCTGGTGATGGATTTCAACAAACGCACCGGCCTGTTGGCTCAGATCTAAGACTGGGAAGGGATGAAAATTCATGCGCTATGTTATTGACCTGGAATGCATAAAATGCGGCAATCAATATTCCCCGGAACCCGACCGCTATCTTTGTGCCTGCGGCGGCCTTTTGGAGGTGCGCTATGACTACCCTCTGCTCAGGCAGGAGTGGGACAGAGACGCCCTCGCCGATAACAGCGATTACAGCATGTGGAGATACCTGCCTCTGCTGCCTGTAGGTCCTTTCAGCAGGCGCTCGCCCCTGCGCACCGGCTGGACCCCCCTGTACAAGAGCGCGGCTCTGGCCCGGGCCCTGGGTCTCAAAGGGACAGTGTGGGTCAAGGACGACGGCCTCAATCCCACCGGTTCTCTTAAGGACAGGGCTTCTGCAGTGGCAGTGGTCAAGGCGGCGGAGGCCGGCGCCAAGATTGTGGCTTGTTCTTCCACAGGCAATGCCGCCTCTTCTTTGGCCGGCAATGTGGCCTCTCTGGGAGGCTCCCTGCAGTCGGTAATCTTTGTGCCCGCTCGGGCGCCCCAAGGCAAGGTGGCACAGCTCTTGATATACGGAGCCAAGGTCATTTCCGTCCAAGGCTCCTACCGGGATGCCTTTGAGCTGTCCGCTGCCGCCATTGAGCGCTGGGGCTGGTATAACCGTAACGCCGCCATCAACCCCTACCTGGTGGAGGGGAAAAAGACAGTGGTCCTGGAACTGGCGGAACAGCTGCACTGGCAGATGCCGGACTGGCTGGTCCTTTCAGTGGGGGACGGCTGCACCATTGCCGGTGCAGGCAAGGGCCTGCAGGACCTGAAAGAGCTGGGCTTTATCGACAAGGTGCCCCGGCTGCTGGGGGTGCAGGCAGCAGGCTGCGCGCCAATCTTCCATTCCTACTGCAGCGGCAGTGAGCTGATTCCCGCCGAGGAAAACACCCTGGCAGACAGCATTGCCGTCGGGGTGCCCCGCAATCCCGCCAAGGCCATGTGTCAGGTCCGGCATTCCCAGGGGGCCATGGTGGCCGTGGAAGACCAAGAGATCTTGGCCGCCATGAGGTTAATGGGTCGCACCTGCGGCGTCTTTGCCGAACCGGCTTCGGCTGCAGGCTTGGCGGGGCTGGCCCGGGCAGTGAAAGAGGGGCTGGTGGAACCGGACAGTGAGGTGGCTGTAATTTCCACCGGCAATGGCTTAAAGGATATCGCCAATGCCCTCAAGGCTGCCGGCGAGCCTTTGCGGGTTAATCCAGACATTGACCAGCTGGCTCAGGCTTTAGTGGAGGGGTAAAAATGAGCGGGGGAAACATGGGCAGCAGAATTCGGCAAAAGCGGAAAGAACGGGGCTTGAGCCTCAAAAATTTGGCCAAGGCAATCGACAAGACCCCTTCTTTCCTCAGCCAGGTGGAGCGTAATCTGGCGGAGCCCTCTATTACCTCATTGCGGGACATTGCCCGGGCCCTGGAAGTGCCGATATTTTACTTTTTGCTGGACTCCCAAGGCCACAACCCGGTGGTGCGCAAAGATCAGCGCAAGATAATTTCTTTTCCCGGTTATCAGCTGACCTTTGAACTCTTGAGCCCCAGCCTCAACCGGGAGATGGAAATCATCCAGGGGCGCCTGGAGCCCGGGGGCATGACTTGTGAGGAGCCCCTGTCCCATTCCGGCGAAGAGGCAACACTGGTGCTGACGGGCCAAATGGAAATTCAGGTGGGCTCCGAGCGCTATGTCCTCAGCGAAGGGGATTGCATTTACTACTACGCCTCCATTCCCCACAAAATATCTAATATCGGCAAGGAAGAACTGATTTTTGTTTCTGCCATTGCCCCACCCAGTTTTTAGCCAGTAATTGACGGACCTCTGGTGGTACTTCTCTAGTACTGCTGACGCTATTATTTAAGCGGCCGTCATCCAGTTTTGCCGGGCCGCAGGCCCGGCATTTTTAAACTCAAAGGGGGGATCAACCCATGGATACAGTGAACAAACCCGCCAGGCGGGTGGATGCCCTGGGCAAGGTGCTGGGGGAAAGCCGCTACGGCGCAGACTTAAGCTTTGAAGGCATGCTCTATGGCAAAGTGCTGCGCGCTCCCTACCCTCATGCCCGCATCCTCAGCATTGACACTGCCCGGGCCCTTGCCCTGCCAGGAGTGGAAGCAGTCCTCACCGCCGCAGACATTCCTGGCTTCCACACCTTCGGCACCGTCATTCCCAACCAGCAGGTGCTGGCCAAAGAGGTGGCGCGCTATCAAGGTGACGGCGTCGCCATGGCGGCCGCGGCCACTCCTGCCTTGGCCCAGCAGGCCCTGGACCTCATTCGGGTTCAGTACCAAGAGCTTGCTGGCGTCTTTGACCCGGCCCGC
The DNA here is from genome assembly GCA_002427015.1 of Firmicutes bacterium UBA5496. GTDB lineage: Bacteria > Bacillota > Proteinivoracia > UBA4975 > UBA4975 > UBA4975. Next base: position 5,498 of record DIPE01000032.1, on the reverse strand, counting down.
GCCATGGAGGAAGGGGCGCCATTGCTTCATGCCGACTGTCCCGGCAACATCGCCGCCCACCATGTGCTGGAGAAAGGCGAAGTGGAAAAAGGTTTTGCCTGCTCGGACATCATCCTGGAGCGGGAGTACGAAACCCAGCTGGTTGAGCATGCCTATATTGAGCCGGAAGCGGCTGTAGCTGTGCCCCAAACCGGCAACCGGGGAGTTACGGTTTACGGCTCCATTCAGAATCCCTTTTCCTGCCGCAAGGCCCTGTCCCGAATTCTGGGGCTGAAGCTTAACGAAATCCGGGTAATTCAGTCTTTCATGGGCGGTTCCTTTGGTGGCAAGGATGAGGTCATGTCTGCCCTCTGCGCCCGGGCAGCGCTGCTTGCCCTAAAGACCGGCAAACCCGTAAAAATGGTGAACACCCGGGAGGAATCAATCCGGGAAGGGTACAAGCGCCACCCCTACAAGCTTAAGTACAAGGTGGGCGCCACCCGGGAGGGCAAGCTCATGGCTATGGAGATTAAGATTATTGCCGATGCCGGTGCCTATGCTTCCCAGACGCCCTTTGTCACCTGGCGTTCGGTGGTTCAGGCTACCGGCCCCTATGAGGTTCCCCACGTGCGCACCAACATTTATGGGGTGTATACAAACAACTGCTATACCGGCGCCTTTCGGGGCTTTGGCTCTCCTCAGATAATCTTTGCCCAGGAGTCGCTGCTGGACGAGCTGGCGGAAGAACTGGGAATCGAGCCCCTGGAGTTGCGCCGGCTCAATGGCTTTCGCCAGGGTTCAGTGACCGCCACCGGCCAAAAGCTGGACAACCATCAGGTGAGCCTCCTGGAAGTTGTGGACAAAGCAGTGGAAAAATCCGCTTATCTAACCAAGCGCCGGCAATATGCCGCTCAACGCGGCCGTTTTCGCAAAGGCATAGGCCTGGCCTGCAGTTTCCGGGGCTGCAGCCTGGGGGCAGAGGGCGTTGATGCCACCGGGGCCATGGTTTCCGTCCAGTACGACGGCAGCGTCTATGTCTATTCCGGCCTGGCGGAAAATGGCCAGGGCCTGCAGACTATCTTTTCCCAGATCGCTGCCGAAGAGCTGGGCATCAGTCTTGAGCGGGTGCGGTTTATGGAAACAGACACCGCCCTCATCCCCGATGGGGGGCCCACGGTAGCCTCCCGCAGCACCCTAATGGGGGGCAATGCCGTGCGCCTGGCCGCCGCCAAGGTGCGGGAAACCCTGTTGGGGGCGGTGCTGGAAAAACTCCGGGCCGCTGCCGAAGAGCTGGCCTGGGGCGGGGACAAGATATGGGTTAAAGCGGATCCCCGCCGCAGTATTAGCTTTGAAGAGGCAGTAAACGCCGCCTGCGCCAAGGGCGAGCTCCTGACCCAGCTGGGCTGGTATAAAGCCCCGAAGGTGACCTGGGATGACCGCCATGGACAGGGGGACGCGTATTTTACCTATGTCTACGGCTGCCAGGTGGCGGAAGTGGAAGTAGACATGGAAACGGGCTACACCCGCGTCCTCAAGATTACAGCCGTCCATGATGTAGGCCGGGCCATCAATCCCGAAACGGTCCGGGGCCAGATTTACGGCGGCGTCGCCCAAGGCCTGGGCTACGCCCTTTTGGAAGAAGTGCAGCAGTATGAAGGGGAAATCAAGTCCCTGAATTTTGATGAATACCTCATACCCGGCATCTGTGACATGCCCGAAATTGAGGCCATAATTGTAGAAAATCCTGACGGCTATGGCCCTTATGGGGCCAAGACCATTGGCGAGCCCACCTTGGAGGTGACTGCTCCCGCCATTGCCAGCGCCGTGGCCCAAGCCACCGGTCGCAGAGTGCGGCAGCTGCCCCTGGATCTGGAACGGGTGCTTTTGGGCCGTTCCCTGCAAAAAGACCGCTACAAGAGGAGGGAAGGCGGATGCTAGAATTTAACCTTTACCGGCCCGGCACTTTGCAGGAAGCCCTGAAACTGCTGGCTGAGTTTAAGAGTTCCGCCCGGGTGCTGGCAGGGGGCACAGATTTGCTGATTTCACTGGGCTCCCGGGAGAGGGAGGACGTAAAAAATATCATCGACATCACCAGTCTCCGGGAACTGGACTTCATCCGGGAGGAGGACAGCCGCCTGCGCCTGGGCCCCCTTACGGTTCATGCCCAAATAGCTGACTCCCCGCATATCCGCCAAGGGGCCGGCCTTTTGGCGGCGGCTGCCGCGGCAATCGGTTCGCCCCAGATTCGCAACCGGGGAACCATCGGCGGCAATATAGTAAACGCCGCCGTCTGCGCCGACACTGTCCCGCCTCTTTTGGCCCTTGGGGCCACTGTCAAGCTGGAGCGGTTGGGGGAAAGCCGCTGGCTGCCCCTGGAGGAATTCATCACCGGCCCCAATCGCACCGGGCTGGAGGCAGATGAAATGCTGACGGAGATTGCCTTTGCCAAGCTGCCTGCCACTGCAGGCTGGGGCTTTATGCGCCTGGCCCGGCGGGAGGCTATGGCCATCGCCCGCATGAACGTGGCGGTGATCCTTGACCGGGACAGCCGGGGCAGGGTGGTTTCTGCTTGCATTGCCCCGGGGGCGGTGCTGGCCAGTCCTGCCCGTATTCCGGCGGCCGAGAATATCCTCCTGGGCCAATGCCCGGATGAAGAACGCATTCATCAGGCAGGACAAGCTGTGGCTGCTGCCATGACCGCCGCCGGCAGGCGCTGGTCTACCCCCTATAAAGAACCGGCAATCATCGCCCTAACGGAGCGGGCTATCAAACAGGCCCTGGAGGTGGAATGGAGATGAATAAGCTGCCAGTGATACTGACAGTCAACGGCAGAGAATATAAATTAACAGTAGATGCCAACGAACGCCTTTTGGACACTCTGCGCCAGCAGCTGCGCCTGACGGGAACCAAGGAAGGCTGCGGCATCGGGGAATGCGGCGCCTGCTCGGTGATTCTCGACGGCAAACTGGTTAACTCCTGCATGGTCCTCACCGCTCAATGCCACGGCTCCCGGGTGGAAACAGTTGAAGGCCTGGGCACAGCCAGCAAACTTCATCCCTTGCAGCAGGCTTTCATCGACTATAATGCCATTCAGTGCGGTTTCTGCACCCCCGGCATGCTCATGGCCGCCAAAGCCCTGCTGGACAAAAAACCTGATCCATCTGAAGCCGAAATCCGCCAAGGCCTTTCAGGAGTCCTCTGCCGCTGCACCGGTTACAAGCAGATTGTGGATGCTGTCAAAGCCGCCGCCAGGGAGGATAAGTGAAATGGCCCTGCTCATAAAGAATGCCGCCTTCATCGCCACTATGGATGCCCACAGCCGCGAGCTGCGCAATCAGGACATACTCATTGAGGGCCCGGCAATTGCCGCTATCGGTCCCGACCTAACTCCGCCTCCGGCCGCCCAGGTGCTGGATGCCTCAAACCACTGGGTCTTCCCCGGCCTGGTCAACACCCATCACCATCTCTTTCAGACCCTGACCCGCTGCCTGCCCGCCATCCAGGAGGCAGAGCTCTTTCCCTGGCTCAAATATCTCTATCCCGTCTGGGCCGGGCTCAGCGCCGATGCCGTCTATGCCGGCGCCCTGGTGGGGCTGGGGGAGCTGCTGAAATCCGGCTGCACCACCGCTGTGGATCATCATTATGTCTTTCCCCGGGGAGAGTCCGAACTCATTGACCGGGAGATTGCCGCTGCCAAACAGCTGGGCATCCGCTTTCATCCCTGCCGGGGCAGCATGTCCCTGGGGGAGGCTGAGGGCGGCCTGCCCCCCAACTCC
>DIPE01000032.1:0-1481 GCA_002427015.1 Firmicutes bacterium UBA5496 | reverse complement strand
GCAGTCGGTGGAGCTGGCCCGGAATTACGGCGTCCGCTGCCATACCCACCTGGCGGAAACAAAAGATGAAACCCGTTTCTGCCAGGAGCAGGCAGGCATGCGCCCCCTGGAATATATGAAAGATGTGGGCTGGCTGGGCAGCGACATCTGGTTTGCCCACGGCATCCACTTTAACGAAGAGGAGCTGGCGGAGCTGGCAGCCACAGGAACAGGCATTGCCCACTGTCCCGTATCCAACCAAAAGCTCTCTTCCGGCACTGCTGCCGTTCCCGCCATGCTGCAGCGGGGCATTCCCGTAGGCTTGGCGGTGGATGGCAGCGCCAGCAACGATGGTTCCAACATGTTGGCGGAACTAAAAATCGCCCTGCTTATCGCCAAGCTCACTTGGGGAATTGATTCCCTGTCCGCCCGGGACGTGCTGGCCATGGCCACCCGGGGAGGCGCCCGCCTGCTGGGACGGGAAGATATCGGTTCCCTGGCCCCGGGCAAGGCCGCCGATTTATTCTTAGTGCGGGCAGACAGCATCGATTATGCCGGCTGCCTGGACCCCATTACCGCTCTTGTTACCTGCGGCAGCAGCGAAACGGTGGATACAACCATTGTCAACGGCCGCGTCGTCGTGGAGAAGGGCCGTCTGCTGACAATGCAGGAAGAGGAAATAGCCCGGCTGGGCAATGCCGCCGCCGGCGAACTCAGGGCAAAGGCAGGGATAGCATGAAAATACTGTATAACGGCACCGTCGTCACTCTTGACCCGGCCAACCCGGTCATAGACCGGGGGGCAGTGGTGATTGCCGAGGATAAAATCAAGGAGCTGGGCACTGAGGAGCTGCTGGCCAAATATCCCGAGGCCCGGCGACTGGATGCCCGCGGGGGCCTGATTATGCCGGGGATGCTCAACACCCATATGCATATGTACAGCGCCTTTGCCCGGGGCATGGCCATTCCAGACTACTGCCCCAGCACTTTCACCGATATTCTCCGGGGACTGTGGTGGCGGCTGGATAAGCTCCTTACTCCCAGAGACAATTATTTTAGCGCCTTGGTCAGCGGCATCGAAGCCATAAAAAACGGCGCCACCACAATGATTGATCATCATGCCAGTCCCAACTCTGTGGCCGGCTCTCTGGATGAGCTGGCCGAGGCTGTAAGCCAGCTGGGCCTGCGGGCAAGTCTCAGTTACGAAGTCTCAGACCGGGACGGGCCGGCAATTGCCCGGGCAGGGATTGGGGAAAACCGCCGCTTTGCCCGCTGGTGTCAACAGGCAAGGCAAAAACGTCTGGCCGCCTCTTTCGGGCTCCATGCCAGCTTTACCCTCTCCGACGCCACCCTGGAAGCATGCGCAGAGGCGGCAGGGGACATCGGTTTTCATGTGCATACCGCCGAGGGGCGTGCCGACCGGGAATACAATTTACAAGAGTTCGGCCTGCCCGTTGTCAAGCGCCTGGACAAATTCGGCATTTGGAACCCCCGCAGCCTGGC
>DIPE01000008.1:12436-12587 GCA_002427015.1 Firmicutes bacterium UBA5496 | reverse complement strand
GAGCACCTGACTTTTAATCAGGGTGTCGGTGGTTCGAATCCACCATGGCTCACCACACATGCGAGAATGGTGGAACTGGCAGACACGCTAGACTTAGGATCTAGTGCCGTTAAAGGTATGAGGGTTCGACTCCCTCTTCTCGCACCACACC
>DIPE01000008.1:11271-12260 GCA_002427015.1 Firmicutes bacterium UBA5496 | reverse complement strand
GTTTTCGTCTGGGTTTATACTGGTCAAAGCGGGGTATTTGCTGTAAAATGGAAATAAGTTTGATTTCAGGGGGAGTATAAGTTGAGGAAACTGGTTGTATTGTTACTGGTGTCAGCGCTGATTATTTCCGGAGTTGGCTGCTCCGGCAGCGGCGATAATTTCAAAGAAGTTGACGATGTCACTCGGGAGGGTCTGATTGCCCTTTTGCAGGCTGCCGCTCTGGGGGGCTGCGGCGAATATGCAATCAATGTAGATGTCGAGATTGGGGCAGGTTCTGTGGGAGACGTCACCGGCAGCGTCAGTGGCAATTTAGCTGAGGCTGAAATAGTGTCCATTAGTTTTTTAGAAGATAAATTAATTGAGGTGAGCCGAGGGGAAATTTCTCCTGAGGGCAAATGGGGGCCCCTGACTATGCTCTATGGTCCCAAAGCTTTTGTTTTGCTTGAGGGAGAGGCCATGAAGGGCTATTATATCCCGGGACCGCGGTTTGCGGCAGTGCTTGTTTCTGCAGGAGCTTATTCCGACTTTCTCGTCAATCCCCGGGACACCGGCTTGGTTGCCCTGGCTCTCATTCACGGCGGCAAACTCCAGGAGGCCGCTGATTTGCTGGCAGGTTTGCAGACAATTCACCCGCTCCTTTCCGGCTTGCCGGCTAAGGCAGATATCTTTGGCCGTCCACAGGGTGATGCTGTGGACTATGCTGCTACAGCCTGGGCAGGCTATGCCGCCGCTGTGCTGGCAAAGGCGGCTTCAGACAACCCAGACCTCTGGAATGAGGCCCGGGCCTATGCCTCCTACTTGGAAGCAATTGCAGTTCCTGAAGACAATGAAACCCGCCTGGCGGGCTGGCTGCTGTTTACTGAGTTAAGCCGGAAAAGTCCTGACTCTGCCGGGCTTGCGGAGAAATGGCAGCTTGAGCCCGGAGAAACATATGATCCCCTGGTTGGAACCTGGATGCTTTTGTCCGGGAGAAAGATAAAAAAATATGT
>DIPE01000008.1:10829-11113 GCA_002427015.1 Firmicutes bacterium UBA5496 | reverse complement strand
GTGCCTGTCTCCCAGACGGATAAATGGATTCACTATAATCTTTTGGCCTTTTTAAACAAATTGCCGGCAGAGCCGGACCTAGCAGTCAGTGATGTGTTCGGGGGCAAGGCTGTAACCGAAAATGGCGAAATTTCCCTGCAGGCTACCAGCTGGATGCTGATTGCTCTTCAGGGAGGTTTGACAAATTAATTCTTGACAAGGGCTGCAAGAGAGATTATAATGAGCAATGTGATTGCGGAAGTGGCTCAGGGGTAGAGCATCGCCTTGCCAAGGCGAGGGTCGCG
>DIPE01000008.1:0-10746 GCA_002427015.1 Firmicutes bacterium UBA5496 | reverse complement strand
AGAGCATCGCCTTGCCAAGGCGAGGGTCGCGGGTTCAAATCCCGTCTTCCGCTCCAAGCAGCAATAACGCCCATTAGGGCGTTTTTTTCTAGTTCATACTTGCCCCGGCAGGCTAGTATGTTATAATTAACTGGCATCGGTTGTAGCTTAAGGAGGTCTATTAATCTTGAAAATTGAAATGACAAACAAGGAAACAAATGTAGTTGTGCTCAAGGTGGAAGTTCCCCAGGAACAGGTGGAGCAAGCCATCGCCAAGGCCTATGTTAATACCCGCAAAGATTACTCATTGCCGGGTTTCAGAAAAGGCAAGGTACCCCGCAATATCTTGGAAAAACGCTTTGGCATTGAGATATTTTACGAAGAAGCTGCCAATATTCTTGTTCAAGATACCTATCCAAAGGTAATAGAAGAACAGAAATTGGACCCGGTGGACCATCCGGATATTACTGTTGATCAGCTTGACAGTGAGCAGCCCTTTGTTTACACGGCAACAGTCACTGTTCGCCCTGAACTTAAGCTGGGCAAGTACAAGGGCTTGAAGATTGCCAAAGAAGAAAAGTCTGTCTCCGACGAAGATGTTGAGGCTGAAATTACAGCCCTGCAAAACAGCAAGGCCAGGCTCATTGCTCTTGATGCCGACGGCGTCGCCGCCCAGAATGACCAGGTGATTATTGACTTTATTGGCAGGCTGGATGGGGTGGAATTTGAAGGAGGGACCGGCACCAATTACCCTCTGGCCCTTGGTTCAGGCTCCTTTGTCCCTGGCTTTGAGGAGCAGCTCATTGGCGCCAAACAAGGGGAAACTGTGCTGGTCAAACTGACAATGCCCCAGGAATACCACAGTGAAGAGCTGGCCGGCAAGGACGTGGAATTTGAGGTAAGTATCAAGGAAATTAAGCGCAAAGCGCTGCCTGCCTTAGATGACGATTTTGCCAAAGAAGTTGGCGATTATGAAACTTTGGCTGCATTAAAAGATTTTATTAAGGAAAGACTTGAGGACAGAGCCCGGCAGGAGGCCGACGATAAATTGCGGAATGACGTGCTGGAAGCTGTCCGGGAGCAGGCGGAAGTTGACATTCCTGAGGTAATGATTGAAAATGAAACTGACGCCATGCTGCGGCAGATGGAAAACCGCTTTGCCCAGCAGGGACTGAAATTTGAGGATTTCCTCAGCTACTCCGGCAAAACCTTGGATGACATTAAGGCGGAGATGCGCCTGGGCGCAGAAAAAAATGTCAAGACCGAGCTTTTGTTGGATACCGTAAGCAAAGTTGAGAATATTAGTGTAGAAGAGGCCGAGCTGGCGAAGGAAATTGCCCAGCTGGCTGAAGCCTATGGTCAAGAAGAAAAGGCTGTGCGCTCAGCTCTCGAAAAAAACGGTCAGCTGGAAGCCATTGAACAGGTGGTTCGCCATAGAAAGACCTTGGATTTTCTCACAGATATCAATATTAAGCAGTAAGCTGATTGGAGGTTGATTCCATGACATTAGTGCCTATGGTTGTTGAACAATCCAGCCGGGGGGAAAGAGCTTATGATATCTTTTCCCGTTTGCTCAAGGACAGAATTATCTTTTTGGGCAGCGCCATCGACGACAATGTAGCTAACCTGGTGATAGCGCAAATGTTGTTTTTGGAAGCCGAAGACCCAGACAAGGATATTTTCCTCTACATCAACAGTCCCGGCGGTTCGGTGACAGCGGGGATGGCCATTTACGATACCATGCAGTACATTCGCTGCGATGTCACTACTATTTGCGTAGGTCTGGCAGCCAGCATGGGAGCATTTTTACTGGCGGCTGGCGCCAAGGGCAAGCGCTTCTGTCTGCCCAACAGTGAAATTATGATCCATCAGCCCTCTGCTGGGGCTCAGGGGCAAGCTACCGATATGCACATTCAGATTGAACGCCTGCTCAAAGTAAAGAAGCGGCTCAACACGATTCTTGCAGAGAAGACAGGCCAGCCTTTGGAAAAGGTTGAGGCCGATGTTGAGCGGGATAAGTTTATGGATGCCGACGAGGCTAAAGCATATGGTATTGTAGATAAGATTATGGAGCGCAACGAGACTGGTGAAATAGCGGGGTGAGAAATTGAAATACAATGAGGACTCTGGACATTTAAAATGCTCTTTTTGCGGGAAACCCCAGGAACAAGTGCGCAAGCTGGTAGCCGGCCCCGGCGTCTACATCTGTGATGAGTGCATCGAACTGTGCACTGAGATTATTGATGAAGAATTCAATGATGCCAGCGAGCTGAATCTGGAGGATATTCCCAAGCCCAAAGAGATTAACGATATCCTCGATCAGTATGTAATTGGCCAGGATCGGGCCAAGCGCTCACTGTCTGTTGCGGTGTACAATCACTATAAGCGCATTCGGGCTGAAGGCAGCAGTGATGATGTGGAATTGCAAAAGAGCAACATTCTCTTGCTGGGTCCCACCGGTGTGGGCAAGACTCTGCTGGCTCAAACTCTGGCCAAGATTCTCAATGTGCCCTTTGCTATTGCCGACGCCACTTCTCTGACCGAAGCCGGTTATGTTGGCGAGGATGTGGAGAATATCCTGCTCAAGCTCATTCAGGCCGCCGATTATGATGTGGAGAAGGCGGAAAAAGGCATTATCTACATTGATGAGATTGACAAGATTGCCCGCAAGTCGGAAAATCCTTCTATTACAAGAGATGTTTCCGGGGAAGGTGTACAGCAAGCCCTCCTTAAAATCTTGGAGGGCACTGTGGCCAGCGTTCCTCCCCAGGGCGGCCGCAAGCATCCCCATCAGGAATTTATCCAAATCGACACCACTAACATCCTGTTTATATGCGGGGGCGCCTTTGACGGCGTCGATAAGATTATCCAAAACAGAATTGGCAACAAGACCATGGGCTTCGGCGCCGATTTACGCAAAAAGCATGAAGCCGATATTGGCGAGATCCTCAAGCAAATTCAGCCCACAGATCTGATTAAATTTGGCCTCATTCCCGAGTTTGTTGGCCGGGTGCCTGTAGTGGCCAGTCTCAACGCTTTGGATGAGGAGTCGCTGATCAGGATTCTCACTGAGCCCCGCAATGCCCTGGTCAGGCAGTTTAAAAAGCTGTTCAGCCTGGACAATATAATCCTGGAATTCCAGCCCGAGGCTCTTGAGCTCATTGCCAAAGAGGCGATTGACAGAAAGACCGGGGCCCGGGGGCTGCGCTCAATTGTGGAGAATATCATGCTGGACACCATGTATGATTTGCCTTCCAGGAATGATATCGCAAAATGTGTCATTACCAAAGAAGCGGTTCTCGGAGAAGCGCCAATCTATGTGGCAAAAGAAAAACGAAGCGGCAAAAAACGCAATGTAACGGCGTAAGGCGGGGCTGGATCCCGCCTTTTGTTTTTGGATAGATTGCCGGGGCCTTGCCCATACTAAAATGGAAACATTCGTCAAGGGGGCAAGGGGCATGAGCAATCTGGCGTTGATCATTACTGTCGTTCAATTTGTGTTTGCAGTTATCATCGGCATCTATTTTTGGAACCTTTTGCGCAATCAGCAGGGCCATAAATCCATTGCCGAAAGAGATTCTGTTCGGGAAATGGAGAGGCTGGAAAAGATGCGCAGGATATCGCTTACAGAGCCTCTGGCGGAGAAGACCAGGCCCAAGAATTTTTCTGAGATAATCGGCCAGCGGGATGGCCTCCGCACCTTGCGGGCGGCCCTCTGCGGCGCAAATCCCCAGCATGTGATTATTTATGGTCCTCCGGGAGTGGGAAAGACTGCGGCCGCTCGCCTGGTTCTGGAAGAGGCCAAGGCCAATCCCCGCTCGCCTTTTTTGCCCACCGCCAAATTTACCGAAATAGATGCCACCACCGCCCGTTTTGATGAACGCAGCATCGCCGATCCCCTTATTGGCTCGGTTCATGACCCCATCTACCAGGGGGCCGGGGCCATGGGGGTGGCGGGCATTCCTCAGCCCAAGCCCGGGGCTGTGACCAAGGCCCACGGGGGCGTGCTGTTTATTGATGAAATTGGGCAATTGCACTCCATCCAAATGAACAAACTGCTTAAAGTCCTTGAGGACCGGAAGGTCTTTTTTGAAAGCGCCTATTATAGTCCAGAGGATCAAAATATACCCAGGTATATTCATGATATATTTACCAACGGCCTGCCCGCAGACTTCCGCCTGGTGGGAGCGACAACCTGCATGCCGGAACAGATTCCGCCAGCCATTCGCTCCCGCTGTGTTGAGGTGTTTTTTCGCGCTCTCCTGCCTCAGGAAGTGGCCCAGATTGCCCGCAATGCCGCTGTCAAAATCGGCCTGCCGATTGCGGAAGGGGCAATAAAGACCCTTGGCAACTACGCAACCAATGGCCGGGAGGCAGTGAACATCGTTCAGATTGCCGCCGGGGTGGTGGTCAATGAAGGCAGGACAGAAATCAGCGTTGAGGATGTGGAATGGGTAGTAAACAGCACTCAGATTCAGCCGCGGGCAGAGGTCTGCCTGCTGCCGGCGCCTCAGGTGGGCACAGTCATGGGCCTGGCAGTGTATGGTCCCAATCTGGGTTCCCTCTTGGAAATTGAAGCTTCGGCTGTGTATAAGGGGTCAGGTCAGGGCAAACTGGTGGTTACCGGTGTCGTGGACGAAGAGGAAATGACGGGAGGCGGCGGCCGCACCATCAAGCGCAAGAGCATGGCCAGGGGCTCTGTGGAAAATGTTCTCACAGCCCTGGATAATATATTGGCTGTGGGCTGCGAAGATTATAGCATCCATCTCAACTTCCCCGGGGGCATGCCGGTAGACGGCCCATCTGCAGGGGTGGCCATAGCAGTGGCTATCTATTCCGCCATCAGCGGCAAAAGGGCCGATAACCTTAGCGCTATGACGGGGGAGGTATCTATTCAAGGCAAGGTGAAGCCGGTGGGGGGGATTGTGGCCAAGGTGGAGGCCGCCTGCCAGGCCGGGATCAGGCGTGTTTTTATGCCGCGGGACAACTTTCTCAGCATTTTTGAGAGCTTCAGCAATGTGGAGATTATTCCTGTAGATAGTATAAGTGAACTTATGCATATGGCTCTGCTGCCGGCAGGGGCAGTGCGTGTAGACGGCAGCAAAATTCCAGTCACTGCTCAGGGAGTGAGTTGACTTATAGGCAGGGCTGTATTAGGTTAATATGTACGAGGGGGTGGCCAAATGAAACAACAAACAACTAAAGTTATGCCTTTGCTGGCCTTGCGGGGAATTTTGGTCTTTCCCAATATGATTATGCATTTAGATGTAGGCCGGGAAAAATCAGTGGCCGCGCTGGAGAAGGCCATGGTAGAGGATAATGAAATCTTTTTGGTCAGTCAGCGCCAAGCCAATCTTGATCATCCCAAACCCGAGGATTTGTACACTGTAGGTACTGTGGCCAGCATTAAGCAAATTCTCAAACTGCCCGGGGGAACGGTGAGAGTGCTGGTGGAAGGTATTTCTCGGGCCAAGGTGGTCAACTTCCTGGAGTGGGAGCCGTTATTTTTGGCGGAAATCGAACTCTTGGCGGAAGATGAGACTGTCACCTCTGATACCGAGGTCTATATGCGGGCCTTATTGCATCAATTTGAACGCTACATAAAAATGAGCAAGAAAATTCCCGCCGATACCCTGCTGACGGTATCAGAGGTAGAAGAACCCGGCAGGCTGGCGGATTTGATATCTACACACCTGTCCTTAAAAGTTGAACAGAAACAGCAGATGCTGGAAGCCATTTCAACTGCCCGGCGCCTGGAGCTGCTGACAGAAATTTTGGCCAAAGAAAATGAAATGCTGGAAGTGGAAAGGCGCCTGGGCGCCCGGGTCAGGAAACAGATGGAAACTAATCAGCGGGAATATTACCTGCGGGAACAAATGAAGGCCATTCAAAAGGAATTGGGGGAGAGGGACGGGGCGTCGGAAGATGCTGAGCGCTTTCGCGAGCTGCTGGCAGAGGCTGTAATGCCTGATGCTTCCAGGGAGAAGATTGAAAAGGAAATCGATCGCCTGGAACGGACTCCTCCTGCCAGTCCCGAGAATGTAGTGCTGCGCAATTACTTGGAGTGGACTTTGGCTTTGCCCTGGGGCAAGGAGAGCCAGGACCGCCTGGACCTCAAGAAGGCGGCCAATATTCTCGATCAGGACCATTATGCCCTGGATAAGGTCAAGGAAAGAATATTGGAATTTCTCGCTGTGCGCAAGCTGGCCAAGAACCTCAAGAGCCCAATTATCTGTTTAATTGGCCCTCCAGGGGTAGGCAAGACCTCTTTAGCCAAATCTGTGGCTCGTTCCCTGCAGAGAGAATTTGTGCGCATCTCCCTGGGCGGGGTGCGGGATGAAGCGGAAATACGCGGCCATCGCCGCACTTATATTGGAGCAATGCCCGGCAGAATCATTCAGGGCATGCGCCAGGCCGGCACCGCCAATCCCGTCTTCCTCATGGATGAGGTAGACAAGATGAGCACTGACTTCCGGGGAGACCCTTCGGCGGCCTTGCTGGAGGTCCTGGACCCTGAGCAGAACAGCACTTTTAGCGATCACTATATTGAACTGCCCTTTGACCTTTCCAAGGTGCTGTTTATTACAACCGCCAATGCCCAGTATCCCATCCCTCAGCCTTTGCAGGACAGGATGGAGATCATCTATATCTCCGGCTATACCGAGGAAGAAAAGCTGGAAATAGTGCGTCGCCATGTGCTGCCCAAGTTGCTGCGGGAACATGGTTTGACCCGGGAACAGTTAAGATTTACACCTCAGGCTGTCGCCAATGTAATCAGGCTCTATACCCGGGAGGCTGGGGTGAGGGATTTGGAGCGCAACTTAGCCAGAGCCTGCCGCAAAGTTGCCCGGGAAGTGGTGGAAGGCCATGAAGGTCTTATCCGCATTACCGTGCAAAATCTGCATCAGTATTTAGGCGTCCCCCGCTATAAGCGCCACAATCAGGAACTGGAACCGGCTGTGGGCATTGCCACCGGCATGGCCTGGACTCAATTTGGGGGAGAGGTTCTGCATGTGGAGGCCACAGTGATGCCCGGCAGCGGCCGCCTCCTCCTTACCGGCAAACTGGGGGATGTCATGAAAGAATCTGCCCAGACCGCCCTCAGCTTTGTCCGCTCCCGCAGTGAAAGCCTGGGGGCAGAGGCTGACTACTTCCAAAAACATGATATTCACGTGCATGTGCCCGAAGGGGCTATCCCTAAGGATGGGCCCTCTGCCGGCGTCACCCTTGCCAGCGCCCTCTTCTCCGCCATCAGCGGCAATAAGCTGCGCCGGGACATCGCTATGACCGGAGAGATCACTCTCCAGGGACGGGTGTTGCCTGTGGGCGGCATCAAAGAAAAGGTGCTGGCTGCGCATCGCTTAGGAATTGGCACGATTATACTGCCCCGGGAAAATGAAAAAGACGGGGAAGAAATCCCCGCAAATATCAAGCGTAAACTGAAGCTGATTTGGGTGGAAGAAATGGATTCAGTGCTGAGCCGGGTGATTATTGAAAATGCAGATTGACAATGCCGAGTTTACCCATTGCGTCGGTCTCAAGTCCCAGCTGCCCCAGCCGGGCTTGCCGGAGATTGCTTTTGCTGGCCGGTCCAATGTGGGCAAATCCTCCCTTATCAATTGTTTGCTCCTGCGCAAAGCTCTGGCCCGCACCAGCGGCCAGCCCGGGAAAACCCAAACTCTGAACTTTTATCTGGTAAACAGCAAATTTTATCTTGTGGACCTGCCGGGGTATGGCTTTGCCAAGGTGCCCCAACAAGTCCGCAACCGCTGGGAAAGCCTATTGGAAGATTACCTCAGCCAGAGAGAATCATTAAAGGGCGTGGCCCTGGTTATTGACAGCCGCCATGCCCCTTCTCCCCTGGATCTGCAAATGTTTCAATGGCTTAAATACTATAATAAACCCTTGTTGATTGTGGCCACAAAAGTGGACAAACTTAGGAGCAGCGAGCGCAGGCCCTTCATCCAAAGGCTGCAGGCTGCTTACGGATCCCCTGTCCTTCCTTTTTCCAGCGAAAAGAAGAGCGGCAGGGAGGAAATCTGGAGCAAGATAGAGAATATTATCGGAGATTAGGCTTCTGCCAATCTCCTTTTTTTAAGTTATTCTAATGAAATGGAGGTACTAATGAATGGATTTTTCTGCAGCCAACAGTGCCCTTTGGAATGCAGTCCTGCAATTCGGCCTTTTGGCCGCCCTGCTGCTCCTTGCCAATGTGCTCCGGCGCAAGCTTGCTTTTTTTCGCAAAAGCCTGCTGCCAACTGCTGTCCTGGCAGGCTTCCTTGCCCTAATCTTTAGGGTTGCAGGCCTGCTCAACCTGGAACTTGGCTTGATGGAAATGATCACTTATCATTCTATTGCCATTGGTTTCATTGCCATGTCCCTGCAGATTCCCGAAAAGAACCAGGCTGTGGTCAAGGGAGACTTTACCGCCGCCAAGAGCGGCGCCCTCATTGTCTCCACCTACCTGATTCAGGGGCTGGTGGGCCTGATCATCACCATTTGCCTTGCCCACACAATAATGCCGGGTTTGTTCAAGGCGGCGGGCATTATTCTGCCTATGGGCTATGGCCAGGGGCCTGGGCAGGCCAACAACGTGGGCTCAACCTATGAGACCCTGGGCTTTGCCGGGGGGCAGTCCTTCGGCCTTTCCATCGCCGCCATGGGCTTTCTCTGCGCTTGTATTGTCGGCGTTATTTATATGAATATTCTTAAACGCCGGGGGAAAATTGCCTTTGCCGACCACAAGGCGGTTGCCGCCAAGGTTACTGTGGACAATTTCCAAAGCGAAAACGAAATTCCCATTTCCGAATCCGTGGACAAGTTCTCCGTCCAATTCGCCCTTATCCTATTAATATACTTAGTTACCTACTTAGTCTCCAAGGGATTGACCTCGTTTTTGGCTACCTATCTTCCGGGCCTGTCCAAAACAGTTTCCGCCTTGGTATGGGGATTCAACTTTATCATCGGCTCCCTTTTGGCCATTGTCTGCCGCAATATCTTCACCCTCATGACCAAAGCCAAAATCATGACCCGCCAATATCCAAACAACTATCTCTTAAGCAGAATTGCCGGCACCGCTTTTGATTTTATGGTTGTGGCAGGCATCGCCGCCATTGATTTTCAGGACATCAGCGGTCTCTGGCTGCCTTTTGTCCTCCTGGCGATGGCAGGCGGGGTTGTCACTCTGGTATGGCTGCAATGGCTGTGCAAGAAGATCTATCCCAGCTACTATTATGAAGGGCTGCTCTCAATGTATGGAATGCTGACTGGAACCATCAGTTCCGGGGTGCTGCTCTTGCGGGAAATCGACCCCGGCTTCAAAACTCCCGCCGCCAGCAACTTATTGACGGGAAGCAGCTTCGCCATTGTCTTTGGCATCCCCATGCTGTTGCTGATTGGGCTGGCGCCGGAGTCCGACGCCATGCTCTATTTGACTCTCGGCTTAATTGCCGTATACACCACAGCTTTAGTTCTCTTTTTGCTCCTGGCCAGGCGCAAAAAAACAAAAGCGGCATAAATCAGGAACCGGGCAATGCCCGGTTTTTTTAATTCCGAGGCAGAGGAATATAATACGGGCGCCTAAGGGAAAAATGAAGGTACTGATTTCAATGTAAGGAGCGCTGCGGTATGGAAGAAACAAAATCCTACTGGCTGGAATCCACTCCGGCCACAAATTACCCTGCCCTGGATCAGGATATCAGCGTGGATGCGGCAGTAATCGGCGGCGGCCTGGCAGGAATCTCAACGGCCTGGCTGTTAAAGCAGGAAGGTTTGCGCGTGGCGGTTCTGGAGGCCGACAGAGTCTGCCAGGGCACTACCGGGCATTCCACTGCCAAGATTACTTCCCAGCATGATTTGATTTATGCCTGGCTGGACAAAGAATTCGGCCGGGAAAAAGCCCAGCAGTATGCTGAGGCCAATGAAATAGCCATAAAATCTATGGCAGATATAGTTGAAACGCAAAAAATAGACTGCGATTTTCTTATGAAACCCGCTTATGTCTATACCGAGCAGGACAAGTATGTTGAGGAAATCCAAAAGGAAGCGAAAATAGCGGCGGAACTAGGCATAGCTGCCGAGTATGTTCAAGACCCGGGACTGCCCTTTGCCGTCAAGGCCGCCCTCCGCTTTGACTCTCAGGCCCAGTTCCACCCCCGGAAGTATGTGCTGGCCCTGGCTCAGGCCATTCCCGGCGAGGGCTGCGAGCTTTATGAAAACACCAAGGTCCTGGGCATTGAAGAAGGCAGTATCAATACTATTTCCACAGATAGAGGCAAAAATATTAGGGCGGACAAGGTGGTCTTGGCGACTCATTTTCCCATCCACGACGCTCTGGGCTTTTATTTTGCCCGAATGTATGCTGAACGCTCGTATATCTTAGGAGTGCGCGCCGAAGGCAAGTTGCCCGAGGGGATGTTCATCTCAGCAGAATCATCCGGCCACTCTTTACGAACCCAGGCCGCGGAAGAAGGAGAACTGCTGCTGGTAGGGGGAGAACATCATAAAACCGGGGCGGGAGAGGAAGAGCCTCATTATCAGAAGCTGATAGAGTTTGCCCGCTCCAACTTCGCTGTATCTGACATCCCCTACCGCTGGTCAGCCCAGGACTATACCACAGTGGATAAAATCCCCTATATCGGCTGCATCCGCAAAGGCATAGATAATATGTTTGTGGCTACAGGGTTCCGCAAGTGGGGGATCTCTACCAGCCTAGCAGCGGCCTTGATTATTCGCGATTTGATAATTTGGGGCAGCAGCCCCTGGCAG
>DIPE01000074.1:2737-2909 GCA_002427015.1 Firmicutes bacterium UBA5496 | reverse complement strand
CCCAGGTTGCGGGTGCTGTACACAGGCTCTCCTTCTTCATTCACCCCTGTCTGGTAGCGAACTTGCAAGCGAGAATCCAGGGAGACTTTGGTTACAGGCATCACTGTCACCTCCCTTCAGTCTGCCGGAACCGGGAAGATTCTTCCGCAGGCCCGGCTTTCCCCGGGGAATT
>DIPE01000074.1:480-2653 GCA_002427015.1 Firmicutes bacterium UBA5496 | reverse complement strand
GGCCCGGCTTTCCCCGGGGAATTCAGTATAAACCCGGGGGGCAGGCAGGGCAAAAATGCACCGGTTTGGCGCCGCCCTGCCGCTGGCGCTTGGCTGCCCCTGGCAGCTCCCGTTCGGCAGCCGCCCGCCGCAAGAATACCCGTGTACATTAAAAAAACCGGAAGGCATCCGGTTTTTATTTTTCCCCTTGCCGGGCAAGCTGCCGCCCCTGGAGCAGCGGCGGAGTTCTCTGCAAAAGGTGCCGAGCCTGGGCCAGGGCCTGCTGCCCAGGCAGCACCCGCAAATCCAAAACAAGAATGCCCTGGTTAAAATCCTGGAGGGCCTGCCCCAACTGGCCCTGGGAAATTTCGCGGAGGTGAAGGAAGCTGAACTCCCTGGCCAGCCGACGCAAGATGGCCAGAGTCTGATCCTGAGAACCCAGATCAAAAACCATCACTTTGCCGGATGCAGGACACAGGTCTCGGAAATGGCAGTCCAGGGCCAATTGCCTGAACAAACCTTCCACTGTATCCTGGTTGTCTTTGACCAGAAACAATAAACTTATCTGAGGAGGGATAAACCTGAAGGAGAGTAGCCAGCGCCAGAAAGAGCTTACCAACTGCCAGAATCCCAACAGGGCAAATACCCATAACAGAGTATCCATGCTCCCTCACCCCCGCATTCTATATATATGCGGAGAAGGAGAGAAAGTAACCTGCGAAATATGGAAACTCCTAGGACAAAGAGGTTTTCACAAAAAAAGGGGCCCTTTCGGGCCCTGAATCATTTTATTTATCCAGCCCAGCCTCTTTGCGCAGGCAGGCGGCTTTATCTGTATTTTCCCAGGGCAGGTCCAGATCAAGCCTGCCCATGTGACCATAGGCGGCCACTTGGCGGTAGATGGGGCGGCGGAGGTTGAGCTCTTTGATAATGCCGCTGCTGCTCAAGTCAAAGTGTTTGCTGATGAGCTCCTCAATCTTTGCTGTAGGAATTTTGCCGGTGCCAAAGGTCTCCACAGTGATGGATACCGGCTGGGCTACACCAATGGCATAGGCCAGCTGCAGCTCGCATTTGCTGGCCAGGCCGGCAGCGACTATATTCTTGGCCACCCAGCGGGCGGCATAGGCAGCAGAACGGTCCACCTTCGTGGGGTCCTTGCCGGAGAAGGCCCCGCCCCCATGACGGGAATAACCGCCGTAGGTGTCCACGATAATCTTGCGGCCGGTAAGGCCGGAATCCCCCTGGGGACCGCCCACCACAAAGCGGCCGGTGGGATTAATATAATACTTGGTCCTATCATCCAGAAGCTCCGCGGGAATGGCTTTTTTCACCACTTCCGCTAAGATGTCGGCCTGGAGCCGCTCATAGGGGATGTCGGGCTTATGCTGAGCAGCCACCACAACGGTATCTACCCGCAGAGGCTTGCCCTCCACATATTCCACAGTAACCTGAGTCTTGCCGTCGGGACGCAAATAAGGCAAAATCCGCTCCCGGCGGACCAGTGCCAGCCTCCTGGCCAGGGCATGGGCCAGGGCAATGGGCATGGGCATCAGTTCCGGGGTTTCATCACAGGCAAAGCCAAACATCATGCCCTGATCGCCAGCGCCCAGGTTCTTTTCATCCCTATCAACCCCGTCTCTTTCCTCCAGGGCAGTGTTGACGCCAATGGCAATATCCGGTGACTGCTCATCGATAGCCGTCATCACGGCGCAGGTGTCGCAGTCAAAGCCGTATTTAGCCCGAGTATAGCCGATGCCCCGCACAGTTTCTCTGACAATAGCGGGAATATCCACATAACAGCAGGTAGTAATCTCCCCGGTAACCAAAACCAGTCCGGTAGTAACCAAAGTTTCGGCAGCCACCCGGGCCATGGGGTCATTTTTTAGGATTTCATCAAGAATGGCATCGGAAATTTGGTCCGCGATCTTATCAGGATGCCCCTCGGTAACCGACTCAGATGTAAACAAAAATCTGTCTTTCTTCATATAAAACACCTCCAACATATTTTGTGCTCAGCGGCAATAAAAAACCCTTTCATATTGGAAAGGGTTTCACCCCTCATCTGCGGGAATTGGCACCGTGCTTACAGCCGGTTGCCGGGTTTCATCGGGCCCGTCCCTCCACCGCTCTTGATAAGAGCACTATGCAATTTTGCTACCATTATTCTATAAGCAACAGCAGTAAATGTCAATTC
>DIPE01000074.1:0-302 GCA_002427015.1 Firmicutes bacterium UBA5496 | reverse complement strand
TTTCTAAAAGGAAATTCCCCCTCTGCAGAGAATAGAAACAGCGGAGGGAATAATCATGCAAACTGTGCTAATCGGCATTGATCTGGGCGGCACCAACGCCCAGGGTGCAGCAGCGACGCCAGCAGGAGAAGTTATCCGCCGGGGCAAAATCCCCACCCGGACAAAGCTGGGGCCAGATATCGTCCTTGCGGACCTGGCCGGGCTCATTTTGGATTTAGCGGGGGGCCAGCCAATACAGGCGGCAGGCCTGGGGGTTCCCGGCCTTCTGGATGTAGATGAGGGAATCTGCCGTTTCTCCTGCA
>DIPE01000092.1:24151-30284 GCA_002427015.1 Firmicutes bacterium UBA5496 | reverse complement strand
TGACATCCTACCGTAGGACTTTTGTTTGATGGGAATATATTACCATTAGATCTGGGGTATGTCAAATATTGGTTATTCTCATATTTCTTCTCTTTCGCCGCAGCTTATGGATTCCCAAAATTAGGAGGACTGCTATGAGCATTAAGACCAGCACTAGACCCTTCCACAGTGGAGGATAGATAGTGTATTGCACCAAGCGGCCTGAGGTTTCTGCGTAGTAGTCGCTGATCCGCGGTTTGCCGCTGCTGTCCTGGGGCTGGGCGGCGGCATATTCCAGCACTGCCTGCCAGACTTTCAGCTCCCGGCCGTTGCGGCGGATAATTGCATCATCGATATTGTTAATTGGGTTGCCGTCTTTGTCCTTGAGCACCAACTCCAGGCTGGGCAACAATTCTCCCGCCATGGGCAAAAAAGCGGCGATATAATAATCGGTGACCACATGATAAAGCTCTTGGTCCCTCTTTTTTATCTTCACATATTCATCGCTGTCCTGAATGCCCTGGCCGGTATAAAGTTCTGCTGAGGACACTGCCATGGTGGTAGGCACGGGAAGATCGATAAAAGGCAGCGTCAGGAGCACTGCCCGCCCCCGGTCGAAGGTCATTCTTGCCCCGGAAATCTGGAGAAAGTAGGTGTCGCCCATCAATTCCGCCAGCAGAACCTGGATTTCTAAGATGCGGCGCAGCTCTTGGCCGGTAAGGTACACAGACACCAATGGGTAGCCAGCTTTGCCGTCAGGCCCGGAGCCCAGTCCCACCAGGTAGGCCAGATCGTAAAAGGAAACCTGATCCTGGGACCAGGGGCAGGCGCCGGGATTGATGCTGCCCCGGAGGACACCGTTAGCCTGAACTGCCAGATGCACTTTTTCGCCTGTGGCTTCTTCCGCCACCAGGCGCATGGCATCGGTGACAAAGTTGGCAAAAGGAGTCTCCTGCAGCACAGGGGTATTTGGCACCTGGAAGCCCGACCAGACCACCGTCTCGGCGATATCTGTAAAGCGGTCTTCGGTCATATCAGCCACCAGGGCGTTGAGGTCTGCAGTATACCCAGCCACCATGGCTGCAATTTCCGGTTCTTCAGGAACTGAATCATCTAAGGGAATAACATAAGGCTTTTTGGTCTCAAGATTGCGAAGGCGGACCTTGTCGGTGGACAGATTGTAGGCCAGCTCCAGATTGCCCAGATATTTCAGGTTTTCACCCGCCTGGACAATGATGGTCCCCCCCTCAATAATGGGTTCCTCCAAGAGCTTATGGCTATGGCCGCCGATGATGACGTCGATGCCCGGCACCGCCCGGACTAGATCGATGTCTTCATCTTCGCCGGAATGACAAATGGCAATGATAATATCTACACCCTCTTTTTCCAGGGCCGCTACCATTGACTTGGCCGTCTCTGCCTGGTCGGCAAATTCAACCGGCTCGGCATAGGGGGCCACATTGACTGCATCGATGCCGATGAGGCCAAAGAGACCCACCTTCAGGCCGTTAGGGAGAGTGAGGACAGCGGTTTTTTGGATGCCCAGGTCATTGAGGGCATGGCCGGCAGGGGGCAGGGTGTTGCTGGCCAGGAGAATTATATGCTCATTGGCCTCGGGATAACCTGCGGTCCGCAGATATTGGGCCAGCAGTTCGGGACCGTAATCGTACTCATGGTTGCCGATAATGACGGCATCATAGCCGATTTTGTTCATGATAGTCAGGTCCGGCGCCTTGCCGGTCAAGCCCAGCCAGGAGTAGGGGGAGCCCCCCAAGTAGTCCCCTGCCGATAAGAGCAGCACCGGTTCATTGGCTGCCTTTTTGGCGGCCCGGATATCTTTAACGGCCTGGGCCAAGCGGGCATAGCCCCCAAGGCTGGGATTGCTTTTCTCGGGGGAATAGTCCACCAGGGGAGAGGGGCTGAGGGCAGAGTGTTCATCATTGGTGTGCAAAATGGTAAAAAAGAGTTCATCAGACTGGGCAGCGGGAGAGTACAGCGTTCCCGCCTGGGCAGAAGGAATGGGGAAACTGCCTGCGGCTACCAGCAGTACCAGCAAAAACACCGTAAGCTTGCGCATAGTGCACCTCCGGGAAACGTTTGCTTCCATTATACTTGTCCTAGAAAAAACTGTATAGCCTGAGAAGGCAGTTTTGCAGGAACAGAGGGAAGGAAGTGTAAAGAGTTATTGACATTGCTCCTCGGCGAGGCTATAATGTAAATAAGGTTTTACATAAAGGGGGTATACTTATGCTTAAAAAGGCAGATGAAATGGAAATGCAGATCATCTTAAAAAGTGTCAGAATCGCCTGGGCTTATTCTGCTCTGTTTTTGCTGGTATGGACGGTATATGAAATGATCCAGACCAAGCGGCTGGGATTGCCGTTCATTTTGCTGATGAGCCAGAACGCTGTACTCTTTCTCAGTCAAATGATTATTAAGAGAAGGTTCACTGGTGGAAATGAGGAATAGAATAAAAGAACTAAGGAAAAAGATGGGCTATCGGCAGGAGGATTTGGCGGAACTGGCCGGGGTTACCCGCCAGACAATAATCGCCGTAGAGAATAATAAGTACAACCCTTCGCTGGAATTGGGATTGAAACTGGCCAAATTGCTGAAAACCAGGGTCGAGGATTTATTTTTTCTGGATGAATAGCAAAATAAGTCGAGAGAGTCCTTCCGGCACTTTTGTATAATTGACTCATCGGAGGCATATCACTTTTCATCCCTTATAGCGTCAAATTCAGAGAGTTTGGAAAGGAGTCAATCCACATGGAAAAAGTTCAGAATGTCTTCATTCAGGTAATCCACAAGCCCGAACGCAAGGTTATTATCAAACGGGGTGTCAAAGCAGAGGACTACTTTCCCTATTGTGAAGAGGTGGGCTGTAATGTATGGGGTCTGCTCAACAGTATGAAATCTCTTTGCGGTGAACCGGTTTGCCTGTGGCTGCCGGAAGAGTACAAAAAGCCGAACACCTCTACCTATGTGCAGGGTGTTGAGGTTGCCGCCGCTTATGCGGGTCCGGTTCCGGAGGGCTTTGATGTCATTGCACTTCCCGCAGCAGATTATCTGATGTTTCAAGGTGAGCCCTTTAAGGAAGAGGATTACTGCAAAGCAATTATGGCAGTGCAGCAGGCAATGAACCGCTATAATCCATCAGTAATCGGCTATGAATGGGACAGTAGCAATCCTCGTATTCAGCTGGAGCCAATCGGTGAAAGAGGCTATATTGAACTGCGTGCTGTGAGTGCGCAGAAATAATCTGGCTAGGATATACGACCAAATACCGATAATCAACAAAAGGGTGCTGCAATCTAGCAGTATCCTTAAATTTTAGGGTATGCTAAAATGAAACACTTTTGATGAAGGAAGTGATGCCATGACTCAGCGAGCCCCCAATAGATTGATATACGAGCAATCTCCTTATCTGCTCCAGCACGCCCATAATCCTGTGGACTGGTATCCCTGGGGCGAAGAAGCTTTCAACAAGGCAAAGGCGGATGACAAACCCATTTTTCTCTCCATCGGTTATTCCACCTGCCATTGGTGCCATGTCATGGCCCGTGAATCTTTTGCCGATGAGGAAATTGCCGGACTGCTCAATGAACGCTTCATTTCCATTAAGGTGGACCGGGAGGAGCGGCCGGATATCGACGCCATCTATATGCAGGCCTGTCAGGCCATTGCCGGCCAGGGAGGCTGGCCCCTGTCGGTCTTTTTGACCCCGGATAAAAAACCTTTCTATGCGGGGACATATTTCCCCCCAGAAGGACGCTACGGCCGTCCGGGCTTCAGGGAATTGGTTGTTCTTCTCTCGGATCAGTATAAGGCAGAACCCGAGAAAATAGACAGGGTTGCCCAGAAGGTGGCAGCGGTTTTGCAGCCTCGGGCAAAAACCCCCGGGGAACTGGAGGAGGCGGATACCCACAGCTGCTTCCATCAGCTGCAGAAGGCCTTCGATGAAAAATACGGGGGTTTTGGCAGCGCCCCCAAATTTCCCACGCCCCATAATCTGATGTTTCTGCTGCGCTACCACCGCTGGAGCAAAAATCCTGCCGCTCTGGAAATGGTCGCCGCCAGCCTGGACGCCATGGCCAACGGCGGCATCTATGACCATTTGGGCTATGGCTTTTGCCGCTATTCCACTGACAGGCAGTGGCTCATTCCTCATTTTGAGAAGATGCTCTATGACAATGCCCTGCTGGCAATTGCCTATACCGAAGGCTGGCAGGTCACCGGCCAACAGCGCTACATGACGGTGGCCCGGGAGATTCTGGACTATTGCGACAGAGCGCTGACGGGACCAGAGGGCAGCTTCTTGTCGGCGGAAGATGCCGATTCCGAAGGCGTGGAGGGGAAATTTTATGCCTGGGAACAAGAAGAAGTCATGGCGGTCCTGGGCCAGGAGCAGGGCATATTATTTTGTGAGGCCTATAATATTACGGAAAAGGGGAATTTCGAGGGCAAGAATATCCCCAACCTGATAGATACAGATCTCACACAGGTGGCCAATTTTCACAATGTAGAGCCGGATTTATTCAAGTCGATTATGGAATCCTGCAGGCACAAGCTCTTTATCCACAGGGAAGAACGCGTCCATCCCCACAAGGACGACAAGGTGCTGACGTCCTGGAACGCCCTGATGATAGCCGCCCTGGCCCTTGCTGCCCGTGCCTTTGGCGAAGATAAATTCCTCCAGAGGGCCAAGGAAGCCTATGAATTTATCGAGGATAATCTGACCGAGTCCGGGCGCCTTCTTGCCCGCTGGCGGCAGGGAGAGGCCAGATACAAAGCTTATATTGACGACTATGCCTACCTGCTTTGGGCCTGCAACGAACTCTATGCCGCTTCTCTGGATATTACCTGGCTGACCAAGGCTAAGGAATTAGCCAGCCAAATGCAAGGGCTTTTTTGGGATGAAGAAAACGGCGGCTTTTATTTCTACGGCCATGACGGGGAGGAACTTATCTCCAGGCCCAAAGAAATTTATGACGGGGCCCTGCCCTCAGGAAACAGCGTTGCCGCCCGGGAACTCATCCGCCTGGCCCGGCTGACAGGAGACCCTGAACAGCAAGCCCTGGCCGAGGGAATTTTTACTGCCTTCGCCGGCCAGGTTAAACATCACCCAGCCGGGCATGGCTTTTTACTCCAGGCCTTGCTCCAGGCCCTAGTCCCGGGCAAGGAAGCGGTGGTAGTGGGGGATTTGCGCCAGCCCGAGACTCGGCAACTGCTAAGCCAAGTGCAGCGCTCTTTCCTGCCGGAGGTGAGCCTGCTGGCAGCCGCTCAGCCTCAGGAGTTGGACCAGGTGGCGCCTTTTGCCGCCGGGATAAAGCCTTCCCCTGAGACCCGGGTCTACCTGTGCCAGAATTATGCCTGCGGCCTGCCCGAGACGGATATCGCCAAGGTCCTGACCCAGCTCCTCCTGTAGTAGGGGAGGGGTCTCCCCTCCCTGAGGGGTCACCCCTCCCAACACCCGGGGCCAGGGGTGGAGACCACCCCCCTACGAAACAATCCCGTCATTTGTAGGGGAGGGGTCTCCCCTCCCAGATCAACAACACCCATCACTGTAGGGGAGGGGTCATCCCTCCCAGTAGGGGAGGGGTCCCCCCTCCCTGCAAAAAAACCGGCTCCAAAGGAGCCGGTTTACTGGTATAATTAGCCTAAAAGGAGGGGATTAAATGTATGCCAAACAAGTGATGACACCACTGGGACCCCTGTTTCTCAGGGCGACTGACAAGGGGCTTTCGGAAGCTAATTTTGGTGAAGGTGGAGGGGAAAGTTGTCCCCTTCTGGAAGAGGCCGCTAGTCAGGTAAGGCAGTGGTTTGCCGGAGAGCGGCAGGAATTTGACCTGGCCCTGGATCTCCGGGGCACCGAGTTTCAGCGGTCAGTATGGAAACAGCTGCAGGCTATTCCCCGGGGGGAGCATCGCTCTTACGGCCAGATAGCGACAGCCATCGGCAAACCCGGCGCCGCCCGGGCAGTTGGCGCCGCTTGCGGCGCTAACCCAATAATTCTCATTATTCCCTGTCATCGGGTACTGGCGGCAGACGGCAGCCTGGGGGGATTCAGCGGCGGCCTCGACCTCAAGCGCCAGCTCCTGGCCGCCGATAAGGGCTTGTAGGGGAGGGGTCTCCCCTCCCTGAGGGGTCTCCC
>DIPE01000092.1:19015-23892 GCA_002427015.1 Firmicutes bacterium UBA5496 | reverse complement strand
TCGCCGCCTTTGCTCAGCATTTCCTGCTTGAGGATATTGGCGGCAGAGGGGCTGAGGTTATACACCTTGATTACTCTAAATACAGCCTTGGGGGCCATGATTTTAATGCTGACAGGACTGGCACCCACTTTGGCAATCTCTTCTTCAGCGGTTTTAAGATCAGGAATGTCTAGAAAGGACGGCTTCACGGACAACCCCTCCCCGGGCGGGCACTCGTTCCAGGGCCTCAATAATTACATAGGTGATTAGCGGGTAGCCCACGAGGAAAGCAACTTGTTGAGGAATGCGGGTTGTAAAGCGGGCCAGCCACAAGCTCCAGGCAATTTTCCCGTCTAATAGCAGGTTGAGGGCAGCGGGCATTAGGAGTCCGCCGTTGATAAACTGAGTCGCCGCCACTACCAGGTAGCAGGTGATCAGGCGGGCAGGCAGGCCGGAGAGCCAGCGCAATCCCCGGCGCTGAATGGCATTAGTGTCAACCAAGCGCCCCCAAATCCAGTCCACAGGGGTGCGAAAAATGGGCAAGAGCAGAGGGGGCAGGATGCCATAGAGCATTTGAATGATGGTAATCGGCGGGAAAAAGCTGCCGGAGGCAGGAGGCGCCACCAGGAACCCCACCACATCTTTAAGCAAGCCGGTTATTCCCCCGAAGACCGGTCCCAGCAGCATCCCCGAGACAATGGTGGGGATGGGGCCGATGCCGATGCGCATCAGGGGCAGAGAAATGGAAAACCTCTGAAAGACAATGCCCAGGGATGCAAACAGTCCGGTCAAGATAAAAGCGCGCAGATTCTCACCGGCAGAACGATTGAAATTGTGCACAAAAAAACCTCCCTTTCTATTTGGGCAGGTTTGACGTCCAGCCCGAGAAAGGAGGCTAAGCTTCCTTATGGGCGGCAGCGGACGCGATACTGCACCGCAGGTCAAATCCTTTCGTCCGGGGGCTACATCCCATCCCTCGGCACTTGACGCGCAGTATCTACTCTACCTTCAGAATCAGTATACCATAATTTTTCTGTTTAATCTACTTTATGGGGGGAAGGCAGGATTACATAATCTGCCCGCCCCAAGATGTCGGAAAGCTTAATGGGACCAAAGCTCCTGCTGTCCATGCTGGCGCCGGGATGGCGGTTGTCCCCCAGGACAAAGAGCCAGCCTTCTTCAAGAGTGATTGGACCGTAGTCTTCGGAGATTGCACATTCAATATATTCTTCCGCAAGGGGGGAGTCATTGACAAAAACCTGTCCCTGCTGGATAGAGACGGTGTCCCCAGGCAGGGCGATGACCCGCTTAACCAAAGCATTTCTGCCGGTGAGCCAGTTTCTGCCCCTGCCGGTAATATCTTCTTTACGGAAGATGACCACATCACCCTGTTTGGGCTCCCATATCTTGTAGGTAAAATTATTGACCATCAGGACCTGGCCATCCTCCAAAGTGGGCTCCATAGATTTGCCGTCTACTATATAGAAGGCAAAAGCATAGTTTTTGATGACCAGGGCAAGTATTACCGCCAGGGTGATAGTTTTTATCCAGCTCCAAATTTCCTTGGCCATAGCAGGCAGCCTCCAGTCACTTTACCTTATGAGGATTGGGGAAGATTACTAAATCCGCTCTGCCCAGTATGGAATCAATGGGAATGGGGCCAAATTCCCTGCTGTCCCAGCTACCCCTGGGATGGCGGTTGTCGCCCATGACAAAGACTGTGTCTGTTTCAATCAGCAAGAGCTCCATATCTTTTTCCATCACGGCGTCGATATAATCTTCTGGCAGTTCTTCGCCATTAAGGATGACTTTTCCTTCCCTGATTTCTATTGTGTCTCCAGGCAAGGCAATTATCCGCTTAATAAAAACCCGTTCTTGTGTGGCGCCGGTCAGGGTTTTTCGGGTTTCAAACACCGCCACATCTCCCCGCTTCAGGGAGCCGATCCTGTAGGCCAGCTTATTTACAGCCACCATTTGGCCGTCCTCAAGGGTGGGCAGCATTGAACTGCCGTCAACCACATAAAATGCAAGCACATATTCCCGAATGAGCAGGGCGAGAATCACTGCCAGGATCAGGGTCTTAAGCCAACTCCATAACTCTTTTCGGGCCATTTGCCCACCTCCGCATTATGTCAATCTGTATTTAGATTAAATCTTTTTTCATGATTAGGCGGTCTTCGCCGGGCCCAAAATAGCCGCTGACCTCCTGGCTGCAACTGAAACCCATCTTTTCATAGAGAAGGATAGCCCCCCGGTTGTCAGGGGCGACCGACAGGAATACCTCCCGGGCGCCGGCGGCGGCCAGGCCTTGCAGCCCCCTCTCCAGCAACGCTTTTCCCAGACCTAACTGCCGGTATTTCGGCCGCACTGCCAGACTGAGAATCCAGGCCCGGCGGCTGCCCTGTTGGAGAGCTGTAGCCACATAGCCCTGGGGACTGTGGCCCTTAATAGCAATATATGAAGTGTTGCCGAATAAGATGGGTATCATCTTAATAAAATACGGGCTGTAGCCGCTGGAAAAACTCTCTGTTTCAATAGTCAGCAAGTAATTAAAATCATCAGAGTTCAGTTTGCGGATTGAAGGCACTTATCTTCACCTCTACCCTATAATATAACAGATATTTTCCCGGGGCGGGAGAAAAAGGCTTGCCGAATATTTCCTCCCGGACTTTGAAATGAGGCAAGGTCTAGGCTATAATAAGGAAGGGAAGGGAGGAGATATTATCTATAAACTAGTGGCCATAGATATTGACGGCACTCTTATAAATACCAATATGAAACTGACTGTCCCTACCCGCCAAGCAATCGCCAGCGCCAGGGAGCAGGGAATTATGGTGACCCTGGCCACCGGCCGCAGCTTTCATTCGGCCAAAAGCTATGCCGACCGCCTCAAGCTGGATGTTCCCCTCATCTGCGCCAATGGCGCCCTCATCCGCCACCGGGACGGTTCGGTTTTATCGGAAGTGAATTTCCACCACGAAACCATCATCCCCCTGCTGGCAGAAATGCAAGCGGCAGGCATCTATATACAGGTCTACCACAAAGGGGGAATTTATACCAGCACCAAAATCACCAGCCTGCCGGCTTGGATTCAGATGATTTGTGACAACAAATTCAAACTCAACCACCTGATCTACAGCGTCCGAGAGTTTTTCCTGAGCAGGGTGAGGAAAGTTTCCGACCTGACAGAGGGCATCGGCCAGGGTGAGTTTAAAATCCACAAGATATTTACTGCCGGCAAGCCCAGGAACTTGGAAAAGTTCCGGCACCGGGCCGCAGAGCTGGGGCTGTCTGTAGACTATTACCCCGGCACCAAAGACTACATGTACCTTGAAATCGCCCCCCCTGGCATCTCCAAGGGCTGGGCCTTGCACCAGCTGGCCGGGCATCTGGAGATTGCCATGGAGGAAGTGGTGGCCATAGGGGACAATCTCAATGACCGCACAATGATTCAGGCTGCAGGTTTGGGAGTTGTCATGGGCAATGGCCACAGTCAGCTGAAAAAAGTAGCGGGCCAGGTCACTTTAAGCAACGATCAGGACGGAGTGGCGGCAGCCTTCGATCATATAATTCTTCCGGCCGCTGCGGCCCCACGGGCGGTATAAGCAGTTATTATTGCAAACCAGGCTTAGTATGCCTGGTTTTTTTGTGTTTTACTATTTTTCCCCATGTGGTCATAGGATTGTCTTATAGTTGCAGGAATATTCCCCCCTTTTAGTAAATAGAATTAGACAGGTACTTGTGGAGGTGGTCAGGTTGAAAGCTGAGCCCAAAGACAGTCCAATTATGCCCCTGCTGACGCAAATTCTCGAGCTGCAGCGCCTTTTCCGGGACAAAGTCTGCCGGGAGCTGCCAGTGCCAGCGAGAAAAACCCGCATCAATAACTATATCCTAGAATGTGAAAAAATTCTCTTTTCCCCCCGTCTGTTTCGGGAAATATGTCTCCGCCTTGCCACCCTTTTGGCCGGGCATAACCCAGGAACAGATTTTTTGCCCCTAATCCGCAATCTGGAAGACAGCACACTGGAAGCTGTGGCGGTGACGGTGCAAAACTCCCTGGAACCGGACCTAGTCCTGGCCATGGAAATCTCCGTCCGGGAGCTGAGGCTGCATAAACTTACCCCCCAGGATCCCCAGGCCCTGGCCGGATTTTTCCTGGCTGCCCTGGTTCCCTTTTACACTGCCTTTGCCCGCCAGCAGATGCTGAAACCGGAAGATTGGCAAAGGGGCTGGTGCCCGGTGTGCGGCCAATATCCTGTCAACGGTTACAACCGGCCCGGGGACGGCCGCCGCATTTTAGGCTGTTGGATGTGTGAGACGGAATGGGCCTATTCCCGCATGTCCTGCCCGGTCTGCAGCAGCAGTCGCCAGGATGGGCAGCTGTTGCTGACCCTGGCGGGGGATTGCAGCCGGCGCATCCAGGTCTGCGATGACTGCGGCTATTATCTTAAGATTACCGACTGCACTCAGGCGGCAGCGGGCTGTGACCTGCAGCTGGAAAACGCCGCCACAGTTTTTTTGGACATTCTCGCCCAGCGCAAAGGGTATCGGCCGGCATCCCATCCCCATAGATATGATGAAGCAGTGAAATGAGGTGAGAAAGTGAAGCTTACCAGAAGAGAGTTTTTTAAACTGACTGGCGTTGCTGCTCTGGCTGCTGCAGTGGTCGGCTGTGACTGGGAAAGTGAGCCCGCCTTCAGCGACCGGCTGGAAGACGCTAAGGAGGTCACTACCATCTGCCCCTATTGTTCCTGCGGCTGCGGCGCCATATGCTATGTAGCCGGGGGCAAGCTTGTCAGCGTCAGCGGCGACCCCGACCATCCCATCAACGAAGGGGCCTTGTGCAGCAAGGGCGCGTCCCTGCTTAACCTGAACACCGTCTATAACCTGCGCACCCA
>DIPE01000092.1:16834-18892 GCA_002427015.1 Firmicutes bacterium UBA5496 | reverse complement strand
CGCCTGACAAAGGTGCTGTACCGGGCGCCCTACAGCACGGAGTGGGTGGAGAAAAACTGGCGCTGGGCCTTGGACAGGATTGCCAAGCGGGTCAAGGAAACCCGGGATGAAAGCTTCGAGAGCCAAGCCGGCGGCATTACGGTGAACCGGACTTTGGCCATAGCCCACCTGGGCAGCGCCGCCTTGGACAATGAGGAAAATTACCTGCTGGCCAAGCTCATGCGCAGCTTAGGCATCGTCAATCTGGACCATCATGCCCGCCTCTGACACTCTTCTACTGTGGCCGGTCTGGCCAACTCATTTGGCAGAGGTGCAATGACAAACCATTGGATAGATTACCAGCACTCAGATGTAATCATGGCCATCGGGGTCAACACCGCTGAGAACCACCCCATGTCCATGCGCTGGATTGACAGGGCCCGGGAGCGGGGGGCCAAGCTCATCAGCATCGATCCCCGCCTCACCCGCACCGCCGCCGTGGCGGATATTTGGCTGCCCCTGCGGCCAGGCACAGACATCGCCCTTTTAGGCGGCCTCATCAACTATACCTTTGCCAACAAGCTCTATCAGCAGGAATATGTAGTCAATTATACCAATGCCTCATACATTCTTGGGCCTGATTATTTCTTTGCCGACGGGGTCTTTTCCGGCTTAAAGGGCGACGCCTATGACCGGGAGAGCTGGCAGTACGAACTGGACGAAAAGGGCAATCCCCTTCAGGACCTCACTCTCCAGCATCCCCGCTCTGTCTTTCAGGTAATGAAAAAACACTATGCCCGCTACGACAAAGACACGGTCTGCCGGACGGTGGGCTGCAGCCCCCAAGACTTTGAAAAAGTGGCCGCCACCTTCTGCGCCACCGGCGCCCCCGGCAAAGCCGGCAACATTCTGTATGCAATGGGCATTACCCAGTCCACCCACGGATCCCAAAATGTGCGGGCCACAGCGGTGCTGCAGCTGCTTCTGGGCAACATTGGCATCCCCGGAGGCGGCGTCAACGCCCAGCGGGGGGAAGCCAATGTTCAAGGCTCCACCGACATGGCCATGCTCTTTCATATTTTGCCGGGCTACCTCAACATGCCCCAGGCCGGGGCTCATCCCACCCTGGAGGATTACAACGCCAAAGAAACTCCAGCCAGCAGCTACTGGGCAAACAAGCCGAAGTTTCTGGTGAGCATGCTCAAGGCCTGGTGGGGGGAGAGGGCCAATGCAGATAACGACTTTTGCTATCACTGGTTGCCCAAGCTGGATGGCCGCAACCGCTCCCATATTGCCATCTTTGAAGCCATGGCCAAGGGCGAAATCAAGGGCATGTTTGTCTGGGGACAAAACCCGGCGGTAGGCGGCCCCCAGGCCGAGTTGGAGCGCAAGGCCCTGGAAAACTTGGATTGGATGGTGGCGGTGGATTTATTTGAAACGGAGACCGCGAGTTTCTGGCGCCGGCCCAAGGTCCAGCCCGCTGACATCAAGACCGAGGTCTTTCTGCTGCCGGCGGCCGCCTCCTATGAAAAAGACGGCTCTGTCAGCAATTCCGGCCGCTGGATTCAATGGCGGTACAAGGCAGTCCAGCCCCCGGGAGAGGCACAGGCGGATTTGTGGATTGCCGACCAGCTCTATAAGGCAATACGCTTCCATTACCTGCGGGGGGGCGTCTTCCCCCAGCCCATAGTGGGCTTAAACTGGAATTACGGTGAAGAGGAGGAGGAGCCGGATATTGAAAAGGTGGCCCTGGAAATCAACGGCTATGACAGCAGCGGCCAGCCCCTGGAGAACTTCACCAAGCTGGCTGCCGACGGCAGCACTGCCTGCGGCTGCTGGATTTATTCCGGGTATTACAATAACCTTGAGGACCCCCCCACTAAGAGGCGCATTCGGGAAAAAGAGGGGATTGGCACCCATGCCCAGTGGTCCTACGTCTGGCCCCTCAACCGCCGCATCCTCTATAATCGCTGTGCCAGCGACCCCGCCGGCAAACCCTGGAATCCGCAAGTCCCCCTGGTCTGGTGGGAAGGGGGGCAGTGGCAAATGAACGATGTGCCGGACTTTGTCTGGAAGGAT
>DIPE01000092.1:16260-16562 GCA_002427015.1 Firmicutes bacterium UBA5496 | reverse complement strand
ATCATAACCTGGTGGCAGGGCCTAGGCCAGGTAGCCTCCCGGAATGAATTTCCCTATATCGGCACCACCTACCGGGTCAGCGAACACTGGCAAAGCGGCATCATGACCCGCAACAGCCCCTGGTTGGCGGAGATGGCCCCGGAGATGTTTGTGGAAATCAGCCTGCAGCTGGCGGCCAAACTGGGCATCAATAACGGCGACCAGGTCCGGGTCAGCACCCCCAGAGGGGAAATAAAGGCCGTGGCCTATGTCACCAGGCGCCTTAAACCCATGGAGGTGGACGGCAGCATGGTGGAGATTGT
>DIPE01000092.1:1974-16098 GCA_002427015.1 Firmicutes bacterium UBA5496 | reverse complement strand
ACCCCCCATGTAGGAGATCCCAACACCTCTATCCCCGAATATAAAGCCTTTTTATGCAATATAAGGAGGGCTTGAAAGTGGCCAATGTTGTGCTGGTGGATACAAAGAAGTGCATGGCCTGCAGAGGCTGCCAGGTGGCCTGCAAGGACTGGAACCGGCTGCCGGCAGGGGCCACCAAATTCCGGGGCAGCTATACCAACCCCCCAACCCTTCAGGCCCACACCTGGAACCACCTGGTCTTTTCCGAAACGGACCAGGGCCGCTGGCTTTTTGCCAACTATGCCTGCATGCACTGCACCGATGCCGCTTGTGTCAGCGTCTGCCCCGCAGGGGCGGTGCAGCACACCAAGGCCGGCACCGTCTGGCCTGACCCCGATAAGTGCATTGGCTGCGGCCTCTGCGTCCAGCACTGCCCTTTTCATGTGCCTCATCTCAGCAAGACCACCAACAAGATGGGCAAGTGCACCGGCTGCGCCGAAAGAACCAGTCAGGGACTCAAACCCGCCTGTGTCACCACCTGTCCCAACGGCGCCCTGCAGTATGGGGAGCGCAAGGCCCTGCTGCGGCAGGCCAAAGAGCGGGTTGTCGCCTTGCGGGAACAGGGATTTGCTGCTGCCAGCCTCTACGGAGAGAGCGAGATGGACGGCCTGGGGAGAATATACATCCTCACCGACAGGCCTGGAGCCTATGGTCTGCCGGAAAACCCTTGCTACAGCGCTTCTGCCTGGCTCTGGCATCTGGCCCGGCGGCCCCTGGGAAAGCTGGCCTCCATTGGCCTCTTTTCCGGACTGATCATCGGGTTTCTGCGCTGGCGGGGAGAGAGAATTCAGCATAAAAATGATAACACCATGTAAAAAGGTCTTCAGGACCTTTTTACTAATTTTAGGTTAAAGGAATTTCGGGGCACGAAGAAGAATAGTAAATAGAACTTATTTTAATTGGAGTGGAGTTTTAATGAAGAAAATTCTAATATTGACTGCAGCAATTGCTATAATCCTGTTATTTGCCCAGGGTTGTTCGGTTCAGGAAAAATTACATAGTATCGGCGCCCCCCCGAAAAGCAAGCCTTTGTGGACAGAAGTCCGATTAGCGCAAAGTCCTTGCAGCCCGGAGCTCAGCCAAGCCGCCGGGGATATGGCCCTTGAAGGATTCGGCCAGTTCAGGGCTTTCGCCCCTATCCCCGAGGATCAACATACTCTCCTGGCTCTGGCCTGGGAGAATGAGGTTGCCAGCCTCTATTCCCTGGACCTGCACGCGGTGGAAGTGACGGAATTAGGGTCTGTCGCCCTCAAGGGCCCCGCCCCCGCTCTGGAGGCCGTTGCCTGGCCCTGGGTGCTATTAGGGGCTGAAGATGATGGAGGCAATCACAGCTGGGTGCTGCTGGATTTTTCCGGGGGCCAGGCAGAAATTGCCTGGCAGGCAAGCGCCTGGGTGCCTCCGGGTCTGCGCCGGCAGCCGGTCTGGTTTAACGGCGACAGCTGGTACTTGGGTCCCGTGGCCGGTCCCTATTTTACTGACATTCTCAGCGGCAAGACCTTCAATGAGTATCAGGAAGGGCTGAATCCGGTGGAGAATGCCTGGCCCCTCTGGGCCGGAGGCGTTGCCGGCAGCCACTGGTACTTGCTGCCCCTGGAGGAGGGCAGCATCCTGCAGAATTTAAAGACCGGCACCCAAGTTCCCCTCAACTGTAATCAGGAAATAGTCTGGAACAAGGACAATACTCTTTTAGCTTGTCGGCAGGAGGAAAGTCTGGGTCTGGCGGACACTGCCGGCAGGACAAGCGCCCTTGTCAGCGGCGGGGTGCTGCCCCAAGCTCCCTTGTGGTCCGCAGACAGCGATAAACTTTACTTCCTGGGGGGCAGCAAGGATTACTTTGGCGCCTGCTGCAAAGAACTGTGGGCCTGGACCGAAGAAGCCGGCCCTGTTCAGCTCTTTACCCTGCCGGGCAACTGGACCCAGTGGCGGCTGCTGGCTGCCAGCGATGACGCCGTCCTTGGCCGCGCCGGCGACAATGGGGAGCTCCTGGTCTACTTTGATGTTTCCGCCGGCAGGATGTTTGAGCTAAAGTCAAATGCGTATAAATGGCAGGAAGGCACCCTGGTTGCCCTTTTGGAGGACAGAGTGGTGCGGCTTTCCCCTGCTTCCCGTTCCCGGGTAATCCTCAAGGATACCCAGGAGCTTGAGATTCTGGACCTGGTCAATCATTATTTAATATATTCTTTGGAGGGCGCAGTCTATATTAAACAGCTGATCATGTAGGCCCGGCGCAACCTTTTAGCGGAGGAGGGATTTTTGTGGACATTGTCCTCAAGGTGAATAACCTGACTAAGACTTATTCCGGTTCTGAAGGCAAACAGGTCAAGGCCCTGGAAAACATCAGCTTTGAAGTCCCCTGGGGGATAATCTTCGGTCTTCTTGGCCCCAATGGGGCCGGCAAGACCACTACAATCAAATCAATCTGCGGCCTGGTTCAGCCGGATGCAGGCAGCATTGCCGTAAACGGCTGGGATGTCCAGTGCCAGCGGGCCAAGGCCCTGGCCCAGCTGACGGCTGTGCTGGAAGGCAACCGCAATATATACTGGCGGCTGACCCCCCGGGAAAATCTTGAGTTCTTTGCCGCCATCCGTGGCCGCAAGCCCCGGAGGCTGAGCAAAGAAATTCCAGAGCTGTTGGAGGTTTTTGGCCTGACCGATAAGGCTAATCAGCCGGTGCGCAAATTGTCCCGGGGCATGCAGCAAAAACTGGCCCTGGCAGTAACTCTGGTGACGGGAGCGCCTATATTGTTGCTGGACGAGCCCACTCTGGGCCTAGATGTCAAGGCATCTTATGAAATCCGAAGCCTTCTGCGCCGCATCATCCAAGAAGAACAGCGCACAGTCATAATCACCACCCATGACATGAACGTAGTCCAGGACATTTGTCAGCATGTGGTCATAATTAATGAAGGCAGGATTGTGGCCAATGACAACATCCAGCACTTGCTAGACCTTTTCCAGGTCCGCTCTTATGACTTGGTGGTAGGCCAGCTGACCCCTGTACAGCGCACTGGCCTGGAGCAAATACCTCATCTGCGCCTGGAGCCGGTTAATTCGGGCTGGCAGATCTCCCTGGACATGGAAAATCCCGCCTTGCTCTGGCAGGCTCTTGATGTCTTGGGCGCTGAACAGACGCCAATTGAATCCATCAGCCGCAAGGAACTGAACTTCGAAAAGGTATTTATGGAAATTCTGGGGGGTGCCAAGGCATGAAACTATGGCTTGGATTTACCGCAATGCTGAAAAAGGAAATAATCCTCATGCGCCGCTACTTTGTCAACTCTATAGGGGGCATCATCACCATCTACTTCATCTTTATGCTTATCTTCTGGGGTTACACGGGTATTGGCACTCCCGGCCTCCAGATGGGAACAACTGTCGAAAACATAGTTGTTGGTTACGTGACTTGGCTAATGCTGATGATGGCCTGGCAGACTATTCCTTACAGCCTTTTGCAGGAAACTCAGGAGGGCACCCTGGAACAGCTCTGTATGTCTCCTCTTGGCTTGACAGCCCTCAGCGGTTTTAAGGTGGTTGCCAATGCCATTACAGATATGCTGATAGTTATTGCCATGTTGGTTCTGACAATGGCTACCACGGGAACCAGCTTAAATATTGACATAATTTCCCTGTTGCCTCTGGTATTGCTTGCCCTTACTGCTGTTTTCGGCCTTGGCTTTTTTTGCGGGGGCATTACTCTACTCTTCAAACGCATTCAGTCCTATCTGCAAATTGTCCAATTTGCTCTTATTGCCTTGGTAGCAGTGGATCCCTCGTCAGTATTCCGCTGGCTTCCAACCACATTGTCCTCTTATTGGATCCAAAGGGTTATGACTAAAGGTCTAAATCTTTCTCACGTACCATTAGCGGACTGGCTGACGATGATTATTAGTTCCGTTTTCTATCTCTTTATAGGCATTGCAGTCTTCAAGCTTTGTCAAGCAAAGGCGAGAAGACAGGGGACCCTAGGGCATTTCTAGCGGATTATGGTTTTTCCTGGCCGA
The DNA here is from genome assembly GCA_002427015.1 of Firmicutes bacterium UBA5496. GTDB lineage: Bacteria > Bacillota > Proteinivoracia > UBA4975 > UBA4975 > UBA4975. The sequence continues at coordinate 12,059 of DIPE01000092.1, read as the reverse complement.
CGTACATCAAGTGTACCCACATGTTCCAGGATGGGAATAACATTTATATAATTTCGAATATAATTAATTGCTTGCAGGAAATTGAGTTGCTATGTAGAATAGACTAATCGTATGATGCCTTCGGAAACTATCTTGCTTCTATGTCATATTTTGCAGTACAAGGTTATCCGTTTGGGAATAATACAGTACTGGTCTTTCGAATTACATGGAAGGAGGAGGAGCATCAAATGTGTTTCGTATTTGAGTCAGAGGTAATTCTTGCAAACGTCTTATCTGAAAATCTTGAAGATGGCATTGATGGTAACGGGTTGGCTGAATATTGCAAAGTGGTTGCAGAGGAGTTAAAGAGTACGGATTTATCATCGGAGCATGTTTATTTCGATATTACTTCACAAGCAATAAAAAGCGCCGTTAGGTCTTACCAAGATATTTTTATTGAGATCGGAAATAGAGTATTTGCTTATAGGCAAATAAATCCTGGTTATTTTAACTCCAGATTTAGTAATGAAATTGCAAAATCACTTCAAAAAGCAGCAGTTCATTATGCCAATAAGCAACAAAGGTAAGTCAAACCTTAATGCAACAATATATACGCTTTTCGGAAGGAGTTAGCATCTGTCAATCGTGCTGTTCATAACTTCATTCTGTGGATCCTAGATTAAACCATCGCCTAACTTCCTTGATAACTATTGGGAGTTGACGATGGTTTTATATTCTTGTTTAGTGTTTCAGTATTAAATTTGAGTAAATGAGGAGATGAAACTATGAAAAACTGGGAATATAAAACTTTCAAAGATAGTCTTCATGGCTATATCAGGATTCCTGTTCCTTTTGTTAAGCACTTTATTGATACTGAATTGTTTCAGAGGTTAAGGAATATTGAACAAACTGGGATGCGTACTCTTTACCCTTCTGCAAGACATGATAGATTTATTCATTCTCTGGGCACTTATCATTTGGGAGTAAAGGCCTTTAATTCTTTTCGGGAAAATGTTCGAAATGGTTATGCTGACAAGGATCCGCCTTGTAGAAATCATTATCAAGTTATGGCTGACAATAATGAAGCTTTCTGGGATAAACTTGGCCTGTTATTTTCAATTGCATGTTTGCTGCATGATTGCGGCCATAGTCCCTTTTCTCATTCTCTGGAGCATTTCTATGATTTGAGGGGGAGCGATTCGTGTGCACAGGAAACTTCTTTGTTAAACTACGAACTCATAAAAGTTTATAATAGCGACTCTTTTTTATGTGACTTTGGGAGCGGAAAAGGCAAAGAACATGAAAGAATGAGTGCTTTACTTGTCAAAACTATATATGCTAATGCAGTTAAAGAAATTATTCGACTTGCAAACGCCGAGGACTATGTGGAGGATGACATAGAATTCATTGCACGAGCAATTATTGGATGCGAATACGGGGATACCAGTGGTAGGGAAAATCAAATAAAAAATTGCCTGGTTAAACTGTTAAATGGCCCTATTGATGTTGATAATCTGGATTATATAGTCAGGGATACTTATATGGCTGGTTTAGATAATACCGCAGTCGATTTAGATAGATTGATTAATTCATTAACTGTCGCTGAGATTACAAGTTTTGAACAATATCAGTTGAATTCCACACAAGAAAATCTTATTGTGCTGAATGGGACGTTTCAGGGACACTTAAGAGGAAAAATTCGTGGAACATTTGACGTTGAAGAGTTTGAGGGTAGTATGAGTGGACGAGTATGTATTAGTGGCAGCGATAATTCAGGAATTATTGATGTGGATGTTGAGTCTGGCACTTATAAATATAGTTCTGCCGTGTTTAAAAGTAAGAATGACATGGATGCTGATATTGAGACAACTACACCGGTTAATATTAAGGGGATGGATTCGGTCTATATAAACGGGGCAGTTAAAGGTATTTTAACAGGAAGAGTTTTAGGATATTATGCTGGGAAAAGTTTAACTGTAAAAATCGTGCCGGCATTTCATAAGAGTTCATTAAGCGTTATTCATAATGTCTTGACCGCAAGAAATTATGAATACTTTTGGATTTATGGACATCATAAAGTAGTTTATTATGCTAATTATTTAGTAGCTCATCTTTTAAAACTATCGGTTAAATTTTTGTCTAAAAAAAACTCACAACTTCATGCTGTAGAAGAAAAGCTTTATGATTTAATGTACCTGGGCCAAAGGCAAGCCGTTAAACTGCATAAACTACATTTTTATCACACTAATGATAGTGATATAATTTCGCTTTTTAAAGAATGTTATATAATAAATAAAAATAGCCGCAACAGGGATGAAAATTTAAACTCTTTATATGAGGAATTTTTTACGCGGAAGTTTAAATTTAGTGTCTGGAAATCCTGTGCTGAATATAGAGTATTGTTTAGTGATTTGAGTGATAGGGAGAAGGCAGATTTATACGAAGTTGTAAAAGAAAATACAGTTACTGGATGCGATTCAAGATTCTATGGGTATTTTAACGAACAATGGAATAAACAGTTTCTTAAGTTGGGTTTACGAGATGTTGTATGGGTTAAGGCACCCAAAAATATGAAATACTTAGATTCTGATAACACGTATATTCTTTATAAAGAAAAGGCATATCGCCTGAGTGATATGACGAAGACTACTACGCAAGAAGACGGCCTTCAGTTTTTCTATCTTTATTATAGTCGTATTCCACTACATATGCAGTGTAAAGACGAAGAGTCAGAAACGACGGAAGAGCCTATTACTGAAGAAACCTTAAACAAACTCGTAGCATTTTTAAAGGAGCAAGCGAAATTAAAAGCTAGTAGTCCAATGTATAAAGAAAATCTAAGGTAAGCATTGAACAGGAGAAAACTTCAATTATAGAGAAGCTTTGCAGGAACCTAATGAGCGTATTTTCGTATTTTCTGAACAAACCAGAAGAAAGAGTAGCAAAAAACATCCTTGCGGGGATGTTTTTTCTTTAATTCAATTTAATGTTTCCGCCAAAATCCGATTGACTCCGTCCATGAGGCTTTCAAATTTCTGCTGAGCTTCCACCATATGCCTCAGGGTCAGATTCAGCTGCATCTGGCCTTCCAGGGAACGCAAGTTTTCTACGACTTCCTGGGTAATGGGCTGGCCCTGCTGCTGCAGGCCGATAATTTCCTCCTGGAGCAACTGCAGCCTGTCCAGGAGATCGGAAGCGTTGGGGTCCAGCTTGACTCTGGCCCTGGCTGACTGCAGCCCCTTAAATTCCTCGGATTCTTTGATGGCGGCCGCCAATTCTGCGGCCTTCTCCTTAATCATAAGACACCTCCTATAACTTCTTCAGTCTAGCATATGTCAGCATATAATGCACGTACATCCAGGCTTGACCCTATGGGCGGATATCACTTACAATATCTGCAATTAGGAACAGCAAGACAGAGGGGAAGGTGGAGAATGTGGTTGTCGCCCTGATGACCTTGGATTTGCGCCTGGAGGCCCATTCCCTTAAGGAAAAGCGCATGTTGGTCAAATCTGTCCTCAGCCGCATGCATCAGCGCCATAATCTCTCGGTGTATGAGGCTGATTGCCACGACATGCACAACCGGGCCTGCTTGGCGGCGGCCTGGGTGGGGCCCGACCCCGACAGCGCCCGGCGGGTGCTGGAAAGGGTCATCAACCTGGCAGAACAGGCGGGAGCGGAGCTAATCGCCCAGGAATTGGAGTTTTTCTGACTCCGCATAGGCTTCCAGCCAGGGCATATACTAAGGGTAAAATTGCCTAGGAGGCAAGATGTGAAAAGATTGCGCTTTGCTGATGTTCGCTTTCGCCTGCGGGCCTCCCCCCGGGAAGTCAACATCTTTGTCCGGGAGCTTCCCAGCCATAAAAAGGACTCGCTCTTTGAAGTGGTGCGGGAACTGGAACAAGCGGGCCTGATTGAACTCCACGGGCAACTGCCGCCGCCGGATCATTGCTGATTCGGCGGTTTTCCATGAATTACATTGTCCTAAACGGCAGGATTATTGTCTGCAGTCTAGAACTAATCCCATGAACTACTACTGTCCACATGCGAGGAGGTCATAATCTATGCTTTTACTTCTCCCTGCCGGGGGCGCGTTTCCTGCTGCCCAGGCCTTTATTTATCCCAACATACTGTCCCCGGCGGGCTTGCCGTCCCTAAGTCCTTCAGCTTGCGCCCGGATGCGTCCCAACATACAATTCCAACTGCCTGCAAGGAAGGAAGGGTTTTTTTTATGAGCGGAGATCTGAAAATAGCCGCTCAGCTGCTGGCGGAGGAGGGCCAGTCCCTGGTAGTAGTCAGGAACGGGCGCATGCTCTTCAGCAGCCGCCTCCCCGGCATTCAGCCCCTGCTGGACGCCTTGGACAACAATGTCCTGCCGGGCAGCGCCCTGGCCGATAAAGTCTTTGGCCGGGCTGCAGCCATGATTGCCGTCCAGGGTCAGGTGACTGCCGTCCACACCCCGGTAATGAGCCAGGGGGCGGCAGAGGTCCTGTCTGAAGCCGGGGTGCTCTATTGCGCCGAGAGGACGGTGCCGCAAATAAAGAATCGTGAGGGCACCGGCCCCTGTCCCATGGAAGCCGCTACCGAATTTACCGTCGTTCCCGAGAAGGGTGTCAATGCAGTGCGCAAGCTCCTCAAGGACTTGCACAGCGCTGTGCCCCTGAAGCAAGTGCACTAATTTCTTGGCCGCAACCGCGGCCTATTATTATGCCCTGAAACCCCTGCCTAAAGGAATTTGCTTTTACGGTGTCGAACTTTTCCTTATCGAAATTTTGACTCGCGTGAAAGGAGCAGCCCAATGAATAATATTTTTGTCCTTGTAAATCCTGTCTCGGCCAATGGCAGCACCAGGGAGGTGTGGCCCAAAATCGAAGAGGAAATGAAGCAGAGGGGACTGGAATTTGAAACCCATATGACCACCGCGGCCGGGAGCGCCACCCAGGCTGTGCGCCAGGCCCTGAAAGACGGCAAGACAACCATTATCGCTGTTGGCGGAGACGGCACCGCCAATGAAGTTGTAAACGGCTTTTTTGAAGGGGAAACCCCCATTAATCCTGATGCCCGCCTGGGGATTATCTCCCGGGGAACGGGCTGCGACCTGATCAAGACTTTAGGCATTCCTAAGGATTATCCCGGCGCCCTGGATGTTATCGCCGCCAATCGGGAAAGAAAAATCGACCTTGCCTTGATGGAGTATACCCAAGATGACGGCACCCCTGGGAGGCGCTGGTTTGCCAATATCGCCGACGCCGGCTTGGGGGCAACAGTCTGCAAACGGGTAAATCGCGTTTCCAAATCTGCCGGCGGACTGCTGTCATACCTTTCCGGCACCCTCTGGTCAGTGCTTTCCTATAAAAACCGCTGGGCCCGGATTGCCGTCGACGGGGAACAGATTTATGAGGGCTCCCTTGTCCTGGCGGCGGTGGCCAACGGCAACTATTTTGGCGGCGGCATGCACCTGGCTCCAATTGCCCGTATTGATGACGGCAAGCTGGATCTCATCTTGGTTCGGGGCCTGGGCAAGCTGCGCTTGCTTGTCAACCTGCTGCGTATTTACCGGGGCACCCATCTTTCCCATCCCAAAATCAGCACCTACCGGGTAGACGAAGTGGAGATTAATGGCGAAAAACCGCTGGAAATAGAGATGGATGGCGAAACACCGGGAAATTCGCCGGTAAAAATCAGCGTTCGCCCGGGCGCCATCAAGGTATTATCCTGACGAAAAACCTGGATAAATGTCTAAATGAAGAATAATGTCATATTATGTCGAATTTTGTAGTGCAATTTTCCGACTAAAAGCCCAGGAAATCCCCCCTTTTCGACGAATATAGATATAAGATTATGGGGGGTGAAGATGCTGGATGTACACGACTTTAAGCACTGGGGCAATAATCAGCTGACGCCCATGCTGCTGATTGACGAGGCCAACTATGTTATATGGCGCAACCATTGGGCAGAATGGCTGTTCAGAATTGATAAAGACAAATATCATCTTCTGCAGCTGCCTGCAGGGGAAACTCTGGCGGGTTATGCTGACAGAATTCGCGAAAGCAATGACCCTTCACTGTTTAGCTTGAATATTGAAGGCTTTGCCATTGATGTGGAAGCCGGCAGGCTGGGGCAGCGGGTAATCGCCTTCAAGTTTCATCCCGTCGCCCTGTCCCGGGATTCAATGCTGGAGATGCACAAGTTCATGCAGGATTTTGCCCTGGAGGCAGGAGACCGGGTCAACAATCCCCTGACCACGGTGTTAAATTGCCTGCAGATGATGAAACAGGATGCAGAGCGAGGGGATACTACCAACATCCCCTTTTATGCTGAAATGGCAATCCGGGAAGCTTTCGTCATGAAAGAATTCGGCGACTGGGTGCGCCGCCTCAGCGAGGAGCCCCCTTGCCAAGAGGGTTTTGATTTATTGTCCGTCCTGAAAGAGGTCTTGGAGCGCCGGGCCTGTGAGCAATCCCTCCAGGTTATTGGCGAAATCCCTCTTGTTATAGGCTGCCCCGACCATGCCCGCAGTGTCCTGGGGGGGCTGGTCAATCTCAGCAGGCAGGCAGCAACGGGGGGACTGTGTTCAGTCACTGTCTGCAAGCGCCGCCGGCACTTGGTCACAGTTGAAATCAAACCTCAAGGCGCCCAAGTCAGGGACCTGCGCATGCTGACGGAGGAGTTCTACGGCGGCTTAGGGCTGCTGGCAGCCAGGTACCTGCTTTACTTGATGCAAGCCCAGATTATTATGGATTTCATGGGGGATGTGGGCATCCGGGTAACTTTCTTAGCTGCAGACGCCAGGTTGGAGGATTTAAATGCCGGATAATCCCGGCTTTTTTGCTTTTTTTGGGGATGCTTGCTTGCATACACGGGGAATTAAGGTTAAAATAAGAATTAACAGTAATAATTACTGAAATAGCGAAAGGAAGTGTATCCATTGGCAAATATTAAAGGAACTCAAACTGAAAAGAACCTTATGGCGGCATTTGCAGGGGAATCTCAGGCCCGCAATAAGTACAGCTTCTACTCCCAGACAGCTAAAAAAGAAGGATTTGAGCACATTGCCAAGGTCTTTTTAGAAACCGCAGAAAATGAAAGAGCCCATGCCAAGCAGGCGTTCAAATACTTAGGAGGTCTGGGCAATACTGCGGAAAACCTCAAGGATGCCGCTGACGGCGAGAATTACGAATGGAGCACCATGTACAAAGAATTTGAAGAGGTGGCCCGCAAAGAGGGCTTTGCCGAAATCGCCGACTGGTTCCGGGAAGTGGCGGAAGTGGAAGAGGAGCACGAAAAGCGGTATCTCAAACTGCTGGCTAATGTAAAGGAAGGCAAAGTCTTCAAACGCCAGGAAGAGGTGCAGTGGCGCTGCCTCAACTGCGGGTATATCCATACCGGCGCCGAGGCTCCGGAAACTTGCCCGGCCTGTTTCCATCCTCAGGCCTGGTATGAACTGTACAAAGAAAACTATTAAAATAACGGGGGGAACATTATGTGGCAGTGCAGCGTCTGCAACTATATCCATGAAGGAGAGGGCGCTCCGGACAAATGTCCGAAATGCGGCGCCCCCAAAGAAAAATTTGCCCCCCTGGAGCAGCAGCGGGTGGACCTGGTTCAGCGCTCCCGCCTGGGCAACTCCCTGTTGATGGAGCTTGACGGCTACCTGGATGCCATTGCGGAACTGGCCCAGGTGGGGATTGAAGATGACTTGGATCCCGGCTGCGCCAAGCTGTATAAGGAATGCCAGGACTTCGCGAGCTTTGCCCGCCAGTCCCTAAAAGCAGAAATCAACAATCACATCAACAAGGGAAAATGGGGATAAAAATAAGCGGGGCAATTGTCCCGCTTATTCTATTAGAGCTTGATGCCGAATTGCCGCCAAAATTCTTTGGCTTCCGGATAGTTTAGCCCTCCGTGGACCTGGACCATAGACAGGTCAGAACGGCCGTTGCCCTCAATTATACAGGGCCCTTCGGGGGTTATGGCCACATCCCAGGCGATATAGGGTAAGATTGGCGCAAGCTCTGCCGCTTTGCGCACGGTCTCCTTTAACTCCTGCCAATAGGGCAGCTCTGCCCCCTCAATTTGCGCCTTGGTGTCGGGATGAACGCGGAAGGGCGCCAAGATTTTTTTGGAATAAAAGATATCATGGCTGCCGGTGCTCATTTTGCCTGTTTCCATGTCTATGCCTACACAGAGGCTACCTTTGCCCCAGTTGTCAATCTCGGCGCTGCCGGTGCCCAGCTTGATAATCGCACCCCAGAGCTTGACTTCTTTGGTGTCGTTAAGGGTGTTGATGCGCACCGTGTTCACCGAGTTGGCGTAGATTGCATTCAGGGCGGAGTGCTGGGGCAGGCGCTCCTCGACGATGTAGTCGCTCTTTTTAAAGTTACCAGCAAATTCCTCCAAGGGAACTTTGGCGCCGCTGATGAGTAGGGACACCCTGTCATCTTCAACAAGCACGTCAGCAACCACAATTCGGGAACCGCTGCTGCCGCGGATAGGCTTGATGATTACCTTGAGGCCATCCATCCTTTTAAATATTGCCGGCAGCTCCTCAAAGCCAAAGGTTTCGCCTGTTTCTTTCCAGATGCCGCCGTTTTTATGAAAGTACCCCCAGCACTTGGGCAGGGGAACAGGGTATTTGTCAAAGTAATTATGGAATACCCATTTATTGCTGAGGATGACGTTGTGGCGCATATTTACCTGGCCCAGTTTGCTGAAATAGCTGTGGTCGGATACATAGGGCCTGACCTTTTTGGACAGCGGTGATTTGTCCTCATACAGGCGGTAATTGTAATAAGATTTTGGCAGCAGGCCGTAGCGCAGCCAGCCCCACAGGCATTCCCAAACTTGGAGCAGAAAGCTCCGGTCCGCCTGGCGGGCAAGCTTAAAAAAGTTAAATTCAACAAAGGCGCCAACCTGCTCTTTAAAAGTGCGGAATTTGTATTCCAGTCTGCTTAAGAATTTCAAGTGTTCTTCCCCTCCCATAAATGTTGTTTTATCTTGGACAGATTATAAGTAAACTGCTGCTATCAATGATATTATCACACATATGCCCCCAAGAAAAATTATATTGCATCCCCGGCGGGAAAATAAGATAATAAATTGTGTTTCTGTCCTATATTATAGACAGGGTGCATGCTATTATTTATCAATCCTGAAAATAAAGGGGCGGTTAAGATAAGAGATTGGAAACAGGCGGCCCAAGCAATTCAGGCGCAGTTGGTTGAGTGGCGGCGCTGGTGCCATCAACACCCGGGGGTGGGCTTTGCTGTAGAGGAAACGGCAGATTTTATTGCTGCCCGCCTCCAGGACTGGGGTGTGGAAACTGAAAGGGGTGTGGGCAAGACCGGGGTTGTGGGCATAGTGCGGGGGGCAAAGCCCGGCCCCACTATTGGCATCCGGGCAGATATGGACGCCCTGCCCATCCAGGAAGAAAATACCCATGCTTTTATCTCCAAATATCCCGGCAAAATGCATGCCTGCGGCCATGACGGCCATATTGCCATGGCCCTGGGAGCGGCCTGGCTGCTGTCCCGGCAACGGCAGGACCTAAGGGGCACAGTGGTCTTCATCTTCCAGCCCGGAGAAGAGGGCTGGCGGGGGGCCAAGGCAATGATCGACGACGGCGTCCTCCGGCGCCATAGGGTGGAGGCTATTGTCGCCTGCCATATTGGCACCCTTTCGCCGGAACTGACCCGGGGCCAGGTGGGCATCACTTATGGTCCCATCATGGCAGCAGTCAATAATTTCGAGGCCTGGGTCTTGGGACGGGGAGGCCATGGGGCCTTGCCCCACAACACAGTTGACCCGGTGGTCATCAGCGCCGAAATCATCACTGCCTGGCAGCGCCTCATCAGCAGAGAGATATCTCCCCTATACCCGGCGGTGCTGACGGTAGGCCAGATTCAGGGGGGAAGCACCCATAACATTATCCCCTCAGAGGTCTATCTCCAGGGGACCTTCCGCTTTTTCCACCAGCCCGCCGGCGCTATTCTCCGGACCCGCCTGGAAGAAGTGATGGCCGGCATCTGCAAGGCCTGGAAGGCTCAGTACAAATTTAAACTGGATGAGGGCTATCCCCCGGTGGTCAATGATCCCCAGTTCACCAA
>DIPE01000092.1:0-1804 GCA_002427015.1 Firmicutes bacterium UBA5496 | reverse complement strand
TCCTTTTTCCTGCAAGCGGTTCCCGGGACCTTCTTCCTCCTGGGGGCGGGCAACCCGGCAACAGATTACCCCCATCATCATGGGCGCTTTGACTTTGACGAATCAGTTCTCTGGCTGGGTACAGCCCTCCTGACTGAGACTGCCTGGCAGTATGCCGCCGGGAACTTTCAGTAATGCAACTAAATTGCTGTCATAAGCGTCGTATATAATAGTGAAGGAACTGAGAGGGGGAGGATGATGAATATTAACGCTATTAACAAGATAAGAAGACTTGTTATCTTACTCCTGGCTTTTTCGGCCTTAGCGGGCTGTGTCGGCAAAGCGGCGTCGTCTTTGTCCCTGACGGTCACTTCGCGGCCTTCATCACCGGAGGACGAGATTACCCTTACTCTGACTAATCCGGACAAAAGCAGCCTCTTTGTCCCTGCAGACTGGGCCGGCATCGAAATGTTCCGGCAGGATGCTGACGGCGACTGGCTTGAATACAAGAACCCTAAGACGATTGTGCCCATGCTTAACACTGCCGAAAGGCAGTTGGTTTATTCTATCCCGGCCGGGACCTTGGTGCCGGGCACATATAAATTGGTCATCCGGGGACGGATTGGGCGTAACGGCGCCCCCTTTAACCTGGAAACCAATCTTGACCTCAGCCGTTTTTCTCCCTCAGATACCAAAGGCTCCTGATTGGAGCCTTTTGGATTCCTGGGGATGTATTATTTACCCTAATAGCGTATAATGATTTGCATATGGGAGGTGGAGCTTTGGAACATAAGCGGCAAAGTATTTTCCAAAGGCTGGGCAAATGGATTCGGGGATTAAGCAAAATACAATTTACAGCATTAATAGCGGTTATTATCCTCTTGTGTATGGGGAGCGCAGGCGCCTTGTACCTGCGCCGCCTTTCCGATATGGAAACGGTCTTTAATAATATCGACTGGGGAAATTCAGACAATCAAGACGGCACTCCCGACATGAATTCCTTCTTCTCCGGCCGTAAAATTATCAATATTGCCCTCTTAGGCCATGACAGTGATGATAAGCGGGTGAAAAAACGCCTCAAAGGCTATACCGGCCTTGTAGACACCATCATGATCGCTGCCGTCAATATTAAAACCGGCGAGGTAGATATTGTCAGCATCCCCCGGGACAGCTATGTCCCCATTTACAATCAGGGCAAATATAAAGATAAAATTAACTCCGCCAATTTCTGGGGGTGGAGCGATGGGCTCCCCGGCGTCGAAGATCCGGTGGAGGCAGGAATAATAACCCAGGTGGAAACAATCAGCGCTGTGTTGGGCGATGTGCCGATTCACTTTTACGTTACCGTGGATATGGAAGCGGTTGTGGAAATAGTAGATATTATGGGCGGCGTCTGGTACGATGTGCCCAAACGCACCTACCATAAGTCGGGACGGATAATCGCTGAGGCAGGTTATCAGCGCTTAAGCGGCAAAAAATTTTTGGACTATGTGCGTAGCCGGGTCGACGGCGGCGATTATCAGCGGGCTAAGAAGCAGCAAAACGTTATGGTTGCCCTTTTCCAGCAGTTTAAGCAGTCCAACCAGCTGGTCAACATCCCTCAGATTCTCTTGAGCATGAATAATAAAGTCAAAACTAATCTTTCTTTGGAACAGATTGCGGCTTTGGCCATATTGGGCACCCGCAAAGTTGATTCCAAGGAGATAACCACCCACACCATCGAAGGCACTCTCGCCTGGGGCGCCATACCCGGCAGGGCAGAGGGCAATAATTATTACCTTATTGACCACAAACAGCGAGTGCAGCTGATTGAAGAAATCTGGGG
>DIPE01000006.1 GCA_002427015.1 Firmicutes bacterium UBA5496 | reverse complement strand
CTTCTCATAATAATGGAGAAAAATCTCTTCCAGGGCGGGCTCCTCCAGCCACAGATCCATCAGCTCATACCTCGATAAAAATCGCACTAATTGATTAATATCCCCCTTGTACAATAAATGCCATATCCCATTTTCCCGGAAGGCATGAATGACTCCGGGGATGTCTTTGCCGTTAAATTCCTCTGAGCCCAAGGCAATTCGCAGCTTGCGAAATTGATTGCTGCGCAGCTGGTCCATTTCTTCTATCTTGAGAATCTGCCCATCCTTGATTATTGCCACTCTATGGCACAGGCGCTGAACCTCACTGAGCACATGGGATGAGAAAAAGATAGTGCTTCCCTTGCGGTTCTCTTCCCGCAGGACTTCAAAGAATCGCTTTTGCATCAAAGGATCAAGGCCGCTGGTGGGTTCATCCAGTATCAGCAGCCGGGGCTGATGGAGCAGACTGAGCACAATCCCCACCTTTTTTTTGTTGCCCAGAGAAAGAGAGTGCACAGGTTTATTTACATCCAGGTCAAAAATATCTACCAGCTCTCGCATCCTTAAGGAACAATCCTGGTTGTAAAAACGAGAGGAATAATTCAAGAGTTCACCGACCTTTAAATCGTCATAGTAACCTACTTCGCCGGCCAGATAACCGATTTGAGCCCGAATCTCCCGGCTCCGGCGAACAACATCCAAGCCTAGTACCCTGGCTTCCCCGGATGTAGGGAAGATGAAGTTGAGCAAGGTCCGGATGGCAGTAGATTTGCCGGCGCCGTTTGGACCGATAAAGCCAAAAATCTCTCCCTCTTGCACCTGAAGGTTGACATTTTCAATCCCTTTGGTTTTGCCGTAGTATTTTGTCAAACCAACTGTTTCAATTACTGGCATATAGGCTCCCTCCTTACTCCTGATATTATTTTAGCCTGCCGCTAATAAGGGGTCAATTCCTGTTTTAAAAACTTCCTGACAACTGATACTAACAAGCACCTGCGGGATACACTATACCCGGAGGTGCTTTTCCTTGAAGCGCGTGCGCATTGGCTTATTAATTGCTTTATGTCTAGCGGGGGCGGCGGCAGTCCTTGACTGGTTGGCCTTTGCTGAAGAATTTGGCCTGTGGACTTACACCTTGGGCACATTTGCCGGTTTGGGCCTGGGATTGCTGGGGCTGCTTATGTCTATCGGCAGATTGCTTTTTGCCAGGCGCAAAGGCTTAAGCTTAGGTCCCCTTCTCATCCTTATTGGCGTGATAACTTTTCTCTTAGCTCTCTTGGTCTGGATAGCTACAGGCAGACCAATCTTCCGCTAGGGCCGTGCCTGCAGCAATTCTTCTGCTTCCTTGACCAGTTTCGTCAAAATCTCGCCGGCTTTTCCCCGGATGAGAACTTCAGCTAAATCATCGCATTGTGTTTCCCCCATATTGATAATGGCCAGTTTCGACGCTGCCGGCACCAGCCAGCACACCGGCGCCACCTCCAAGCTGGAGCCAACCACCAGGAGCAAATCGCAGACCCTGGCCCATTGCCAGGCCCTTTGAAAAGCATCGGGCAGGGGGTCGCCAAACAACACCACATCCGGGCGGAAAACCACGCCGCAGCTGCACCGGGGCGGGGAATCCCCTGTAGCCACCCGGTCCAGCAAAGGAGGCATATGGGTTTCAGCGCCGCAACTGGGACAATGGGCGGTGCGCAAATGACCGTGGACTTCTAATACGCATTTGGAGCCTGCCCGTTGGTGCAGGCTATCGATATTTTGGGTGACTATTCCCCGAATTAACCCCTTTTCCTCTAAACGGGCCAGAGCATAATGGCAAGAATTAGGCTGAGCTGTGGACATTTCCCGGAAAATCGGCTCCGAGCGCGTCCAAAAATTGGCGGGATTTCGGGACAAGGCTGACCGGGACAAGAGCTCCATAGGATCCATCTGAGACCAGAGGCCGGTATCAGGACTGCGAAAATCGGGGATGCCACTCTCGGTTGAGACACCCGCTCCGGTCAGGACCAGGGTATCTTTGCTTTCCGCCAGCAGTTGGGCAAGTTTCTTAATATTTTCCACCTATATCCCTCCTCCTCTTATTTCGAGTGTCCCTTTACGCTATTGCTTTGAGGATGCACCTTTTTCCCCTTTTTTCTTTTTGTCGAATTCGCGACAAAAAGGTACGTCCCCTAAAGGGCATTGGTGGCATTGGGGGTTACGGGCCTTGCACAAATTGCGGCCATGAAAAATCAAGAGATGATGAGCATGGCTCCAGCGCTCCCGGGGTATTGCCTGCATCAACTGTTTTTCTGTTTTCTCAGGAGTAGAGGCAGCGCTAAGGCCTATGCGGTTGGCGACCCGGAAGACATGGGTGTCCACGGCAATTGCCGGCACACCGAAAGCATTGCTGAGAATTACATTGGCGGTTTTTCGGCCCACTCCCGGCAGGGCTTCTAGTTCCTCCCGGCTGCTGGGAACTTCACCCTGGTGTTTCTCCACCAGAGCCCGGCAAGTAGCTACGATGTTGGCAGCCTTATTATTGTGGAGACCGCAGCCATGGATAAGCTCCCGGACTCTATCCACTCCCAGCGCCGCCATTGCCTGGGGGCTGGGGGCCTGGGCAAATAGGCGCCTGGTAATTTGGTTAACCCGCTGATCAGTGCACTGGGCAGACAGAATTGTCGCTATCAGCAGTTCAAAGGGATTTCGGTGCTCTAGGGCGCATGCAGCATTGGGATACAGCTTGGCCAGCACATCGAGAATGTCATTTGTTTCCACTGTCTCCATCTCCTCCTGCTCCTATTATACATCATCTTGTCCCCAAACCCCTGACAAGATAGATTCCGCCAGAAGATAATGAACAATATGGGGGGTAGAAGCGTCATATATCCAGAGGGGGGATTGTGCTTGCGAAAAATTATGGCCTGTGCATTGTTGTTTTTGCTGCTGTTGGCGGCAGGGGCTCCTGCCGCAGCTGAAGGCGTTCAGCCTGAACTGGTTGAATTTATCTGTGAAACCTTTGCGCTTAGTGAGGATGAATTTGTGGTAGTTGAAAGCTATGAGATTTCTCTAGCTCACTTGGATATTAATCTGACTATGCATACTTGGGTAACGGATTCCCTTAAAGGCCAAGTTGCCTGGAACCACAAGGAGCAAAAATATATAGACGACGATGAGCTGGCTCAGCTCTTTGTCCAAGAAAAAGATTTAGCCAGCCGGGAGTACCAGCAATTGCAGGAACAAGCCGGCAAAATGGATGTATGGCTCTACCAACAGATGCAAACAGGCAAAGATGATGCTGTATATGAAATCTATATATTCCCGTTCTTTGACCTTACCCCGGGCCTGGAAAAGCAAATCCGCGACCTTTACACCCAGTATGGCCTGGAAGCTCCCCCGGAGTTAGACACCGGTTTCCCGGGCTATACAGGGACAGTTGATTCAGGACAATCTGAACCTGGCAGCCCCGGCGCTGCCGAACCCGGTTTTCATGGGGAAGATAGCGCCCCTTCACCCTTGCCTGATGAGGGAACTGACAGCGCCGAGCCTTTTCCTGCAGACATAGCCCCCGTGCCCGAACCCATTATCGATACCGGTGAAACTGGCATAGCCCAGGGTGATGATCCGGTGAGCAGCATAGATGAAAGGCCTATGATTCCTGAGGAATTTTATTCCGCTCTCAGCCAGCTTTATGCCCAGGGATTTGCTCAGTCCCTGGCAAGCCTGTCTGCCCATTTGGACAGCATAGGCGTCCAGTATCGTGAAGAAATGAATGTCGTTTCTGCCGCAGCTACAGCTGCCCAGATTCTGGATTTGCGCCACCGCTCTGATGTGCTCTGGATCACCAGCGCTGTTATTGTCGAAGATTTGGCCCAAGATTCCCCGCTCCCAGAGCAGGAAAATGCCGATGGCCGCGAACCCGCCTCCTTCAGGGGGGAAGCCAACGGCCAGGTCAAAGCCCTCAATGCCCCTGGCAACAATCTCTCTTGGGTATATGCCGGCGGAGCATTAGGCCTGGCGGCCCTCGGTCTGGGGATATTCTTAATTAACCGGCGCAAAAAATAAAAAATGGAACGGGGGGGCCGAAACGACCCCCCTGCTTTTTTGCTTCGTCCCTTTAAACAAAGAACATCTCTTTCAGGCGGCGATGCTCTTCTGCCACCAAACTGCGTTGCCCTGGATCCAGCCCATACAAGTCATAAATCAAATGGTCCATTTCCGCCATGCTGCCCTCGCCTTGAGCCAGTTTTTTTGCCAAGGCTGTTATTTCCTCTGCCTTGCCAAGGCGCAAGGGCATTTGCTTGAGCTGACGGGTCAAAACCTTGCCCGTAAAGAACTTGTACATATACAGAGTGTTCATGAGCTTGCTGTTTAAGAGCGCCACCAGGTATTCCAAGGGAAAGGGCAGGCGCAGAGGCAAAATTAAATTGAGATTGTTGAGGGTAAGGGAACCGCTGTTATCTACGGCAGCGATTATTTCCCGGGCGATAAAGCGATAGACAATCTTGGGGGCTGCCTGGTATTTTTCCAGGGGCGCAGCCTGCTGCAGCCTTGCGCTGTCATATTTCAGCCAGCGGGATGGCGGGGAGACTGTGAAAGGCGCGATATCCCTGGCCTGCAAGAGAGAAAAGCGTCCCGGGGCAGGTTCGTTATGGATAAAGCGCCGATTGTCTCCGGTGACGATGCCCAGAGAAAAATCCACCACTGCTAATCCCTCAGGCAAGGCCGCGCCTAATTTTCCCTCCCGGAAATAGAATGCATCCTGCCTGCACTGCCCCCACAGTGCTTCCATCGCAGGCTGCCAGTTGTAATTTAACCGCTGGGGCTCCAGGGCCGCTGCCGGCAGGATATTATGCGCTGTCTTGGGCTTGTTTAAGCTTCTTTGGTACCACACGGGAACGCCCTTTACCGGAGAACAAGGCAGTCTGACTGCAGCTAGGAGTATCGCTGGGGCGTAATAGCCGGCAAAAAGCTTTGGGATATAATGCAGGCCGCTGACGGCAAAGTTCTGAAGCAGCCAGGCTCTTGCTTTTTTGTAGGTCCATACTTTGGTAAAGGCCTCGGGAAGCACAAAAACCAGCTGTCCCCCTGGCTGCAGCAGCCGCGCCGCCAGTTCCAAAAAGTAGACAAAGGAGTTGGCCTGGCGGGGAAAATTGCTTGGAAAATCTTCAAGGGGGAGAATACCGCCCCAGGGGGGATTGCCCGCAACCAGGTCATAAGTGCCGGCACAGCTTAAACCAATGGCGTTGGCCAAGAGCAGCTCTACATTGCCGATATCTGCCAGCGTCAGTTTCGTGGCGGCAACAGCCAGGGCCAATGGGTCAATATCTATCCCCGTAAGCCTTGCCCCGGGCCAGCGGCGGCTGCAGGCCAGCAAAAAGTCTCCTGCTCCGCAGGCAGGGTCGATTATCCTCTCAGGCTTGGCCTTTACCAGGTCTAAGGCCGCCTCCACTGCCGGCATAGGGGTGAAGACCTGCCCCAAATCTTTCTTCTCAGCAATCTTCCGCATACATTGATAAAGCTGACCCAAATCCATATCCAGTTGGCCGCCGGCCAGCACCGCTGCAGCGGTCTTGACATCTCCTCTTGCCTGGAAATGCTTCAACTCAATAAAGACCTCTTTATCAACAAGACGGGCCAGTTCCTCAGGTACAGGTAACCGGCCCGTCTTCCGATGGTACAGCCTGGCCCCTGCCTGATGGGCCAGGATTTTTTCAATTTCAGTCATTCCCGGTTACCTAGCTTTCCCGGGTATACTTTCATTTTCCAAAAAACTCCTCATACTTTTTTTCGGCAAAGCCAGCAAGGGCCCGGGCCTCGTTATACAAGAGGGGCCGCTTAAGCAGGCGCGGCTGGGCTTCCATGGCGGCAATTATCTTGGCCGCGGAATCCTTGTCCAAATCCAAGCCGGACTCCTTAAAATATTTGCCCCGGACAGCTGCCATTTCCCTGGGATGCCCCAAAAGCCGGGCAATTGTTTCCAGTTCTTCCCTGGAGGGGGGCTGATTATAAATATGTCGTTCTTGGACGGGCACAGCATTGGCAGTGAGCCAAGCCTTGGCTCGCCGGGCTGTGCTTCAATTGGGATAGTAGAAAAAAACCGTTTGCATAGTTCCTCCTCCCTCAT
>DIPE01000106.1 GCA_002427015.1 Firmicutes bacterium UBA5496 | reverse complement strand
ATATGGACAAACAGCCGGTTTTCCCGGGGAAAGGGCGAGGGCAGGGACAAATCCAGGTACTCCTCACGGCAGCCCAGGAGTTCCCGGTAATAGGGGCCGGGGCTGAGTGTGGCGGAGAAAAACACTGCTGTGCACTTTTGCCGCTGTTTTTGCAGCAGGGGGCCGGGGTTGATGCAGAATAGATTGAGCACTGTATCCCCGCCTTGGCGCTCAAGGTAAATGGCGTGTTCCGGGCCCAGACGCTGCACAATCCTGTTGAAGCGAACTAAACGGCGGATAAATTCTTGCAGGCTGGGGCTGCTGTAGCCTGAAAGGGCAATGTCCTCTGCCAGGCGGTTGAGTTTGGCGGGCAAGCCCCAGGGGAGCTTGTCCAGGAGCATCTGTCTTGTGCCCTCGGCCTTCAGTTCCTTATTCCATTGAATAAAAATGTTGTTCAGTTCCTTAAGCTGAGCGCTGAGGCCGGGGGGATAGAGCTTTAATTCCCTTGAGAGGTCAAGGATCTGTTTCTTCCCTAGGTCGGCAGAGAACATTTCTCGGCCCCGGGCTGCCAGGTTATGGGCTTCATCTACCAGCAGGACGGCGGGAATCTTGTTCCAGCCGAAGAAGCGTTGGAGCTGGACCATGGGGTCAAAGGCGTAGTTATAGTCGGCGATGACTAGATCAGCTTGGGTGGCCGCCTCTAAGCCCAGCTCAAAGGGGCAGATGTTTTCAATCCCTGCATACTGGTAAATGAGGTCAGGGGCAAGGAGTTTTTCCGCCAGGAGCTTTGGCAGTAATTTAGCGGCTTTAGCATAAAAATCCTGGCCCAGGGGACAGTTATCGCAGTCGCCGTCGGGATGGGTGCACCAGCGTTCCTTAGCCTCCAGGCAGACCGTGATCAGTTCCAGATCCGGCCAGTGTTTCAGGGTTTCCAGGACGATATCTCGGCCGGAAGTTTTGGCTGTCAGAAAAAATACCTTAGCCTCGGCAGGGGCTCCCCTTAGCCAGGAAATAGCGGGCAAGAGCAGGGCCACAGTCTTGCCAATGCCGGTGGCAGCCTCTGCCATCAAGTCTTGACCGTATTCCAGGGCCAGGGCAGTTGTGCGCACCAGCTCCTCCTGGCCCGGGCGATAGCTGGAAAAGGGAAACTCCATACTGCTAAGGCTGTTGTTGCGCTGCTCCAGGCGCTCCCGGCGCAGTCTTTCCCGGCGGATGTATTCAGTGGCCAGCTGGCGGAACAAATCCTCCCCGGAGGCAATTTGCTCTGGGCTGAGATCAATCTGCATTTCCTCTTCAGTGTCCAGGCACCACCAGGTCAGCCGGGCCTGCACATCCCTGTCGGGGTTATCGCAGGCGACAAAGTAAGCATAGAGGATGAGCTGAGCCAGATAAAACTGATTATGTTCCGGCAGCAGGTTTAAGGGGTCCTCCGCCCGGGTGGTCTTTATTTCTTCCACCAGGATATATTCTCCTGTATCCAGGAGGCCGTCAATGCGGCCACGAACCCGGAGATGCCAGCTGCCCTCAATCCAGCCCGATTCCACCGGGACTTCCCGCTGGTATTCCGGGGGGCGATTTTTGGTTGCATCCTTGTGGCCTTGGATCCCTTGCTGCATTACAGCCGGATGGGTCATGGTCCGGCTGAGATTGCGGGGTCCGAATTTGACTGCCAACAATTCCCTGACACCGACAGCGATTTCCGGCATCTTCAGCACCTGCCTTTTAAGTCTGAGCTCATTATATCATTGGCGGAACATCTGTTCCATAAAAAAAGAGAGCTTGGCTCTCTTAATGGCTAGTGCAGATTTGTTGGCGCAAGAGTGTGGCATGCATGACTTTCGTGTCCAGAAAGCTTTACTTAAATTTCGCGGATTCGAGAATCCAATGGTAATCGTCAAGGATGTCGTCGAAATTTGCTTCATCAGATACTAATTTGAAAACAAATACGTCTTGTCCAATCTTCACATAAGCATCCTTATTCTTAGTGTTGTTAGTCGTGTAAGTAATCTCCAGGGCAGCACGACCATCAATGCTTAATTCTTTTGTCCCCAGCAGCTCAAAGTCCTTATACTGTTTCTGGTAAAAGGACTTCTTCTGTTCTACATGTTCCTCAAGGTTTTTGCCCATAGCGTTATCCTTTGTGAGAAAAAAGAACCCGCCCTGGTTGTTGACTAAATCGTACAAGATAATATTGCCTTCTGCCTTTCTTTGTTCCCATCCCGGTGGAATCTCTATGGTAACAGAGATATCTTTTTTATCGTCGTTACCGCCTGTACTGCCATTACCGCCACATCCCCACCCGAGAACAAGCAGGACAATCATAAAAACAGGAATAAATCTTTTCATAGAAACCTCCAAGTTATAATCTATTCAAAAGCTTTTCATTATTAGAATAGCACCTGCCTCATTCTCTGCCTTCGGGAAATTGCTGGTTGTTTTCCTTTTTTTGCTGTAATTTATCCAGTCTCTGTAATGGGGCAAAAAAAAACCTTAGAGCGGCTTATTTCAAGATGCGCAGCAGCAGCCAAACCAGAAAGGCAGCAAGGGCCGGCGCCGCCAGGATTATGGCTATGGTCTGGCCGGGGCTGTACCACCAGCGGGTCCGGAACCATATGGCGGGGAAGGCAAAGATATCTTTGATTCTCCATTGCTCTTTTTCCCCTACCGCCAAGGTGTATTTGCCTCCCTTGCCCTCAGGCTGATATACCGCCAGCTGCCAGGTCCCTGCCGTCAACGCGCGCCGCAGTTCCCGGGCCATGTAATACCGGGTTTGGGTAAAGGGCTCAAAGAACACTTCTTTATCTTCCCAGGGCAGAATAAGGACGCCTGTATTCGGGGGAAGGGTAAAGGGAATTTCCGCAGCCGGCGCCGGCAGGCCCGGACCGATTAAGGCCAAAGTTGGCCGAAAATCTTTATAGCGGGGGCGGGTGGGGACCAGCATCTGCGCAAAGAACTCCTGATCTTCCTGGAGTACAAACTGGTAGAAGTGGGCCTTGCCCGGAGCCAGTTCCGCATAAATCCCCCGGGAAATTTCCGGGTCGGGAATGGTGCGGGCATTTTCCAGCTCAGTAATATCGGTTTTAACGAACAGGGGGCGATGGGCATAAAGCTTGCCGCTAAGTAAAACCAGCAGAAAGATTAAAGCACAGATGCTGCCTTTGAGTAAAGTGCCTCCGGAGCGCACAAAACTTTCCTCCTTTAGTTAGCTTAGGTACAGTTTCTTCTTGTCAGCCCCGAACTATACAGGGATGATGGGATTTACCCTAATGCTGAATTGGAGATATAATGGAAATACTAGTCTTGGATAAGGAGTGAAAGAGATTGGCACATCAACTTGCGACTTTTGCCGGAGGCTGCTTCTGGTGCATGGTAGCGCCTTTTGACGAATACCCCGGAGTAATCGAGGTTATCTCCGGCTATACCGGCGGCTTCCTGGCCAATCCTACCTACGAACAGGTCTGCCGGGGAGAAACCGGCCATGTAGAGGCTGTGCAGATTGTCTATGACCCAGAAATCCTGGCTTATGAGACCCTGCTGGAGATGTATTGGCGCCAGATTGATCCCACAGATCCGGGGGGGCAGTTTTGTGACCAGGGCACGTCTTATAAAACGGCAATCTTTTATCATACACCTGAGCAAAAAGAGGCGGCGGAAGCTTCCAAACGAGCTTTGGCTGAAAGCGGACGCTTCTCCGCCCCCATTGTCACCCCAGTCCTGTCTGCCGGTGATTTCTGGCCGGCGGAAGATTACCACCAGGGCTTTTATAAAAAGAATCCTGCCCATTACAAGAATTACCGCAAGAGTTCCGGGCGAGATGAGTTTATCCGGGAACGCTGGGCGCTAGATAAAAGCGATTTGCAGGAAAAGCTCTCGAAAATCCAGTACCATGTCACCCAGGAGAACGGCACCGAACCGCCTTTTCAGAATGAATACTGGCATGAAACCCGGGAGGGGATTTACGTGGACATTGTCAGCGGCGAGCCCCTGTTTACATCCCTGGACAAGTTTGATGCCGGCTGCGGCTGGCCCAGCTTTACTAAACCCTTGCACAAAAACCTTGTAGAGGAAAAGGTCGATAAGAGTCATGGCATGGCCCGCACCGAAGTCAGGAGCAAGCATTCGGATTCCCACCTGGGCCATGTCTTTGGAGATGGACCTAAGCCCACGGGGCTCAGGTATTGCATCAATTCTGCAGCCCTCCGGTTTATCCCGAAGGAGAAGATGGAGGAAGAGGGGTATGGCCAGTATTTAGGCCTGTTTAAGAAATAGATCCCGGGAGGGATCTATTTTCTTTCTGCCGGCGAAAATGCCGGTGCTGCCGGCAGGCAAGGTAAGGAAGTTTCATTTGAGCATTTTTGCTGCGAAAGTTCAGCTTTCTCCAGCATTTCAGGTATAGGGTAACAGTCTCCTGGCCTAGGGTGTGAACTACCAGGGCTCGCCAGTTTGGTGGGTGCGGGTATAGGCCATTATTGACCTGTCTTCGCTGGGAAATTCCTCAATCCCACCAGCCACCAGGGCAGACAAACTGCGGCGGGTCTGAAGCAGGCGGCGGTAGTGATTGAGAAGAGAAGCGGGTCTTGCCGTGAAAGCAGGTCCCCCCAAGGGCGGATAAAGTTTTTGTTCTAAAAACTGGACGCCTGTGTGCGCCCGGCTATTTCGACTATAGTTGCAACTCTATATATTCGCAATAACTGAAAGGCAAAGGGCAATTAACATAAAGACGATGGCTCTACCCTTTAATACACTGTCCTTAGAGCAGGGCTGGGAGGTTGCCGAGTGGAAGATGCAACCACAGAGATGGAGGGAGGCAGCGAGGACGATTATATTCCGGCCTGCTCGAAGAAGGAGGTATTTAATTGAAACCTTGGTTGGCATTGTTTCTGGTGGTGCTGATGGTCCTGTCTTTGGCGGGCTGTAGCTTCTCTGTAGGCGATGTGAGGAAGCCAGGGGACGATCCCGGCCAGGACCCCGGTGAGGCCCCTGGCAATGATCCCGCCCTCGAGGATACCGGCGAATGGAAAACAGTGGATGGGGAATTTTACACTTTCTCCGATACTGACTTAAGTTTCGTCGTTGCCTTTAAGGAACTTCACTTTACCTATGCCGACGAATCCGATAACTTCACCTTTATGGCCCAATACCTGGAAGATGAAGAGATTGAGGGAACTAAAACCCGGCATTATCGCTTTAACTCCACAGAGTATGACGGCCACGCCGAATTCTGGTTTACCGAAGATGGAGAATTAGTTCAGGCGGCTGATAGCGGAGGGTATTTAGATAGCGACCCTTATTTCCTGGAGTGGCTAGTCGGTGACTGGCTGCATGAATGTTGCCTTAATTTCTTAAGCCAGCATTGCAATTACGACGGCTTTCATTATGGCGATATCTACACCGACCCCAGTGTCTTTGCCGCCTCTGATCATGATTACCAAGTGCGCGAGATTAGCACTCGGGAGGCGGACCTGGGGGCCGGGGCGGTAACAATCTACTGCTATGATTATTCCAGCGCCGGTTCCTTCGATGTGTTGGATGAAATAGCAAAGATTGGAGAAAAATACATGTTTATTTCTCACATCATTACTTTCGAAGGCGGTTTCACTACAAAATTGACTATAACTAAAGTGATTCCCTTCTAAGAATATCCGGCCCGCAGGGTCGGTTTTTTTTGCAGGTTTGCAGGAAAAAATAGGGCATAGGTGGTTAATAAACATCCACCTTCCTACGGAAAAACCCGCTTTTGAGCGGGTTTTGTCTTTAGCGCATAATGGTCATATAGCAGCTTTGCAGTTGTGTAGGCAGGTCCCCCAGGTAAAAGGCATTGTTGTCAAAGGTGCCGATGTAGTCCTGGCCCAGCATCTTATAAAGGTGAGAACGCATGGTGAATTCGGGGAGTTTGCCGACAATGCGCTCACCGTCAAAGAGGAAGCTGACTTGAACAGGGGCGGCAAAACTGCCGTCGGGCGTAAAGTCGCCGCCGGAACTGGCTACTACCAGGATGGCGGGCTGGCCCTTAAGGGCAGCCTTCAGGTCTTCTGAGTCGGTCTGAAAGCGCAGGGGGATGGGGACGTTGCGGGCAGCTGTCAGCCCGGGCATGCCGTCATATTCGCCGCCGGCGGCGCCGGTATGGGGAAGGTTGTACAGGTGGGCGGTTTTTTTGTCAGTGAAGACGCTGACCAGCTTGCCGGCTTCAATCAAGGGATAACGGTCCTCCTTGAGAACAACTCCTTCCATGTCAAAGAAGGCTGCGGGCCCAAACTTCGGGTTCCTGTTTTGTTCCAGGCTGATCTTTTCGTTAAACAGCTGCCGGCCGATTTTCCCGCTGAAAAGGGAGCTGCCGGTGGCA
>DIPE01000030.1:34689-39453 GCA_002427015.1 Firmicutes bacterium UBA5496 | reverse complement strand
AATTGCCGTGGCGCAGCCCAGGGTTTCCACCGCCGGCAGTTTTCTGGCGATAGCATTGCGCCGCAGCATCCGCTGCAAGCCAAAAGTCAGGCAAAGAGTCACCACTGCCGGCAGCCCTTCAGGAATGGCTGCCACAGCCAGACTGACCCCGGCCATAAACATCCTGTACAGAGGCTCCCCCCGCAGCACTCCCGCCGCCATTACAATCAGGCAAATTGCCGAGCAAAGAATCACCAGGGTATTGCCCAGTTTGCTCAGCCTCCTTTGCAGGGGTGTGGGCTCTTGCTCGGCTTTTTCCAACATGTGGGCAATTTTGCCCATTTGGGTGCGCATGCCGGTGGCTACTACCAGCCCCTTGCTCCGCCCCCTGGTAACAAGGCAGCCCATGAAGGCATAAGGTTTCTCACTGTCCTCGTATTTGGGCACAGGCAGGCTTTCCCCGGTAAAGGGCGACTCATCTATTTCCAGGCTGGCGGCGTTAAATATCTGCATATCCGCCGGCACCCGGTCCCCGGCCTTTAAAAACACGATATCCCCGGGCACCAATTCCGCCGCCGGCGCCAATTTGATTTCTCCCCCGCACAATATCAAAGCCATGGGCGCTGCCAGGTCCCGAAGGGCCTCCAAGGACCGCTCCGCCTTATACTCCTGGGCAAAACCCAGCAAAGCATTGAGAACAACGATTATCATTATGGTCAGGGCGTCAGCAAATTCCCCCAGAATCGCCGACACCAAGGTGGCAGCCAACAGCATCAAGACCATGGTATCGGCGAATTGGCTCAAAAAGACAAGCAAGGCGCTGCTCCGGCGGCTGTCCAATATATTGGGACCCCTTTGCAGCCTGAGCCGCCTCTCCCCTGCTGTCAATCCACTTTCCAGATTAGTTCTTAACTCTGCCGCAACCGCTTCAATCTTCATGCCTTCCCCCCCTATCCCTAAATTACTATGCTTTAACTGCCCCGGGTATTATTTAGATTGTAAAGGGGCAGACAATCTTGCTATACTAAAAAAACAAGGGGGCAAGAAAAATGCATTTAGATGGCTTTTTTTTCAATTCCTTAGTTAGAGAAGTTCAAGAAAATATAGCAGGCAGCCGGGTGGAAGATGTCTATGACAGCATCGATGGCAATCTCATCCTCCAGTTGCGCGCTCCAGGCCAGACCCTGCGCCTGGAAATTTCCCTCCCTCCCCTGGCCTTTTTTTTGACCACAGGCGGCAGGAGGCGCAAAAATCCCGGCGCCTTTTCCCAGACTCTGAAAAAGCACATGGCCGCCCTTTTCTGCCGCTCCTTCACAAACCCTCCCTTTGACCGCCGGGCAACCTTGGCCCTGTCCCCAAGTCCCCAAGGACCGGCAAGCCATTTTCTCCATATTGAAATAATGGGCCGGCAAAATGATATTATCTTCTGTGCTCAGGACAAAATAATCGCCAGCACCCGTCCCGCAAAGCCTGGGGCAGCCAGGTTGTTGCAGCCGGGAGACAGATATTACCCCCCCCTGCCACCGGGCAAGACTGCGCCAGATAATCTTAGCGGGGACCTCTTGGGACTGTTGCTGGCCAATCTGGGAGAGGTCGGCCTCGAAAAGGCACTTGTCCAGACGGTTCTTGGGGTCAGCCCCCTCCTGGCAAAAGAAATCTGTGCCCGGGCCGGGCTCC
Source organism: Firmicutes bacterium UBA5496 (assembly GCA_002427015.1). Taxonomy (GTDB): domain Bacteria; phylum Bacillota; class Proteinivoracia; order UBA4975; family UBA4975; genus UBA4975. The sequence goes on along the minus strand of DIPE01000030.1, from coordinate 37,797 downwards.
CAGACTCCAGAGGAGCTGATTTAAACCCCGAGGCCATAAACCGGCTGGCAGGGGAAATAGTCAGCCTCAGCGGCGCCAGCCTCCGGGGGGATTTTCAGCCGGTCCTCTATGCTGAACAGGGACCCTATTGGACCCGGCTCACCCATCTTTCCCCCCCCCGCCGTCAGTACCCCACTCTCAGCGCCGCTTTAGCCGATTGGATGGCTAATTCCCGCGGGGCCAGCCAGTTTGCCGCTCTCTACCAGCGGCTGCATAAAGCCCTTGCCGTCTCCGTCAAAAGGCTCCAAGGCACCATAGCCAAACAAGAGCTTGAGCGAAACCGGGCCCAGGAGTTTGAAAATTTCCGCCAAATCGCCGACACTCTCCTGGCCGGCCTCAATGGAGTTCCCAAAGGGGCGGCTGCTGTGACCTTGGCCAATGTCTATACCGGCCAGCCCATGCAAATCAGCCTGGACCCGGGGCTGTCCGCCAGCGCCAATGCCTCCCGCTATTACAAAAAATACAATAAGTATAAGAACGCTGCCGCCAAGGTCCAGAAACAAATGGACGCCAACCGCAGTCAACTGGCATATCTCCAATCCCTGGAATATTCCCTGGAGGCAGCCAACTCCCTGGAAGATCTCCGGGAAGTGCTGGCGGAAACGGAAGAAGCAGGCCTCATCCGTCGGCAGCATAAGGTGAAATTTACCCCCCCGCCCTCCGACACCTATCTCAGCTACAGCACTGACAGGGGAACAGCCGTGCTGGTGGGCAAAAACAACCGCCAAAATGAAAGACTGACTCTGCAAAAAGCGGACAAGAATCATTATTGGCTGCACTGCCGCTATTCTCCCGGCAGCCACGTGATCTTGTGCGCCACTGAGCCAGATGATTCTGAGCTGGCCTATGCCGCCAGCCTGGCGGCCTGGCACAGCAAAGAGCGCAACTCTCCCAAGGTGGAGGTAGTGTGGACCCAGGTGAAAAACGTCAAAAAAATACCCGGGGCAAAGCCGGGCATGGTTCAGTATACAAATTTCCGCTCAATTCTTATTGAGCCAAGTCAGAATTAAGCTTGCGCAGCAAATCCAAGAATTCCCTGGGAGGTTCGGCAGTGACACTGATTTCCCTGCCTAAAAAGGGATGCATAAATCTCAAGGTCCGGGCATGCAGCATATGCCCGGTATATTTTTCCCCTCGCTCCCGGCGCCCATAGACCAGATCCCCGGCCACCGGCCTGCCCATATGGGCAAAATGGACCCTGATCTGATGGGTGCGCCCCGTCTGTAATTTAACTTCCACCAAAGTATGGCGGCGATAATAGCGGAGCACCCGAAAATCTGTGACCGCCGGCTTGCCGCTTTCTACTATGGCCATGCTGGTGCGCTGACGGGGATGACGGCCAATGGGGCCGCTGATTCTGCCGTGAGTTTGCGGAAGCTTCCCGGAAAGCAGCGCCAGGTAGATGCGCTCAATCTCCCTTGCTTTCAGCATCTCCGCCAGCCGCAGATGGCAGGCGTTGTTTTTTGCCACTATCAGCAGTCCCGAGGTGTCTTTGTCCAGGCGATGGACAATCCCCGGGCGAAAAGCGCCTCCCAGGTCAGATAGGCCCGCCCCATATCCCAGCAGTCCATTGACCAGCGTGCCGCCGGCATGGCCCGGGGCGGGGTGAACCACCATGCCTGCAGGTTTGTTGACCACTAACAGCCATTGATCCTCATACCTGATATCCAAAGGAATGTCCTCACTGGCGCCGGCAGGGGCCTTGGTTTCAGCTATTTCCAGTTCCACTGCATCCCCCGTGGCCAGGACATGACCTTTTTTGGTGCTGACGGCGCCATTGACTTGGGCCTGGCCGGCGGCAATGTATGCCTGAATTTCACTGCGGCTGCACCCGCTGATGAAATTAGCCAGAAACTTATCCAGCCTCCAGCCGCTGAACTCCGCAGCGACACTGAAATTATGCCGCACCTTGACCTTCCCTCTTCCATTCCAAAATCATATCCAGGGCAAATAAACCCACACCCACCACCAGGGCAGAATCGGCTATGTTAAAGATAGGGGGAAAAATCTTCAAATCAATAAAGTCTGTGACCCACTGGAGCAGAACCCTGTCAACCAGATTGCCTACTGCTCCTCCCAACATCAAGCCAAAAGCCGCCTGCAGCATGGGGCTGCCTTTGACCTCCCGGGAATACACAATTAACACTGCCACAACCACCAGGGAAGCAATGATGAAAAAAAGCCTTTTCCCCGCCAGGATGCCAAAAGCCGCCCCGGTATTGCGCACATATGTAAGATGCAACACTCGGGGAATAAGGGGTATGGACTGGCCCACATGCATCCAGGTGCGCACGGCGTATTTGCTTGCTTGGTCCAGGAGCAGCGCAAGGATGGCAATAATATACATTCTTTTCATTCCCGTCCTCCTCTCCGATTAATTATCTAACGCTGATCAGGCCGGGGCTGTTCCCCGGCCCCGCTGGCAGTCCCGTATTGATTGAATTTTGGCCAGGTAAAATCACCCTCATCGGGATAGCTTCTGGATTTGCCCGGATCTGCCGCCTCCCTGTTGGCGCATTCAGCGCAGGTAGCCGCATAGGGCAGGGCCTCTAGGCGTTTAGGATCGATCTTTGCGCCGCACTCTGTGCAATCTTCGTATTCCCCGTGGTCGATGCGGACAAGAGCCTTCTGGATTTTTTCCAGCAGAAGCTGATCATTTTCCTGAAAAGAGGCATCCAGATTGCGCAGGTAATCTTCGCTGGCCACATCCGCAGGGTGATTATCTGTAACTGACAACTCGTGATGGTAGTCCCGCAAATTTTCCCTGTACTCCTCATTGCTGCGTTTTTCCAGTTGACCCTGCATTTCCGTTAGGCGGCGGCGCTGTTGCTGTAAATCCATTTCGCTTTTCTCCTTCACGGTTTTAAATTTTCCTGGACAATAAGAACAATATCAGCAATGAAATCGCCGATGAGGGGAAGATTCAAATACATCAGGCGGCGCAGCAGCATCATGACAATGGCCCCCAGAATGGTGAAGCCGATGGCAATGCCCAGTCCTCTGGACAATCCCCCGACAAAGTTTATCATAACATATCGGCGGGGGGTATTTAGCAGCTCCATATATTCG
>DIPE01000030.1:33676-34622 GCA_002427015.1 Firmicutes bacterium UBA5496 | reverse complement strand
TAACATATCGGCGGGGGTTATTGAGCAGCTCCATATATTCGGCCAGGTTAAACTTCTCCATATTCTGCGAAACCCGCTGCAGTTCAAAGATGACTTTGTCCATTAAAGATTTGTCCATTGGCAACCCTCCGCCTGTACTTTGCCCCGGGCCCGGGCATTTTAGCCGGGGGAGAGACATTACCTGCAGCGATTTCCAGGCAAAAAGATTGAAAGCCCTTGGCTTGCAAGGGCTTATTTGCTAATAGTCTTCTCCCCCAGCAGGGATTGAGGAAGTGTAGCGCTCAAATTCCCGCCAGTCTTCGCTGTTGACGATTTCCAGCTGGGCTTCCAGCAAAGTCTTGAATCTGCTGCGGAAAATAATTGCCTGTTTCACCAATTCTTCGATTTCCTGCCGGACCTTTTCTGCCTTGGCCAAGTTGTTTTCAACGCTGCGTTTTGTTTCCTGTTCCGCTTCTTTGCGTATGAGTTCAGCCTCGCCCAAAGCATTTTCTTTCACTTCCTGAGCTGTCTGCTGGGCGACTATGATGGCATTATGCAGGGTTTCTTCAATTTTGGTATAATGATCCAGTTTATCGCTGAATTCCTGGACCTTTTGCTTTAACAGCATATTTTCTTTAATCAGTGTTTCATAATCCTTGACCACTCGGTCCAGGAATTCATCCACCTCATCCTCGTCATAGCCCCGAAAGCCTTTGGCAAATTCCTTGTTATGAATATCTAATGGTGTCAATGCCATGTAGAGCACCCCCGTTATTTTTCTATAGTTCAATTCGACAGCATTCCACAAGTTTCCTGCCGTTTAACTGAATTTCTTCACTTCAATGCGAATCCTGCCCTTTTTAGTCTCGCCGCCTACCAGGCTCAGCTCCAGCCTGCCCCTGCCCCGGACAGAGATGACATCTCCGGCTTTCAACTGATAGCCAGGCTGAACAATTTGGCGCCAGTT
>DIPE01000030.1:31423-33614 GCA_002427015.1 Firmicutes bacterium UBA5496 | reverse complement strand
GGCTGAACAATTTGGCGCCAGTTGACCTTTACCCTGTCCCCTTTGATGAGTTCAGCAGCTTTGCTCCGGCCCATTCCCAGCCCCGAGCTCAACACTGCATCCAGACGAACAGAAGCTACCGTACAGGTAATAGTCCGCATTGGTTGCTCTTCCCAGCGAATGCTGTAGGGCGGTATTTCAACTGCCTCAGCCCTGAATTTATGGACTTCGTCCAAGGTGCGGAGTACATCGGCAATCTCCCGGGCTGCCACCAGATGGGCGCCGCCAGCGAAGGCCAGGATGTCGCCTATGTAAGAGCGCTTGATTCCCAAGCCCACCAGAGCTCCCAGATAGTCCCTGTGAGACAAAACCCGGGTGGGGTCCGACAACTTTATCTCCAGCACAGCTATAGGCATCTCAATATCTGCAGGAGAATAATAGTCAGGGAAAATTGCCAGCCTTTGCTTTTCCGCGCCGGCATAACCTCCATCCTCTATATGGCGGACTCCAAAGAAATTAGCCACCAGCGGACGGATAAACTCTCTATGAAAGGGGTCGAGAAACTCAGTGAATTTCACCCCTTGCTTTTCGCTGACAATTTTGCAGCTGTCCAAAATGCGGGCAACCAGCTGAGAGTCAACGCCTGTAGGCAGATTATCAAGATTATATGCGCTCAAAACAAAAGCCTCCTCAGAAAATTCACCAGCAACATCAGAATCAACGGGGACAAATCCAAGTACATCGTGCCCAGGGGAATAGGCGGGATGATTTTTCGGATTGGAGCCAGCAAGGGTTCGGTGATAGAATTGAGGACATCGATGATGTCGGCAAGCGCCCCTCCTGGTTGTGTGGGAATCCAGGTTAATAATATCCTCGCTGTCAGCAGCATATAAAAAACAGTAAATAAGCCGTCAAGAATCCGAATAACGCCATCAGGCATATTGGTCATCCTCCCCGGCAAAGATTGCGCTGCCTACCCGAACCATGTTGGCCCCGGCGGCAATGGCCAGTTCAAAATCACCTGACATGCCCATAGACAGCCAGTCCATGCCCACATTTTCCGGCAGCTGCCGGCGGGAGAGGGCATTGAATTTGCCAGCCAGGCTTTCAAACCAGGCCCGGGTCTGGGCCTCGCCTGCATCCAAGGCTGTAATGGTCATCAGACCCCGCAGACTAAGGCCGCCAAGACTTGCCGCGGCAAACAAAAAATCATCGGCCTCCTTCAGGGGAATGCCCGCTTTTGCGGGATCAGCAGCTACATTAACCTGCAGGAGACACTGAAACTGTATTCCCTTGGCGACGGCATAATTGGACATCTTATCTGCCAGGTCCCAGCGGTCCAGGGAATGGATCAGGCAGAAGGGAGAAAGGTACTTGACCTTGTTGGTCTGAATCCTGCCGATTAAATGCCAGCGCAAATCATCTCCGGTGACCGCCGCTATTTTTTTGAGACCTTCCTGCACCCGGTTCTCGCCAAAATCCCGGTGCCCCGCGGCCACCAGGGCTTTGACCGCATCCGCTGAGGCGCGCTTGCTTACCGCCACCAAAGTAATATCCTCAGGGGCTTTGCCCGCCACAACCGCGGCCTTTGCCACTCTTTGCTTCACTATTGCTAAATTCCTTGCCACATCAATATTCATCTCAGCCACCACCGTTTTGCCAAACTTGCCCACCAGGGCAGAGTCAGTACTCTCTGGCCATGGGCCAGGCCTTTGACCCCCACTTCATTTCCCTGGTTGCAGACGACCTCTACCGGGTTAAAAACCGGTTTGCCCCGAAAAAGCACGATTACCCCCTGCAGGCCATCCTTGGTAACGAGAGCTCTTGCCGGCACCAGCACCGCCTCCTGCTCCTGGGTGATCAATTGGGCGGAGAAAACCCGCTCCTTGCCAAGGGTGTCGGAAAGCGAGGCCACGTCCCAAAGAACCCAGAACTTATTCTGGGCTTGAATGACTTGCCGGGGAACAATAGTATATGTAGTGCCATCCTCTGTTTTAATTTTCTGCCGCTGGCCCTGGGAGTGAAAGCTCAAGCCCGTAAGGAGTTTAAAGCCTGTATTTCCAACAATTACCCCCACCAACTCACCGGCTTTTGCCTGAGAAACACTATTGGCTCCGGGGGATTTTTCTAAATACCTGGTGACAGATTCAACCAGCGCCAAGTCCAAGGTTGCATCCGCGGCAAAATTGCCTTCAAAGCCGTCAAGAACATG
>DIPE01000030.1:30935-31208 GCA_002427015.1 Firmicutes bacterium UBA5496 | reverse complement strand
AAAGGGATGTACTTGCCGCTGCCGGGAGACCGCAGCTGATATTCATTGCGCAAGACAAAACATTGCACGGGCAAGCTGGAAACAATCTCACTATTAGTAGCCACTGTAACATCTGCAGCCCACAGGGCAAGATAGCCCAGGCTGTTCCACAGCAAGAACAGGGCAAGTACTGCTATCCCGGCGATAAAAAAACTGCGCCAAACCTTATTGCCCTTTTTTCTGCCCCCCTGGACCACCTTAAATTGATTCGCTTTCACATATCTCACCTCAGGC
>DIPE01000030.1:25214-30867 GCA_002427015.1 Firmicutes bacterium UBA5496 | reverse complement strand
ATCTCACCTCAGGCCACAAGCATGAATAATATTATACCATAACCCCGTTGCTAGTTCACCTAAGGGGGATACTGAAATCTCGATGGAGCTATTAATATTGAAGGCATCTGCCAGGACTGGCAAATGCCTATTTCTTATCTGCTCTATTAGTTGTACTTCTACTTAGCCTGGATTCTAAGTTTACAACCTGGTCGAAATATTTTATGGCATCGGTACTATGAGTGGCAACAATGACTGTTTTACCTTTTTTGTTCATCTGGCTTAAAATTGAAAAGATCTCATTAGCATTATTTTCGTCAAGGTTACCCGTTGGCTCGTCTGCCAGAATCAGTTCGCAAGGCTTTAAAATTACTCGGGCCATAGCAACTCGCTGCTGTTCTCCGCCGGAAAGACTAAAGACCTTCCTATCTTGAAAGCCTGCCAGATCAACGCTTGCAAGAGCCTGTTGGATTTCTTCCCTTGGGTTCCCACCCTTTTTATACCGCAGTGCCAATTTCAGGTTATCTTCTACAGTCTCATTATCTATCAAAGCGTAGTTCTGAAACAAGTATGCGATTTTATGCCTTAGTAAAAGAACAGCCTTACGACTGGCGGGTTTTACATTATTCTGACCAAATAAACTTACAGTTCCTTGAGTAGGCTTATCAAGGGCCCCAATAATATTCAACAATGTACTTTTTCCTGAGCCACTGGCGCCTACAAGCGCTACCATGGCCCCCTTTGCGACTGTTAGGCTGAAATTATCAAAGACCTTGTGTCCCCCAAAATCTTTACTTAGGCTGCTTATTTCAACAATTTTCATTGTCCCTCTCCTAATTAACTATTTATGGCCTGAACAAGCTTGTTTCGGACCACTCTAGATGCAAGCAACCACAACACAACTTCTAAAATACCTAGCATTATCAGTGCGACAAAGAAGTGTCCCGATGACAACTGTTCGGTAGTGGTTGCTCTGAAAAAATTCCTCCCAATACTGAGACTTAAATACCCCAGAACGGTGTTAGCGGCTATGGAGATTAGCATTGGGGGTAATAAGCTCGTATGCAATCCAGTTCCGTGTAAATAGGCAACGACAAGACTTTTCTTATACAGATCAATAATACTCAGATACAATAATACGGTTGTAAAGACTACTGTAATTATTAAAGCTGAAACAGAGACCATTTCATTAATAAAGCGTTGAGTATTTCCAGAAACCGGCATCCCATCCACGTAGAAAATTAATCCGAACAACTTCCTGTCAAGACCTTCATTTAATCTTGTCTCCAGATACAATATATCTTCACTACTCAGGTCCTTGTAATAATAATAATAATGATCATTAGGAACAAATGTATTCACCGTCAGCATGAATCGCTCCAACATGGGACTCTGCCTGCTGGTATTATTGGCTAAAAATTTCTGACCAGGATCCAACTGTATTATTTTGACATCCTCACACGCTGCTTGATTCAAATTTCCGCTGCAAAGAAAATTATCTTGGTATAGCGGACTCTTTTTTATTTGCTCAATGTCTACATCATGGGAAACGATAAGGGCCTGCTCATCTTGCGGAATGTGAATGTACTCATCATTGGCCTTAAGCCCGCTCTGATTTACCATCTCTGAATTCGTCATAATCAATCTGAGTTTTTCATCCAGCCCAAATCCGCCGTACATAACGATTTCTCTGGAAAACATTACGGGAGTATCCTTTAGTCTCATGTAAAACTCGGGATAATCAAAATCCATTTGCCCAAGTGGAGGAATTACAGTTTGTACCCTATAGTAATTATTAAATGCAATCCGTTCTTCCTCTTGGTATTTATAATCATTCCAGAACTCTTTAGCCTGTATTATTTGCGCAGTTAGAGCTGGAATAATCGTTAGGATTAACAATATCTTAATAACAGCTAGATAGGAAATTAGAAGTGTTTTTGGTTTTCTTTCTTTTATCAAATCAATAGGCTGCATGGACATAATAAGCGAAGTCGCAAAGGTAAGCAAGATAGTGACAATTGCAGCAAACACCAATAAAAACAACTGGTACTTTAGTAGCGTTACGGGAAATGAGGATATATTGCCCCCATATAGAAAATATCCCACACAAAAAACCACATTTCCAATAAGGAAAATTGGTATAAGAAAGTCTCTGAGATAGCTAATAATAATGTGACTATTACTGTAACCATGGGCCTTTTGAATAATGATCTTTCTCGAATCAGCACTTAGTTGCATCAATAGACAAAGCAAAAGAAGAATAAATACACTGTATGCGCCCACTTCGGCCCCTCTAAAGTGAGTAAACAGAATGGTGAAAAACTCTATTACGACAGGTTTCCTGGTAATTAGCATTTCCCCGGTTAAGTTGCGGGTTAGCTCTATATCGCCAAAGCTTGTCCCTAAGTAATCAATGAATAAATGAATTGCAGCCTCGCTATGACTGGTCACTATTAAAGATCCATATAATTCGTCAGTTAGGTTCTTTAATGATGTAACCGATACCTTTTCTTTATTTAGCACCATTTCTATTGGATGAGTTCTAGAATCAGTAGAATAAACTTCAATACTATTATTAAATTCCTCCACACTGCTGTATTCTACAAAAGGCATTTGCTTCATATATTTTGGCTCGGTCAGAAAGAGGTAGTTGGTTGTTCCTTCACTTACACCAACATCTGTACGGAGATCTTTGACGTAGAACAAATTCACTCCGATTTCAGCAGCAAACTGGGTTATTTGCTCAATATCTAATGCCGTGTCGCTTGTAACTGTGTAATTATGGTACGAAATGGGAATAGTCGTGGAAACAAAATTGATATCTCGCGATTCTTGTGAGTATTGAACAGAAAGAGCAGGATTTATTACTAGCAAAGAAAGTAAGAACACAAAGCCCATAAACAATTTCTTATACATTGCCTTCTCCTCCATAAGATTACCAACGGCGGGATAATATTTAATTGTACCCTAGAGGGCTAAGTACTCAATATATTAGTAGGGACCATTGGAATCTAGATAAAATCCTGGAGTTGCAGTGCTGTAAGGTCTTGATGCGCCTTCTAGATATTTTTCCAGGTAATAAGAAAAGTAAATTTTAGTCGTTCAGATTCCTGGATTAATTACTTGTAGAGTATAGTATTGTCCCGAAGGAGCCGCGTCCCGGACTATCCAGTTGGTAATACCACTTTCTGCAAACCCTGTCTCATAATCGAGAAATCCTGTTACATTAGCGGTGAAATTGTAGATTGATTCCACATACACTGAGTCTGTTTTGGAATAAGTGGTAGCTAAAGTGTGCATTGTTGCCGAGCATAGTACAAGAACCATAACACACGCCAAAAAAAAGCAACCGATTCTTTTCAATTAATGACATCCTTTTTACTTTTAAAGCTAGTATCTACCTGTATTTGCCACCGTTGGCAATTCATTCTAACATGAAAATATATGGCTAGTCAAAGCTAAATTTTATTAGTAACTACACTATCATTCTGAGCGGAAATGTTGTTTAAAGCCGTCCCGGCATCCTTCCGGTTGCATCTCTCTTATACTCGATAATGGTTCGTAGCAACAAGTAAATAGTATCTCAAGGCGTGCAGATGATGTTCCTTCCCTTTCCAGGGTCACCCGCAGTAACTCACGGACGAAGAAACCCCGCCAAAGCGGGGCTTAGCTATATGCTCGCCAAGTGAGAGCTTATCTTCGCTGCCGTCTCAAAGCGGTTGCTGCCGGACAAGTTAATAAGCTTAGCATTAGGGGCCGCTTCTCTGACAGATTCAATTGGCCCACCGCAGACATAGATTGTCGACACCTTTGCCAGCTGACCCAGGGCAGAGCGGAAAAATAGCGGACAATTGAGCCGGTCCCTCAGAGGGGCAGCATTATAATAGTCCACATCGCTTCCCAGGACAATAGCCCTTTCCACTGTTACCACCTCTTCCTCAAAATAATAACGGTCGGGATCGCCAAAATACCCGCTTCCGCTGACGCCTGTGCCCGGCCGGTTGATTTGGTAGTGAAGATGGGGGCCGGTGACCTTGCCGGTGCTGCCCAAAGTGCCTACTGCATCGCCTTTGGCTACTGTCTGCCCCGGACGCACAAGAATGGTCTGCAGATGCGCAAACAGATGATTGTATCCCCTGGCGTCAGTTACCCCTGCCAGGTTCCCCCAGCCCCCGTACATCTTGGCGGCAAATACAGTGCCCCCCACAGTTGTCTGCACCAAAAACCCCTGGGGACGGCCGCCATAATCGATGCCCGTATGAAAGTCAGTTTGTCCGGAGTTAAATGGATCGGGACGGAGACCAAAAGGAGAAGTAATTTTAAAACCCCGTTCAGCATAAAAACGGGTTGGAAACCCATATCCCCTCTGCAATAAATCACCACCTTCACTACACTATATTCTCCTGGAGCGCCAAGCCGGACTGGGAAAATGCCTGTTTTTACTCTTTGTTTTTTTGTGCCCAAGTCAGGGGCATGTCAACGATAATTACATCCTTGCCTATTTTTTTTATATTTTCCCAGGGGACCTCCACTTCCCTTTCACTGCTCCAAAAAACCGGCCACTTCGTGTCCCCGGGCATGATAATTCCCTTGACATAGCCTTTGTTGACATCCATGACCAAGTCAGAAATCTTGCCCAGAATTTTGCCGTCGGCCATGTTGACAATCCGCATTGTCCTTAAATCTGAAATTTTCATATCACTTCCCCCCTATAAACATATGACAAATCCTTGGATAAAGACGATGAATGCCCGCATCCAAACAAAAAAAACAGGCGCAGATCCATTGGGCCTGTGCCTGAAAATTAGTGAATCTATTTGCCATATACTGCTTCGCAGGCAAAAGGGCCTTCTCCCTTTAAGTAGCAGTCAAAGAAATCCAGAGCCAGCCGATTAACTGTCTTTAGACAGTACTCTGTTTCTGTTGTCGCTGCACGGCCATTTAAGATTCTGGCAAGAAGCGGCGAACGCAGGGCCAAATCCGTCAAAGTAAAATGGCCTGCGCCTTTAATGTAGGCGTTAAATGTGTCAGCGTCAGCTACAGCCAGCAATCTGTGGTTTTCGGCGTATTGCCGCCGCCGGTCCAAAAGGGGCCAAGCTGAATCTGAGTATACATTGAGAACTGCAATGGGATAATCTGCTTCATTCCAAATAAACTCACCTTTTTCCACACCGATAATGTCAAACAAAAAAGGAGATTCCAAGGCCATTACCGCCTTGATATCACTTCTGGTTCTGCCAATTCCAAGAGCGGCTGCCCCACCCAGAGAATGTCCCATGACAGCAATTTTGGCGCCATCTACCAGCTTATACACTTCTTCCTCATTGCCGCCGGCGGCCTGTGCCAAAATGTAATTAATCACGAAATCCAGATCCCCCATTCTGATTTTCATCCACTCAGAATAGTATTCAAAACTTTTATCCGGATCAGATTCGGCGTCTTCCCTATTTAAATCTTGCATGTAATCAGAGCTGATAAAGGTTGTATGACCGCCTGCATGTTGATAGGTATGGTCAAGGGAACAGACTACATAACCCCAGGAAGCAAGTTCATGATAGAGGGAAGTATTGCTGGCGCGAATTCCCATGCCCCCATGGGAGAAGACAACCAGGGGGCACTGGCCTTCCATTGCTTGCGGGTAGTAAAAGGATACAGTTAGTTTGCGTTTCCCTCC
>DIPE01000030.1:16530-24936 GCA_002427015.1 Firmicutes bacterium UBA5496 | reverse complement strand
AAAAATAAGTTTCTTTGCCAAATAGGATCTTTCTTTGCCCTTGATTAAGGATACAAGCGCCGTCACAGCCCTTGCCGCCAATAATATCGCGACTAAATACCACTGGAAGCCCCAGGGAATTACTGCTGTCAGCGCCATGCCTGCAAAGACAAGAAATTCCGCGATTCGAACAATGTTTTTCAGCCTTTGGCAAACAGCCTTTCTCTTGACACTCATAAGCGCAAGCACAATTTCAATTCCCGCAAACGCAATAAATACAATACTTGTTTTCAGCACCCAGCATCACCTCAAAATAAATAGCTCTCAGCCCCTTGCTAACCCCTATATTTTACCACAGTAAAAAAAAGCCCGAAGGCTTTTTTTACTCTATAAATAGATTTATGGTTCTTCCCGGATATATTTTCGCAAATTTTTAAGGGCTGCCTTTTCCAGGCGGGAGACCTGGGCCTGAGAAATTCCAATTTCATCGGCAACCTCCATTTGCGTCTTGCCGTCAAAAAAACGCAGGTTTAATATAGATTTTTCCCGCTCATTCAGGCGCTGCATCGCTTCCTTTAAAGCGATTTCTTCCAGCCAAACCTTGTCGCTCTGGCGCCCGTCGCCAATTTGATCCATGACATAGATGGGATCGCCCCCATCATGGTAGATGGGCTCAAACAAAGAGACCGGCTCCTGAATGGCATCCAGGGCAAAGACAACTTCTTCCCGCTTTACATTTAAAGCCTCAGCGATTTCCGAAAGGGACGGTTCCCGGGAGTTCTTGTATACAAGCTCATCCCGCACCTGCAGAGCTTTATAAGCCACATCCCGCAGGGAACGGCTGACCCGGATGGGGTTATTGTCCCGGAGATAACGGCGAATTTCACCGATAATCATCGGCACGGCATAGGTAGAGAATTTGACATTGTGGCTGAGGTCAAAATTGTCAATGGCTTTAATCAGGCCAATACAGCCTACCTGAAACAGGTCATCGACACATTCGCCCCGGTTATTGAAACGCTGAATGACACTAAGCACCAAGCGCAAGTTGCCATTGATTAATTCCTGCCTTGCCGGATAGTCCCCGCTTTGCATGGCTACAAACAATTTGCGCATCTGGGGATTTTTTAAAACTGGCAACTTCGCAGTGTTGACTCCGCATATTTCAACTTTGTTGATCATGTGTGCCCTCCCTGATTTTGTGCCAGTACAGCATTAAGTATCTCCCGGGCAAATATAAATATGCGGAGGGAAAATCAGCCTAATTTTGCCATTTCTTTTTTCAGCCGCAGTATGATTTTTTTTTCCAACCTTGAAATATAAGACTGAGATATGCCTAAATGCTCCGCCACCTGCTTTTGCGTGCGTTCCCTGCCATCCCCCAGGCCGAATCTCAGTTCCATTATCTTCCTCTCCCGGGTAGATAATTTATCCAGGGCCCCCAGCAAAAGTTTTTTATTCACCTGGTGTTCTAAATCCCGGTAGATTACATCGGGCTCGGTACCCAGCACATCCGAGAGCAGCAACTCATTGCCGTCCCAATCCACGTTCAGGGGCTCGTCAAAGGACACTTCCGCCCGCAGCTTATTATTGCGGCGCAAGTACATGAGGATTTCGTTTTCGATGCATTTTGAGGCATAAGTGGCCAGTTTTATTTTTTTGGCCGGATCGAAGGTGTTTACTGCCTTGATGAGCCCAATGGTGCCAATGGATGCCAAATCCTCAAGGCCGATGCCGGTATTGTCAAACTTGCGGGCTATGTACACCACCAAGCGCAAATTGCGTTCAATCAATATGCGTTTGACATATTGCTCTCCATGGCTGAGCTTATCAATTAAAAACAATTCTTCGTCCAAAGAAAGGGGCGGAGGCAGCGCCTCGTTGCTGCCCACAAACAATATTTCCGGGCGCAAGGCAAAAATGTCCAGGAACTTATAAAAGTTAATCAGAATAGTCCAGCGCAATTTTACCCATAATTTTCGCAATCTAACCCACCTTCCTTTCGGTTATCTGCAGGGAAAGCCAATGCTTGATACTCCAGAGGCGGCTGTTTCTTTTGGCGAACGGCTACATAGACTTGGGTCAGCTCCTGGCTGCCCCGGGGACTGTGAATAACCAAACGGTCCGGCCGCACCGCAGCCAGCAGCCCCTTTGCCCCCAGAGAAGTGTAGGGGATCAGCGCCACTTTGGCTTCTATTGTTTCCGGGGGCAGAGCCAGGGGTTGATCCAGCCAGTCCAGCACCTCTTTTTCTAGCAGGCCGGCAGCGGCCTTTCTCTCCAAAATGACAACGGGCCAGCTGTTGACAGGATGGCGCAAAGTGTTGCCGGAATCCAACAAAGCCGGGATTGATACGGTCTTGCCCCCCCAGCTGATGCTGACCTCGCCGGTATAGGCCGCCAGGGATTTGGCCCGGTGGATTCGCCCGGCCCACCAGGCAGCCGCAGCCAGCATCAGCGTCCCCCCTGCTGCCGCCACTGCCAGAGGGATTCCCTCTGACTGGCCAAGGGGGGCGCTGTCCAAGATAAAAGCTAGGCTGTATATCCCTCCTCCCACAAGCTGCCCGGCCACAACCAAGAGAACGCACTTTGACAATAGCGCCCGCCGCCCTGCGGGACGCCAGGCTATATATGTCATAGCCAGTCCACCCGCTATCCGGCAAAGCCAATTTATAAATATGTATTTGGGAGCGAAGAAAAATATGAACCAGAAAGCTGTTCCGGCCAGGGAAGATGCTCCGTAGCGGCCCAGGCTGAACCTCTGCAATCCCATCCAGCCCGATATGGTCAGCAAGGCAAAATTAAAGGCGAAATTTATAAGCGCCAGCAAGTCCAAGTAGACAACCATGGGAAACACCCCTAACCATATTACCAGAGGCGCCGGGTCGAAAAATGTCAAAAAAAAGACAGACCTTTCGGTCTGCCTTACTTTTTTCGGCGCAAATAGGCAGGAATGTCGATATCCTCCGAGGGCTGCTCTGTGGGCCGCCAGCCTTCAACGGGTTTAGCCTCTGGCACGCCGTTTATGCCTGTGGCTATCACAGTGACGCTGACCTCATCCTGCATTTGGGAGTTGATTACAAGACCATAAATCAAGTTGACGTCTTTGTCTGCCTGCTCCTTAATAATCCTGGCGGCTTCGCCGGCCTCAAACATGCTGAGATTATCACCGCCGGTAATATTGAGAATGACTCCTTTAGCTCCGGCAATGGAGGTTTCCAGCAAAGGGCTGGTAATTGCCAGCCTGGCGGCATCCGCCGCCCTGTTTTCTCCCTTGGCCCGGCCGATTCCCATTAATGCCGAACCCGTCTCCTTCATAATCGTCTGCACGTCGGCAAAGTCCAGGTTAATCAGGCCCGAAGTGGTAATCAAGTCGGACAAGCCTTGGACGCCCTGACGCAAGACATCATCGGCGATACGGAAGGCCTCCACAATGGGGGTCCGTTCCTCTACCACCTGGTACAGCCTGTCGTTGGGAATGACGATTAAAGTGTCTACCTTGGCTTTCAACAGTTCAATGCCCTTATTGGCAAAAAGCTCCCGACGGCGCCCCTCAAAAGAGAAAGGCTTGGTTACTACGCCAACTGTCAGGGCGCCTGCCTCCTTAGCAATTTCAGCCACAATGGGAGCTGCCCCGGTGCCGGTGCCGCCGCCCATGCCTGCAGTGACAAAGACCATGTCTGCCCCAACAATCTGCTTTTGTAATTCATCAATACTTTCTTCCGCTGCCTTGCGGCCCACCTCAGGATTGGCGCCTGCACCGAGACCCTTGGTTAATTTAGTGCCAATCTGGAGCTTGACGTCAGCGCAGGACATGTGCAAGGCCTGGGCGTCAGTGTTGACGGCGATAAACTCTACGCCCTGCACCCCTGCTTCCACCATGCGGTTTACAGCGTTGCTGCCGCCGCCACCCACACCGATAACTTTAATTCGTGCATATTGTTCGATTTCTACATCAAAAAAATCTGCCACAACAGACACCTCCTTTCTAGCCAAAGAATTCTGCAAACAAAGATTTGATTCGATCAATAAAGCTTGGAGATTGCCGACCGCTCCAGGATTGCTTTTGCATGACAGCTGGATTGATCCGCGTAATAAAGTGCAGGACCGCGGTGCTGGCAGTAAAGGAGGGGTCTGTAACCCCTATTTGCCGGGGACGATATAACCTCACGTTGGCTCCCAACTTTTGAGCTGCAATATCCGTCAGTCCCGGGAGCTGACAAGCTCCGCCGGTTAAAACCACTCCCCCTGCCGGGGGCTTGTCGAAACCTGCTTTAATCAGTTCATTGCGTATGCAGTCAAAGATTTCTTCCACTCGGGGCTGAATATATTCGACTAATTCAACGGCATCAACTTCAGTAGTCTCGGAAGCGCCAACTGTTTCCACCTTGATGACAGTGTTGCCGCAGCTTTCGGGGGTAGCCGCTCCATAGAGCAACTTAATCTGTTCGGCCTGGGCAATAGGCACTCTGAGACCATGGGCCAAATCCTGGGTGATGAGATCCCCTCCCTGGGGAATGGAAGCAAAGCTAAGGAGGGTATCGTGCATGTAAATGGAAACCTCGGAAACCCCGCCGCCGATATCCACCAAAGCGCAGCCAAGTTCCCTTTCATCGGGAGACAGAGCCATGGCCGGCGTCGACAGGCCTTTAAAAATCATGCCGCTGATTTCCAGACCCGCCCTTTCAACACAACGCCGAATATTTTGCAGATATGTAGCCTTGCCGGTAACAATCAAGGCATCCGCTTCCAGGCGCACCCCAATCATGCCAACAGGATCCTTAATTCCTTCATAGCCGTCGACAATATACGAGAGAGGGCTTACATTTATGACTTCCCGCTCCGGGGGAATTGCCAAAACCTGAGCAGCGGCAATAACCCTATCCACATCATTACTTGTCACTTCTCTCTGCTCACCCTGAACTGCGACAATTCCTTTATTAGATAACAAAGCTGTCTGAGGACCGCCAATAGCGATATAGACACTGTCAAGGTCTTCGCCAATCATGCGCTCGGCCTGGCTTACAGCGTCTGCAATTCCTCTGACAGTAGCTTCGATATCTATTATTATCCCTTTTTTCATGCCCATGGATTTGCTTTGACCGATGCCGATAATATTCATTATCCCATCCCGGTCAAGTTCCCCAACTATTGCGCGGGTATTTGTTGTTCCGATATCCAGACTGCAGATTAAATTATTCTTTGCCAATTATGTACACCCCCGCCCTCATCCTATATAGTAAATTCCACAAAGGCAATGTTATTTCCTTTTTTATGTCCGTGATATTTTAATCTCCGGGAGAATTCTCAGGCCAGGGCATAAAAATTCCCCTTCCCTGCAAACCCCTAAAATCAATTATACCCTTTTGCTGGGTTCTTCTCAATTCCTCCAGCAAAATTACACAATCCTGAATCTTATCCGCGGGAGCGGTAAAAGAGTCAAAGAGAATCTTATAGCCATCGGTAGTGAATACAGTAATGACCACAGGATACTCATCAAAATTAATCTCGGAAATCTGCCAGGCCATGGGCCCAAAGGCGCTGGCCCAGGCTAAGGCCAGGTCGACAGTTTGTCCCTCAACAAGGGTTCCCGGATTCAGGGCCCCCAGTTCCAAGCCCGTCAGCCAGGGCAGGGAAAAACCTTGGTTTTCTGCAAGCACTACCCTATCTTCAGCGACGATCCAGTTGCCATTTTCGCTCATAACCACGGCAACTCCTGTGCGCTCCTGAATAGAAATCTGGATCTTGTTGGGAAATCGCCTTTGAATCCGAGCCTCAAGAACCCAGGGATTTGCAGACAGCTTGTCCCTGCTGGCGCCCAGCTTAATGCGCCATATATGCATCCCCGCCTCCAGCCCGGCAAGCTGCTGGATATCAGCGGGCTGCAAATAGGAATTGCCGCTGATCTCCACCTTATCCACCAAAGCCAAAGGGGATGCCAGGTAATAGGCAAAGAGGGCAAGGGCAATAAAGAAAATCAGGAGGCCAACAAAGACCTTGCTGACCTTGTTTTTTTTTGTCTTGCCCCTGTAGGCATATACATTATCCTGCTGCAACCCTCAAGCCTCCTTTTCCCGGGATATCAGCGCCCCCAAAGCTGCCAGTTGTTGTTCAAAAGCCACGTAACCACGGTCGATATGCCCGACGCCGCTGATAGTGGTCACGCCCTCTGCGGAGAGAGCGGCAATAACCAAAGCTGCTCCTGCCCGCAAATCTGTGGCCTCAACGCTTGCGCCCCTAAGCCGCTCCACCCCCCGGATAATGGCGGTTCTGCCGTCAACGCTGATATTGGCCCCCATGCGCCGCAGTTCATCGATATGTTTAAAGCGGCCGTCGAAAATTTTCTCAGTGAGCATGCCCACCCCCCGGGCCGAGGCCAGGGCGGCCATAAACTGCGGCTGCATATCTGTGGGAAATCCCGGATAGGGAGCAGTAATTATCTTATCCACAGATTTTAAGCGTCCCTGGGCGGATAAAGTGATATAATCTTTCCCCGACTGGATATCTGCGCCCATTTCCGCTAATTTGGCAAGGATTACAGACAGATGGGCAGGAATAACCTTGGTCAGGGTGATTTTTCCGCCTGTGACGGCGGCAGCCACCAGCAAAGTGCCGGCAACAATCCGGTCGGGGATGATTTCATGCCTGGCGGCCTTAAGACTGTCAACACCCTCGATGACAATCTGGTCACCGCCTGCTCCCGCGACCTTAGCCCCCATTTCATTTAAAAAAGTCTGCAAATCAACAATTTCCGGCTCCCTGGCAGGGTTATTGATTATTGTTGTTCCCCGAGCGGTAACTGCAGCCATGAGAATATTTTCTGTGGCCCCCACACTGGGAATATCCAAATCAATAAAGGAGCCCTGCAATTTATCTGCCCGGAACTCTATCTGCCCTGACTGCCCAGTGGTGATTTCCACCCCCAGTTTTTGCAATCCCTGCAAGTGCAAATCAATGGCCCGGGTGCCGATGGCGCAGCCGCCGGGATAGGTGACCCGCACCCGCCCTAATCTGCCAAGGAGAGGACCGACTACTATAAAGGAAGAACGCATTCTTCGCATTAAGCAGTCGGGAATCGCCCAGTTGTCCAGATTTGAGCAATCAACATAAAGCTGGTTGGCGCCAGTCCAGGCAACCCTTGCGCCAATCGTTTCCATTATTTGGGACATCACGGCCACATCACTGAGGCAGGGCACATTATCCAAGATACTGGCGCCAGCGCTCAAGATACAGGCTGCCATTATCGGCAGGGCGGAATTCTTCGCGCCTTGAACCTCCACACTGCCTGCAAGAGCTTTTCCACCTTGGATTACATAGCGTTCCACAGTCCTTCCCCTTTCCTGTCAGGTTGCTAAATCATTGTATGCAATCCGCGGAAGGGCTGTGTTTTTGTCCTCAGGAAGAGTAGCGGGATATGTTCAGGAGTATGCCGATAAAAGAAAGGGTCATAAGCAGAGAAGTTCCTCCGTAACTGACCAGGGGCAGGGTAATGCCAGTAACAGGCAGGGTGCCCAGCACCACGCCTAGGTTAATGCACACCTGAACGGCAATCAGGGCAGTCAGCCCCATGGCCAAATATTTGCCAAAGAGGTCTTGGGCGGAGATGGCAATGCGAAATCCTCGCCAGATTAAAATGAGGAAGAGGATAATCACTGCTGCCCCACCAATGAAGCCCAGCTCTTCACAGATTATAGCATAAATAAAGTCACTCCAAGGCTCCGGCAGGTATAAAAATTTCTGGCGGCTTGCCCCCAGGCCCACCCCGCCAAGACTGCCCGAGCCAATAGCCAGCAAGGATTGAATAATCTGCCAGCCCGAGCCGGAAGGATCAGCCCAAGGATTGAGAAAGGAAGTCAGGCGAGCCAACTGGTAGCGGAAGTGAGGGACAAAAAGGATAAGCGCCGCAATAATGGGCACTCCCGTCATGGCTATGCCGCAAAGATGCAATATCCGCGCGCCGCCCCCAAACAAAAGAATAAAAATTGTCATCAGAATCGTCAATGTCGTTCCCAGGTCGGGCTGCAGCATGATTAAGCCAAAGGTAATGCCTGCTACCAACAAGACGGGCAGCAATCCCCGCTTAAAGGTATGCATATATTCCTTCTTGACCACCAGGTAATTAGCCGTAAACAGCACCATGGCAAATTTAGTCACATCTGTAGGCTGAAACTTAACAAAACCCAAGTCAATCCAGCGCTGAGCCTCGCTGCGTGCGAAGCCTATCCCGGGTATTAAGACAAGAATCAGCAGCAGAAAATTAATCCAGAACACAGGCTGGACAAAGCGCCGCCAATTCCAGTAATTAAAGCGGGAACAAAGAAACATGGCCACCAGGCCCAGGGCGGCAAAAATCGCCTGCCTGCGCAGATAGTAATAACTAATTTCAAACCTGTACAGCGACCAGACGGAGCTGGAGCTGTAGACCATGAC
>DIPE01000030.1:15718-16370 GCA_002427015.1 Firmicutes bacterium UBA5496 | reverse complement strand
TTGCCTGGTTTTCAAACTTCCCCCCCCCAGGTATTGACCAGGGCTTTAAAATGCTTGCCCCGCTCCTCAAAATTAGCATACTGGTCCCAACTGGCGCATGCCGGAGACAAGAGGATAATATCTCCCGTTTCCGCCATATCCAAGGCAAGCTGGAAGGCATCGGCAAGGTCCAAAGCGGGAGTGACAGCAGTAAAGCCGCCGGCCTTAACCTGCTCCCTTATTTTTTCGCCTGTGTCCCCAAAGGTAAACAGATGTTTTACCTTTTCCTGAAAAAGGGGAACCAGTCCGCTGAATTCCGCGCCCTTGTCATATCCCCCTGCCAACAGCAGCACTTTTTGGGCAAAGGAATGGAGGGCTGTGCTAGTTGACTCAGGGTTTGTCGCCTTGGAATCATTATAGAATTTAATCCCCTGGAACTCTCCGGCAAATTCCAGCCGGTGCTCCACGCCGGCGAATCCTCTTAGTCCCCGACGGATTTCTTCCGGCTGCAGCTTCAGCACCATAGCGGCAGCAATGGCTGCCAGGGCATTTTGCAGATTGTGCGCGCCGGGCAGGGATAAATCACTTGTAGGGGCCACTCTTTCTCCCCGCCAGCAAAACCAGCCATCTTCAATGTAGCAGTCGGCTTCGCCGGGCTGCAGACTGAAGCCTA
>DIPE01000030.1:10448-15575 GCA_002427015.1 Firmicutes bacterium UBA5496 | reverse complement strand
CACTGCATAATCTTCACTGTCTTGATTTTGAACAAGGCGCATTTTTGCCGCCAGGTAATTTTCCATGGACTTATGGCGGTCAAGATGGTCAGGGGTCAAATTGGTGAATATGGCTACCCTGGGGTGCAGCTGATAGCAGTCTTGCAGCTGAAAACTGCTGGTTTCAACCACCAACAGCCACTCCGGTCCCTTGCCAAAACTTATGCCTGTCAAGGGAATGCCGATATTGCCCCCCACCGCCACAGGTCGGGAAGCGCAGGCGAGAATCTCGCCCGTGAGAGCTGTGGTCGTTGTCTTGCCATTGGTGCCTGTAATTGCAACAACTTCTGCATTTGTTATCCGCCCGGCCAGCTCCAGTTCGCTGATCCAGGGCACTCCCAGTTCTCTGGCGGCTTTGAGAAAATCAATTTCAGGTGAAATGCCAGGGTTTTTTACGATTAAATCCGCATCCTGCAAGAGAGCAACAGGATGACTGCCGGTAACCAGCCGAATATTCATCTGCCCCAAGGCGCTGCGGTCAGATTCCGGCATTTTGTGCAAAGGAATAATATCAGTCAAAGTGACTTCTGCTCCCAGTTTAATTAAGACTTGAGCAGCAGAAATGCCGCTTTTTGCCCCTCCCAGGACAATGACTTTTTTGCCTGAAAACATATTATCCCTCCTTAGTAAGCCAGCAGCCAAATAGCCACGGCAGCAACGGTTCCCACAAGCTGAATGAGCCAGAAGGTCAGGCAAACCTTCCATTCACTCCAGCCCTTTAATTCGAAATGATGATGAATCGGGGCCATCAAAAACACTCGGCGCCCGGTCAGCTTAAAATTCAGCACCTGGATAATTACAGAAATGGTCTCCAGGACAAAGACAATGCCCAGCATCAGCAAGAGCAGAATTTCCGTATGGGTGAGGATAGCCATGGCGCCTATGGCCCCGCCAATGGCCAGAGAGCCCGTGTCTCCCATGAACACTTTGGCAGGATGGAGATTAAAGACTAAAAAGCCCAAAATCCCGCCGGCCAAAGCTGCAGAAATATAAATGAGGCCTTCGATTTTGCCCAGCCAGCCGATGACAGCAAAGCCCAGAAGGGTAATTACCCCCAGTCCTCCCGCCAGGCCATCCAAGCCATCGGATAAGTTCACCGCATTTACAGTTCCCACCATTACTAAAAGGACGAAAATCGGATAGGCCCAACCCAGATCAATTGCTCCCAGCCAGGGGAGCACAAGGACCTCATCAAAATTCAGGGCCCTGAGAACAAGATAAAACACTATAGAAAACACAAACTGGCCGGCTAATTTATACCTGGCCTTCAAACCCAGGGGCTGCTTGCGGACGACCTTGAGGTAATCATCGGCAAAGCCGATGCTGCCAAAAGCCACAGCCATAAAGAGCGCCAAGTAGCCAAAGGGATCCCGGGGCATAAACACAGCCGTTACCACCAGGGCGGCAAACAAGAAAATTACTCCCCCCATTGTCGGGGTTCCTTCCTTGCTTAGATGGCGTTTGGGACCAACAGTCCTGATGCTCTGTCCGATCTTTAACCTTCTGAGTACAGGGATTAATACCAGGCCCAACACCAGGGCAAAGATAAAAGCAACCAGCAATATTCCTGCGTAGATTAGCACTTTTCAGTCCTCCCAGCTTTTATCGCTTGCACAATCCTATCCATTTCTGACCCCAGGGAGCCTTTGACCAGGACCACATCCCCCGGCAGCAGGCTGTCCACCGAAGCCCCAGCGACTTTGCTGTCAGGCCAGGTGATAACAGCCCCCTCTTCCATGCCAGCCTGGATTGCTCCCTGCTTAACATCCTCTGCAAAGCTGCCTACGGCAACCAACAGGCCCAGCTGCTGCCCGGCGGCCACCATTCCTACCTGCTGGTGTTTATCCGGAGACGAGGGCCCCAGTTCCAGCATATCCCCAAGAAAGGCGACCTTCCGGCGGCCAGGGGGGTAAGTGCCCAACACCGCCAAGGCTTTGCCCATGGAATCGGGATTGGCATTATATGAATCGTCAATAAGAGTGAGGCCGTTGATTTCAAAGGGCTGCAGCCGCCTGCCTTCGCCCCGGACTAAGCCAAGGCCGGAAGCAATTGCACTTGGTTCAATATCCAACACCAGTCCCGCGGCAAAAGCCGCCAAGGCATTCATGACATTATGGGCTCCCAGCAAGCCCAGCTCAACATGGATTGACTTGCCGCTCCACTCTACGTCAAAACTGCTGCCCTCTGCGCTTGTTTGGATATTCACAGCCCGAATGCTGTTTTCGGGATTGAGGCCGTAAAATATAACTTTTACTCCCGGCAACCCTTCCCTGACTTTCCGGCGCTGCCAGGGATCGTCACCGTTTAATATCATCAGGCAGGGAGGTTTAAGATCCTGAGCCAGCTCAAACTTGGCTTCCATTATGGCCTGCTGGGACCCCAGGTGTTCCATATGAGCCTCGCCAATATTAGTGATTATACCCAAACCGGGACGGCCGATTGCACACAGCTCTTTGATTTCTCCCCGGGCGCTCATTCCCATCTCCAGCACTGCCCATTGATGATGGGCTTCCAGCTCAAAAATCATCAGAGGCAGGCCGATGGCATTATTGTGATTGCCCCTGGACTTGAAGACCGAATACTTTTGGGCCAGGACCCCCGCCACAAGTTCTTTGGTAGTGGTCTTGCCGCTGCTTCCCGTTATGCCCAAAACCTGAAGGCCTTTAAGCTGCCGCCGCTGCCAGGCTGCCAGACGCTGGAGGGCAGCAAGGGTATTATCAACCCGAATTGTCACCATTTCCCCCCACTGGGGCGTATCCCGTTCCACCAAAGCAGCAAATGCTCCTTTGCGGGCGCATTCCTCAAGATAATCATGGCCATCGGCATGCTCGCCGGCAAAGGCCACAAACATGCTGCCGGGCACAACTTTTCTGCTGTCAATGGCAACGGTGGTGATTTTCCGGGAGCAATCCCCACCAGATGGCTTTCCCCCTACCACTTTTATTATTTGTTTAATGCTGATATTCACATTTCTCACCCTTAGCCGGCTATTGCTTTAGGAGTAGTTCTTTCCTGCAGCTGCAACAATTATAATACAACCCTTTACTCATTGCCAGGTTCACCAAAGTCCACCTGAATGACGTCTCCGGCTTTCACCCTGGTCGCGGCAGAGGGATTTTGCCCAATGGCAATTCCGCTTCCTGTCGCCTCCAGGCGCAGGCCAAACAACGCCAGGAGCTCGCTGGTCTCCCGCAGAGACAAGCCCTCCAAACGGGGCACAGAAATTTCACCCTGCCCCTGGCTGCCCGTGCCGGTGTAGACAATAATCGTCGTGCCAAAGGGAACATTAGCTCCCGCTACGGGAACCTGGCCAACTACCAGATCGCCCTCGCCCTCAATCCTGAGGCTAAACCCTTCCGAATCGGACCTGTCCATTGCCTGTTCCCGGGTCAGGTTGACAAAATTTGGCACCCGTATTTCTTCCGGCAATACCGGCTGCAGGGATTTATCCTTAGGCGCAATATTCCAGTACTGCATGACCTGGGTCATAATCCTTTTAAAGACAGGGCCCGCCACCTGGCCGCCCCAGTTGGGACCCTTGGTGGCCCCATCCACGAACACATACAGGGCAATCCGGGGATCTTCCACAGGCCCAAAACCTACGTAGGACAAGATGTAGATATTGTTCAGATAGCCGCCGCCAGGGGCAATCTTTTCCGCAGTTCCGGTCTTGCCGGCCATGCGGTAGCCTTCTACCATAGAATAGACTCCCGAGCCCCTCTCCACCCCATCCGCCAAAGCTTCCGTTAATTCCGCCGCAGTATCCTGTGTGATTACCTGGCGTATAACTTTCGGCTCGACTTTTTTTACTAAATCCCCGTTCTCGTCCCGAATTTCCTTGACAAGCATGGGGCGCATTAGTTTGCCGCCGTTGGCGATAGCCGCGGCTGCCATGGCTTGCTGAATCGGCGTCACAGCATTGCCCTGACCAAAGGAAGTGACTGCCAGGTCTGCATTGCTCATAGTTTTTATATTAAATAATATTCCGGTGTTTTCTCCGGGCAAATCAACGCCGGTTCTGCTGCCATATCCATAGGCGCGAATATAATCAAACAACTTTTCCTTGCCCAGCCTGGTGCCCATGGACATGAAGCCCGGGTTGCAAGAATTCCACAGCACTTCTCTAATTGTCTGGGAACCGTGGCCGGCGCTCCAGCACTTAATATTGCGTCCGCTGGCGGTAAAGAATCCCCTGCAGTAATAACCGTCATCCAGGCTGACCACATCTTCTTCCAAGGCGGCGGAAATTGTCACCAGCTTGAAAGTTGAACCCGGCTCAAAAGAATTGCTGATCAAAGGGTTGCGCCAAGTGCTGTTGCCATATTCCGCATATTTCTCCGGGTAGAAGTCGGGTCTGGCTGCCAGAGCCAAAATTTCTCCGGTCTTGGGATCCACGGCGATTACCCCGGCGCATTCCGGGGCAAAATCTATCATTGCCCGATCCAGTTCCTTTTCTACAATATGCTGGATTACTTCGTCTATGGATAGCACGAGATTATAGCCGTTTACGGGAGGCAGATAGGCCTGCACAGCATCGGGCAGCTCCCGCCCCTTGGCGTCTGCCTCATAGACCACATAACCTTTTTGGCCTTTTAACTCATCTTCATAATAAAACTCAATTCCCTCCAGCCCCTCGTCGATGCCGACAAATCCCAGCACATGGCTGGCTAAATTCCCCCCGGGATAAAAGCGCTTGCTTTCTATGGTTGCGCGAATCCCCGGCAGTTTCAAAGCTTTTACCGCCATGGCAACGTCGTCATCCACCTTGCGCTTGAGGAAGACTTCAAATTGGGTCTTCTCTAATTTTTCCCGCAGGACCTCAATTTTCATGCCCAGTACAGGCGCCAGGGCCTGGGCGGTTGCTTCAACATCTTTAATTTCCGAGGGGATTGCAATAATCGACTCGGCCGTTGCGCTGCCAGCCAGCAGGGCGCCATTTCTGCTGTATATGGAACCTCGCTGGGGCTGGACAGTTAAACCCCGGTTCCATTGAGCCAGGGCTTTGCTCCGCAATTCATCCCCCTGGACAAACTGCACCCAGGCCAGGCGGCCGATAAGATAAATCATAAAAAAAGCAAAGACTGCAAG
>DIPE01000030.1:415-10356 GCA_002427015.1 Firmicutes bacterium UBA5496 | reverse complement strand
ATAAAAAAAGCAAAGACTGCAAGAGATTTAAGCAGCCTTTTACGTACAAGGGTATATGAAACTCTAGTCTCCATCCCCATCCCCGCTTTCCGGATTGTTGCCGCCAACATACCTGATTTGATCGGGACTAGGATATCTCATTCCCAACTCTTCAATCGCAACCTGCTCCAAGCGTCCAAGAGCTGTAAGTTCGGATATGGTTATTTTTAAGTGCCGCTGTTCATCCAGCAGAGAATCCCGGGTTTTGGTTTGCTCGTTAATTTGCATATTGATCTCGCTGATCTGTCCATAGCGATATACAACAACAAGCGCCAAAAATACTACTAACACACCGGCAGCAATCCGCCGCAGCTGCCGAGCGTCCAAATGGCGCTTTTTCGCCTTGCCCTTGGTGTGCGGCTGGGTGCGCGAGTCGGGATATGGATATACTTGTGGAAGATGTGCATAGGCATTGTTAGCTACTACCATGCTATTCACCCCTATCTTTCATTAGAACCGAGCTTGGCGGCAGCCCTGAGTTTGGCGCTGCGGGACCGGGGATTATTTTCCAGCTCGGCAATCCCGGGTCCAATTGGTTTTTTCGTCAAAATTTTGATTTCAGGTTTATGATTGCACTGGCATACCGGGGCCTCAGGGGGGCAAATACAGCCGGCAGCCTTATCTTTAAAAAGCAGTTTGACTATCCTGTCCTCCAGTGAATGATAAGAGATTACCGCCACAACACCGCCGGGAGCGCAAATTTCCAGGGCTGCTTCCAGGCCAAGGCGCAGATTGTCCAGTTCGGCATTGACAGCGATGCGCAGGGCCTGAAAAATCCTGCGGCCGGGATGCCCGCCTTCTCTTCTGGCTGCAGCGGGAATTGCCGCCTTGATAATTTCCACCAGCTCACCGGTGGTATCTATGGGCTTGTTTGCCCTGGCTTTGACAATAAAGGCCGCTACCCGGGAAGACCATCTCTCTTCCCCATAGGCGCGAAAAATCTCGGTCATTTCTCTGGCAGACCAGGAATTGACAATTTCATGGGCGCTTAGCGCCCCCGCCTGATTCATCCTCATATCCAGGGGGGCGTCATGCTGGTAGGCAAAGCCCCTTTGGGGATTATCCAGCTGCCAGGAAGAAACACCCAGATCAAAGAGGAATCCGTCAATGGGACCCTTCCAGTCCCCCAGCAAAGCTCTGAGCTGGCCGAAATTGCCCTTTAGCAGCTTTACATTCTCATGCCCTGCCAAAGTCTTGCCGGCAGCCTCCAGGGCGTCATCATCCTGATCGATTCCCACTAGCCAGCTATCTGTCGGCAATAAATCCAGAATCTCCCGGGAATGGCCGGCACCCCCCAGGGTACAGTCCACTATGGTTGAGCGCCTGGCAGGAGCCAGCAACTCCAGCACTTCTGCCACCAGCACGGGTTTATGTTGAAAATCCAAGGCTTAAATTCCCTCCAGCTTTTCTGCCAGTTCTTCAAATTTATCGGCAGCGTCAGCATTAACTTGTGACCAGGATTCTGAGGCCCATATCTCGATTCTGCTGGAAACCCCAATGCTTACAACATCCCGTTGAATCCCTGCATATTCTCTCAAGTTGACAGGTATGGAAACCCGTCCCTGTTTGTCACATTCAGCTTCAACAGCGCCGGAAAACAACATGCGGCTGAAAGCGCGGGCGTCTTTTTTCGCCAAGGGCAAGGATTGCACCTCTTGGGATAGCTTTTCCCATTCTTCAGGCGGGTAGACAAACAAACAGCCATCCAGTCCCCTGGTAATGATAAAATTGGCGCCTAATTGCTCGCGAAAGCGGGCAGGCATAATTATTCTGCCCTTATCATCTATGCTGTGCTGATACTCGCCCAGAAACATCCTGCCCACCTCCTCCACATTATACCACTTTCCACCACTGGACTGTTACTATTCTCCCCTTCCCCTCCAAAATCCTTCTTTTATTTTAAAAAACTTTAAAAAAAAACGGCCCAGCCGTTTTTTTCACAAGGATTTTAATCAGAAACCAGATATATTAACTGGGAAATCACCTGCAGGCTGGCGCTGTCAATTAATCTCACGGTATTTTGCCCCGGTTGCATTAATTTCGTTTCCAGGGCAACTACCTGGAATCCAGGGTCATCCTCAGTATAGATGCGAATGGTAGTGTCATTGCGCTGAATTGTAGTTACCTTTGCCCCCTGAATATACAAGAGCAGTGAACCGGAGTGCTGGCTTAAAAAATTCGGAGCGTAATCCGTCAGAGCCGGCAAAGTCTCTGTATCCAGGACTTCCATAAATACCCCGCCCTTGGTGTCCAGGGCGCCTGAATCCACTAGAGTATACTCCAGGGGCACCGAGTATACATACTCTTCTTCATAGCCAATTTTCGCCCCCTGATTATTGAGGAAGATAATTTGCAAATCCCCTTCCGTCAAATTGCCTTTGGCGATTGTTACCAGCTGGTAGCCTGATTCCTTTTCATCAACATATACCTGAAGTTTATTGCCGCCATAGAGGACTTGCGTCACTTCGCCCATGAGCACATGAATTCCTAACTCTTCCATGTAATCCACCGGCGTCAGGATCTCTTCCGGCATGCCCCACCCGTCCACCAGAATCTGGCGGTCAAAGGCTGTCCCCCCAGCCACAAAATACCTGGGCAAGCTGGCGTCGGCAGGGACCCCTTTCCAGTCGGCTTCCTCAAGCACAACTGTCCAGGGCAGGGCCTGTTCTTTTTTCACGGTCACAATCCAGTCAGTAAAAGCAACGATGACACACACCGCAGCAACTATGGCAGTTAGCGCCGCCAAAGCCGCAAACAGCCGCTTATTTTTGCTGAAAAACACCACCAGAAATTTAAATTTTTTTTCCGCCAAATTCCATCCCCTCCCCAGTGAATATTTATTGCCCCCTCAAGGCAAATAGAACCAAAAAGCAGGCCCGGGGGCCTGCTTTTTACCTGAGGTTTTCAATTATCTCCAGCATCTTTTCATTAGTAAGCAAGCCCACATGGACCTGGTCAACTTTGCCTTCTTTATCTATGAACACAGTGGTGGGCACATAGGCTATTTCATAGTCATTAAAACTGTCCATTGTATTCACCAGCACCGTCAGGTTGGAATCACCAATGAGATTTTGTATCTTCCCCGCAGAGTCACTGGCGTTTAACATAAGCAAATGAACATCTTCCGACAGCTGTTCCTGCAAAAGGGCCAAGTCTGGTATTTTGCGGACACAGACCGGGCAGCTGGCGGTCCAAAAATAAAGAACCGCAACGTTTCCCCGAAGCGCTTCCAGTGACCACAATTCTCCGCCCAAATCCTCATAGGCAAAGCCTGGAGCGTAAGTGTCCGGGACATTTTCCTTCTTTTCTTTAATTCCAGGTTCATTGACACAGCCCGCGGCAAGGACAACCACTAGCAAGAGCAAAAGTAATTTGCGCATTGTTTCTCCCTTTCTATAGAACCAGACTTTGCAGCCAGGACCAGCGGTTGAGGAGGAGTAAAACACCCATCAGCACCATGACGCCGCCTGCGGCAACTTGCACAAAGCGGGATACCCTGGCAGATTTGATTTTTGGAGCAGCTCCCAACACCAAACCTAGGACGAAAAAGGGCAGGGCAAAACCCAGGGAATAGATAAACAGCAGCAACATGCCTTGGTATACCGTATCCAGACTGCCGGCCAACATGATTATCGGCCCCAAAATCATGCCTGTGCACGGTGTCCAGCCCAAAGCAAGGACGATGCCAAAGAGAAAATAGCCCCCCGGGGAACGCCTCAGGGAAAACTTGAACCGCCTTTCCCGGGCTAAAAAAGGCAGCTGAAATAAGCCCAACATCTGCAAGCCAAAGACAATAATAATCACCCCGGCTATCCGTATCAAGACATAGCGGTATTCCCGCAGCAACTGTCCCGCTATAGTTGCCCCTGCTCCCATGGCGGTAAAGATCAGGGTAAATCCGGCGGCAAAAAACAGCAAGTTTTTGATTAATTTGACCTTGGACTTATCCTGATCGCCGCCCATAAAAGCCAGCCACACCGGCAGCAGTGGCAATATGCAGGGAGAAAAAAAAGCGGCAAGTCCTGCCGCAAAGGCAACAGGAAGAGACATACACCAACCCCCTTATACCCCGTATGGGTATATTGTAAGCTTTTCCTGCGCCCAGGTCAACTATTATTTTATTTTGCTGAATACCCAGCCTCGCTGATGGTCTTGCGAATAATCTCCGTCATGTCATCTTCCGCTTCAATTTTGGCCTGATTTTTCTCAAGGTCTATTTCCACAGACTGCACGCCTTCCAATTGGCCGATGGCCGTTTCCAGAGCCCTTTTGCAGTGGGAACATGACATTCCTTCGATATCAATTCTTAGAATCTTCAATAGCGCCACTCCTTGTTTTATTGCCTGATCCCAGAAAGAAAATAACAATTCCGGCGACAAAAAGCACGACGCTGACGATTTGCGCCACCCGGAAGGAACCCAGCATAAGACTGTCGGTCCGCATAGCCTCGATAAAGAAGCGACCCAGGGAGTATCCTGCCAGGTAAAGGCCGAAAACCTTTCCCGATTGAGGACGGTGGCTCAAATAATAGTATAGTCCAAAAAAGAGGAAGAGATTCCATATTGACTCATACAAAAAAGTCGGGTGTCGATATTCACCGGCAATGTACATGGCCCAAGGCAAGCTGGTGGGCTTGCCATAGGCCTCCTGGTTTACATAATTAGCCCAACGGCCAATGGCCTGCCCCAAAACTAAGGCTACAGATGCAATGTCGGCAAAGCGGAGAAAATTAATTTTCTTCACCCGGGTCCAGATAAGGGCCACTGCCATTCCCGCTAAGATTCCCCCGTGAATGGCCAGTCCCCCTTCCCAGACTGCAAATATTTTGCTTGGATAGAGAGAATAATAGTTGAGATTAAAAATCACGTACCACAACCTGGCGCCAATAAACCCGGCGGGAATCACCCAGAGCAAAAATTCATCAAACACCCAGCCCTCAAGGCCAAAGTGTTTTCCCAATCGCCGGGCCCCAAAGTAGCCGACTGCGATTGCCAGTGCAATTATGATTCCATACCAATATACAGCTACCGTTCCGATCTTAAATGCTATAGGATTAATGATTATCCCTCCCCATTTTCAATAACATATTCATATGTTATCTTTGCTTTCAGGCCGGTGGTAACAGAGCAATACTTCTCCAGGGACAGTTCGATGGCCCGCTCCACCTTTTCTGCCTCCAGATCGCCTTTGAGAATATACTTGATGAAAACGCTGTGGAAATATTTCGGATAGTCCTCTCTGCGCTGGCCTGACACGATTATCTCCAGACCTTCCAAGGGCTGACGCATTTTTTCCAGGATGGAAACAATATCAATGCCGGAACAGCCTCCGGCGGCCATTAGCACCGCTTCCATGGGCGAAACCCCATCCCCCAGGCCGGCGCCTAACTTAATTTTGGCCCCTTTGGCATTTGTCGCGTCAAACCAGGCTCCATCTAACTTTAGTTGAACATCCATACTAATTCTCCCCTTTCAAAATTGCCCCCTGGGGCATACTAAACCAACGAGGTGACCAAAATGAAATTGCTTTTTCCATTAATTATAGCAGCTTTAAGCGGCTTGGCCATGACTTTTCAGGGAGCCATCAATGCCGCCCTCAAGGAAAAGGTAGGAGTAGCGCCCATGTCTGTAGCAGTCCACTTAATCGGTCTCATTGTAAGCCTGGCCGCAATTCTTGTTACGGGAGCGCCAAAAATTCAGGAATTTAAAAACGCGCCTTTTTATTCTTATCTTGGCGGAGCTCTCAATGTAGCTATTATTGGCGGGGTTGCCTGGGCCATCGCCAAAACCGGCGCCACCATCGGCATCTCTGCAATTCTTTTTGGCCAATTAACAACTGCTGTCATTTTAGATCATTTTGGCATTTTTTCTTTGGAAGTAATTCCATTTTCCTGGATACGTCTTGCCGGCGTAGCGCTGATGCTGGTTGGAATGCGTTTAGCCATCCACAAATAAGCAAGTTGCATTTTAATCTTCCTGTGATATAATATCTTTTGTTAAATGCGCCTATAGCTCAGAGGATAGAGCGCCGGCCTCCGGAGCCGGGCGCCCAGGTTCGACTCCTGGTAGGCGCGCCATTTTGATTGTTAACGCCCCTGTGGCGTTTTTTTCTTTTCTCCTTTTTTATAAACAATCAGCTTGCCCTGGGGATCTAAAGTAGCGTAAAGGATGCCGGCAATGCCGCATTTATGCTGGCTGGCCAGAGTCTGCTCCAACCAGGCCATATTTTTTTTAGCCAAAGCCAGATTTTCCTGATGCACCCTTCCATCGGAAATCAGGGGAACAGGCAGTCCTTCATAAGGCGGGGTCAGCCCTAAATCCGACGGGATTACCGGACGCTTGTCGGCCTTGAGGATGACGCTGAGCTTGCCGTTGGTTTCCAGCATGGCGTATTCCACTTCTTCAATTCTGTAAATTCCCTGTTCCCGCATCTGTGACATCATATCATCTACGTTATAGCGAAGCCGCCGCATTTCTTCCTCAAGAATCCGGCCTTGTTCGATGATTATGCTGGGAGTGCCTTCAATGACCTTTCTGGCTGTCTGACTTTTTAAAGTGATAAAAGCTAAAGACATTTGTAACAAGACCAGGGTGACAATGGGGAGGATTCCGTGCGATATGGGAATGGAAGTTTCGCTCAAGGGAATGGCAGCCAATTCGGCAATCATAATCGCTACGACCAAGTCAAAGAGCGACAGCTGTCCCACTTCCCTCTTGCCCATTATGCGCATGAGCACAAGCACCGCCAGGTATAGCAACACAGTGCGGCCAAAAATTGTCAAATAAACCTTAAACACTTTCCCGCCCCCATTAGACTTTAATTTCAATCTAAGTCTTCCCCGGGAGGGAAATTTTAAGCACCCGCAATCAGGCATAATCCCCGAACTGGAAAGGCATACTAAGGCCAAATTCATGGGGAGGCATAAATTTGAAAACAAAAGGACACAGGACTTTTGTCCGCTTCCAGCCAAGCAATAAAGATATAGGCCATCGCTTTAATGACGAAGAATTTGCCCAGGAGTTTATTGAGCCCATCAAGTCCAGCATCGGCAAAGAAAGGACTCCCTCCAGACATTGCCGCGAAGGCCATGAAAGATATATATCGCCGAAAGAGTAGGCTTGCCTGCTCTTTTTATTTAAGATAAATGGGATTGGAGTAAATCCAGGGAATGCCTTTTAGCCTTGCCTCCACTCGGTACGCCCCTGGCGCCCCTACAGAAAAGTCCCGGGCTTGGCCCACTTCCCTGACTACGGGAGTGCCATTGTGAATCAAGTGAATTTCACCTGGGCGGGGCAGCTTGATGCGCAACCAGGCCTTGCCACCGACTCGGCTAACTGTGCCTCCCATGCCGGATTCGTTTTCTCCTGCCTCTGCGGAATATGAGAAACCCCGGCCAAGGCTGAGACAGTCAAAGGCAATCCAGCACCTGCCCTGGCGCAAGGCAGCGACTATCCCTGCCCCGTCCCTTTCCCCATCGCCTGTTACCTCCGCCAGGCAATAGGTATTAACTGCAGCTAAGAGCATTGGATAATGGAGGATCTTAAACTTAAGCCTCCAGGCCTTGATCCAGGGGGCATGCAAATCGCTGCCTGCAACAGCGGTCACATGCCGCTGGCGGCAGAGAGTATCCCATTTGGCCAGAGCCTGGGGACAGGCCCCCTGAGCAAAGGGGCGATAGCGGTGAAACAGCCATTGGCGCAAGCTTTGCCAATAGCTTTTGGCGCTGTCCCGCCATTGGGAGGTTAGATTCCAGATTTCGATACCCTGGAAATCAGCGGTTTCCCAATTCAGCCAGGGGTAACACTTGCCCCCGCTGACCAGGAACGATCCCCTTTCAAAGGGATGGGCGATTATGCCAATCCCCCCGCTGTTTCTTACCTGCTTCGCCACCACTGCCCCATCTTCTTGCTTAAGCTTTGGAACCAGGGAAGAATTATAGGCCAGGCAATGACTGTGGTCGCGGTTAAGTTCGGTGCCCTGCAAAATCAGGACTCCTTCTTCATAATAACTGGGGCCGCAGGCTGCGAAATGGTCGTTAATACCTAAAAAATCCAGTTTGCGCTTCCGGGCAAGCCCGGCAATCTCTGAAAGAGGCAAAGTGCCGTCAGATTTGTCAGTGTGAATGTGCAGGTTGCCCCGAAGCTCCCTGAGCTTGGGAACGCTGCTATATCCTGCGCTGGCCATTTAATCGCCTGTGCCGCCCACAAGCTTTTGCAGCTCCTTGAGAAAATTCCCCACGTCGCTAAACTGCCGGTAAACTGAGGCAAAACGCACATAGGCCACTTCATCCAATTCTCGCAGCCTCTCCATTACCAGTTCGCCTATGTAGCTTGTGCTCACTTCCCTGTCCAATTCGCTGCGCAATTGGATCTCCACCTCGTCCACCAGGTGTTCCAATTTTTCATAAGCAATGGGGCGCTTTTCGCAGGCCCGAATTAAGCCGTTGAGAATTTTGGCGCGGTCGAAAATCTCCCGGGCGCCATTTTTTTTAATCACCATCAGCGGCAGTTTTTCCACCTTTTCATAGGTGGTAAAGCGGTGCCCGCACTGCATGCACTCACGCCGCCGCCTGATTTCATAGTCATCTTCCGTGCGCCGGGAATCGATGACTTTGCTTTCCAGGAAATTACAGTATGGACAGCGCACCCCATCACCCCATTTCCGTTATCATATCTCAAGAGAAATCCCGCTAAACCTTGTCCCACCACTGACTGCGGCAATCCTCTTGTGCACGCTGAACCCCTTTGCCTTCAGCCAAGGCCTGCAGGAGTTTAATTTTGTAAAGGACTTCAATTTTGGCTTTTCCTTGTGCAGGCAGCTCACAAGTGGCGCCGTATCCCTGGAGGAAATATTCCCAGAAGAACATGGTCTCCAGGCCAATATCCCGGGGATGGAGGTTGACCAAATCCAACAAAGGCTCCGAGTAATTGGCCCGGGACAGATCCATAATCATCAGGCCGCTGTTCCAAATTCGCACCGGCGGGAAATCTGGCCAGTTGCCCACGAGGGTGCCCCCGAAGCTTCCCCAAAGATATTTTACTTCCCCCAGCAGCCCCGCAAAAGGACCGGAGGGTATGCCCTGGACAGAGAGCAGCACCTGGTTTTTCCGGACCAAAACTTTCAATTTCCGCAAGACAGATACAGAATCCGGTTCCACAATATCCCCGGTCCCAGTATGACGGAGAGAATGAACCATGCCCACAGTGGCCCCCAGGCGCCGAATCAGCTCGATCTTGCCCCGGCGCCGACTGCCCGCTAAGGCAGTCAAAAAATCTGTCAGGGTAGGATGATTGACTTCCATTACCCATAATCTCCGCAAAGGTCTGATGAATGCCGGCTGCGGGGCTACGTCCAAATGACGGAGAAGCTTCATCGCCTTTTGCTGGCGATAGAGCAGACAGCGTTCCGAAGCGGCATAAACTGTGGAATTGGGCCGCTCAAATCGCGCCATTCCTGCATGGGCAATGTAATCGCTGTATAGTCTCAGTTGCATCGGCAGATTCATCTTCAGCCCCCCCTAAACAAATGCCAACGATAATATATTCGCTTTTGGCAAGGTTTTCCCTGCCTAAAAGGGGGAGATGTAATTTTTCTGTCAGAAATCAGGGGTCGATTCTTGGCCCATTACCACAGTGACCTGCTGAATTCCGCCCTCAGCCGCCAATTCTATTTCCTGGCAGATTGCTCCATTTACTTCTATTTTTGCCACCCCCCTGCTGACCCCCTGGGGATTCAAAACCCTGATTGCATACACACTGCTGCCAAAACAGTAATCCAGGCTATACTCCCGCCATTTCCCCGGGATGCAGGGGTCTATTGTCAGGACATTCCCCCGGCGCTTCAGGCCTAAAATATCTTCAATGCACACTCGGTACAGCCACCCCGCCGCCCCCGTGTACCAA
>DIPE01000030.1:0-217 GCA_002427015.1 Firmicutes bacterium UBA5496 | reverse complement strand
GTGCGGCTGTGATGAATGGGATTGATATGCTGGACCCAATCCAGGGCCTTATCTCCGTGCCCAAGGCTGGCCATTGCCTGAATCACCCAGCAGGCGGCGTGGGTGTATTGGCCGCCGTTTTCCCTGACTCCGGGCACATAGCCTTTTATATACCCTGGCTTTAAATCGCTGGTGTCGAAGGGGGGCGTAAACAGGAGAATTATGCCTTCATCCTCCC
>DIPE01000019.1:497-3678 GCA_002427015.1 Firmicutes bacterium UBA5496 | reverse complement strand
ATACACATTTATCGTGTAGTCAATGGCAAAACAGACTACCCCAAGTTGCTCAAATAAGTAAGGAAAATAACCGTCGACCTTGGTCGATGGTTATTTTTATGGGATGAACTTAGTAATTTAAGTCAGAAATAATGTGGCATAATTCCTTCTTGTATCAGCATCGGCTACGACGTAATGAAGGTGTTGTCTGTCTTGCCTTCTGTTCCCGAGAGTTCCTCTTCCTAAATATATGACTTCTTGCCATATCTGTATTTTTCCCGTAGACACAAAATAAAAGAAGCCTCCATACAAGGGGCTTCAAAATCGGCTTAATTTGTCTTTTTCTTTTTGGTCCGGGTAATCTTTTTTGTCTTAGTGGTCTTCTTTGCAGTTCCGGAGGTCTTTGCAGACTTGCCCGACTTGGATTTTGTACCCTTGATGGCTGTGGACTTAAAGAGCTTGCTGAGAATGCCGCCCACATCATCGATAATGTCGCCGTCACCGTCAGCATCCAGGATACTTGTGGCGATGTTCATCAAGCCGCCGCCATCAATATTTCCGGACAGGATGTCAAGCAAGTCGGAGATCCCTGGCATATCCAAGTTCTGCTGCTTTTTCTGAGTGCCCAATGCGCCCATAAGCACCGGCGCCAGCTGCGCCATTATGCCAGATACCTGATCCATTTGTAAACCAGTTTGTTTGGCAATGTTTTTTTGCACTTTCTGGTCTTTTCCCGAGAATACGTGCTTTAATATTTTGGCGCCGTCTTCTATATCAACATTAGTCAAATATCCAGCTAAATCATCAACCTTGTCATCCTCGTGCTGGTCCAAGGCCTTGTTCAATGCGGCTGCTCCATCAGTTGTACCGACATTGCGCTGTAGGGCTTGGACAAGGGCGGGCATTCCCAGTTCAGTAACTTTCTTTACTTGAGAAGGTTTGGCGCCAACAGATTTGCCGATTTTGCCTAAAACAGCCTTGGAGTTAATCTGCTCAGTCACCAGATTAAGTACATCCATCCTATCCCCTCCTAAGATTAATTAGAATCTGTCTCTACTCTATCATACGAATGACTATTTTGGTAGAAAAATCTGGCTAACTGCCAGACATGTTTGCCATCTTTTCTTCCCGGGGCAGCACACAGACAATTTGGAAACCAGCCTCATGCTTAAAGGAGATGGTTCCGCCGGCATTGCCCACCCGCTCCCGCATACCGCTGAGCCCCATTCCCTCCTGAATCTTGGCGCAGCCAACCCCGTTATCCCGGTAAAATAGGCGCACTATGTTTTTCCGGACCTCCAGCAGTATTTCCACCTTGGCAGCCCGGGAGTGCCGGGCTGCATTGGTCAGCGCTTCCTTGACAATGCTGGCCAGGGTTTCAGTCTGAGCGGCAGTGAGGCCCCCAATATCCCCCCTGGACATAAATTCCACGGAGCAAAACTGAAAATCATCGATAATCTGCTTAAAATACTCCACCCCCAGTTGTTCCCGGGGCCGAATATTGTACACAGTGTCCCGAAGCAGGCTGAGGGAATCTGCCAAGCCGGTCACAGATTTCTGAAACAGCTCCCTGGCTTTTTCCTCATCCCGCTCCAAGGTCTTTACTGCCGCCTGCAGCTGAAGCAGGATGCCTGCAAGGCTGTGGCCCAGATGGTCGTGAATTTCCCGGGCAATGCGGTTGCGCTCCTGGATTTCCGCCAGCCTGGCGGCTTCCCGAGTCGAAGCCAGCAGCTGGGCCTTGGCCTCTTCTAAGGCATAGCGGTTTCTCCGTTCCCGGTCATAGACCTGGCGAAAGGATTGTTCCCGCTTCTTTAGAGTATGGCTTAGGCAACCGCTGAAAGCGCAGAGGGCCAGCAGGAGTGCAAAGGCTCCCAGCTCCGCTCCCTGCAGATGGAAAAGCCCTGAAGGAAGCAAGAGCAGCGCCTGCCAGTAAAAGCCCCCGCCAGCCAAATCAAAGGCAAGAACCCCGCAGAGGATCGAGACAGATGGACCGATAAACGCCAGGGCAAAGATTAATCCATACTCCAGGGCAATGAAGAGCAGACGTTTGCAGTATTTTTCCCGGATTATCCACAGGGCGGCAAGCAAGACAAGGCCCAGCACCCCCAGGGGGGCGACGGCGCCGCCCGCTGCCTGGAGGCCTGCAACCAGAATAATAGCTATTACTTTCAGCATGTAACCCATGGCAATACCTCGCAGCTGTTTTTACCATTATATCCCCGGCGCTGCCCTCCGCCAAGACTTACTTGGCCACATCCGCCCGGTGCCAAGTTCCCATAAGGAAGAACACAGCGGTAATACCCAGAAGAATCGCCAGTTCCAGCTTGGCGCTGGCCAGCCTCCGTTTACTTTGGTCAAGTAAACTCAAACAAACTATTCTCCCGCCAGTTTTTCCAGCCCGGCCTCGGTCAAATGGTAGAGCCCGGCTTCCCTTTTTAGCACCTGTGGGTAGACATAGTATACTTCCCCCTCAATGAAGTAAAGGAAGCCTCTGCTGTCGGGAAAAATAGTTTTTACCTCATTAGTGGCCAAATCTAGGCAAAAGAAAGGCCAACCGCATTCGGGATCATATTCGCCGCCGAAGTAAAGCTTCCCCCGGTAGTACTGGAGATTTTGGGGCCTGATGGAACATATCTCTTGCTGGTCCTCGCCGTCAACCCTTATACTGCACATACCTCCCGGGGAGGAGTAATAAATCCTGTCCCCCACCACCACAAATTCATCGCTGGCAATCTGAGGATAGGTATGCACATCCGAACCGTCCAGGTTCATGCGGTAGGTTCCCATCTTTTGGTCCTGGGAGTAGTAGAAGATGAAGCTGCCGAAAACCTTCAGGTTAAAGCCCTTTACTTTGCTGATCAAGGTGTTTTCCGCCCGGTCCGCACTGTACCGGTAAAGACTGTTTCCCGGCCCCCAGTAATATATATCGCGGCCCACCAAAATAGGGCTAATGCCGCCGCCGGGGCTGATGGACTCTTTTTCCAGAGATGCGGTGTTGAAGCGGAAAATATGCCAATCGTCTTCAAAAACACAATTGTAGTAAATCCAGTCGTCGATCATGATGCCTGTGAAGCCAAAGGCCAGTCCAGCCATCGGGGCCTCCACCACGGAGTCCAGCAGCATTTTGTAGTTCTTCCCGTTCAGGTCCGCCCGAAACCACTGGTAGCGCGAGGCGCCATCCCACAGAGCATCGTACTGGCAG
>DIPE01000019.1:0-132 GCA_002427015.1 Firmicutes bacterium UBA5496 | reverse complement strand
CAAGGGAATGCCCGCTGCGGTGTAAACCGGGCTGGCAGTATCCGGCTCAGACCCGTCCAAAGTGTAATAGGCCTTAAAGCCTTCCTTCAGGTTAGTGATTCTCGCATTAAAAACTCCGTTGTAGACGCCATC
>DIPE01000096.1 GCA_002427015.1 Firmicutes bacterium UBA5496 | reverse complement strand
CCTGACAAAGGATTCCCCATGGGCACTAAGGCATTGCTGCCAGAGCTCGCTGAAGGTCAGCACCTGGGGCTGGATTTCCGGCAAAGTTAGTTTTTTGCCGCTGATGGACTGCCAGGCCGCGGCCGAGCGGTGGAAACTGGCAGCGGCATTTGCCGCCGCCTGTTGGCACAGGCCCGCAAGCTTAGCCATGATTTCCCGGGGAGAGACCTCCAGGGTAAAGACGTTAAAGCATGCCCAGGCAGCCGGAGGCGTGGAGACATTATATCCTTTTTTCAAATCTCCCCCCCTGAGGACGGTGGGAGGATAGGTATACTCGCCGGCGCAAGCGTCGCTGAAACCCGGGTTCAGTTCCAGCATCCGGATGACCTCCGCCAGGAGCAAGTAGGGGTTGAGCCCGTCATAAAGGGCGCCGGCATGGGTCTCCCGGCCAAAGCAGCAGATAAGGGGCAGCAGCTTTCCATCGCTGCCGGTCTGGATGACATGGCCTTCGCAATCGTAGCCGTGGGGCTCGCAGTTGACGGCAGCGGCAAAATCCAGTCCATATTCCCGCTGGCACTCCCGGATTAGGCTGACGGCATGGCGCATGCCCAGGGAATTGTTTTCTTCATCGGGCACAGAGACAAAGAGGATATTGCCGGCAAAATCTCCGCTGGCGGCCTTGGCTTCTGTCAGAACCAGTTGCAGGGCCAGGCCGTACAACATGTCCATGGTCCCACGGCCAAAGACC
This sequence comes from Firmicutes bacterium UBA5496, assembly GCA_002427015.1. Classification (GTDB taxonomy): domain Bacteria; phylum Bacillota; class Proteinivoracia; order UBA4975; family UBA4975; genus UBA4975. The sequence goes on along the minus strand of DIPE01000096.1, from coordinate 2,415 downwards.
CAGTCGCCGCTCAAGAGATCCTGGCGGGCAGCAGGAGGGAGGGAATCGGGATCCAGGCTACGGGTCAGCTCCAGGGGAGAAAAGGCCAAGTCTTTATACACTCCATAGTCATCAATATCTACTACATCGTGGTGATTTAAAAGGATTACTCCGGTGGGCCCCCGGCCTCTGACCAGGGCGACAACCACTGCGGGGTCATTAGGGGCAGCAATGTGCCCAAAACGCAAGTGGTCTGGATGCATTTTAAAATATGGCAAATCCGCCAGGAGACTATGAATATAGTGGGCAATCCCGCTTTCTCCCGGGCTTTGGCTAATGCTGTGAAATTTGGTCAGGTCCAGCATCAGCTGCCAGGCTCTTTCGCCAAGGTTCATAAGTGTCACCTCCGAAATTCCTTTCCCTATTACACTTAAAAAGTGGCGCTATTTTCGCCGGGTGTATGTTAGTATTATAATAGCATTTTAGCTCTCAGGATAGGAGGACTGTTGGCAATGGAATTTTACGAAACCCAGGTTGAGGAATATATGCGCCGGCGCTGCAGGGAACATCTGAATCTGCAGGAAAAACTTCTGAACCGGCCCCTTGCCTTTGACTACCGGCTGGAACATACCCGCACCGCCGTAGAGATTGCCGGCAATTTGGCGGCAGAGCTGGGGATTGACCCGGCCCTGGCCCGGATTGCAACCTGGCTGCATGACATCGCCAAGTGCTGGGACCCTTCTCTTTCCCCGGAAGACAACCGCCTGCGGGGGGAAAAGCATGCCTCAGTGGGGGGAGAAGAAGCGGCAATTTTCCTGGACTCCATAGGTTTTCCCCCAGGACTGGTCCTTCAGGTACAACAAGCAATTGCTGCCCATGCTGGATTGATCAAAGATTATATTATCCATGAACCCTTGTCTGCCATCGTCTGGGACGCAGATAAACTAAGCAAAGTCAGCGGTGCCGGCATGCTCCATTACTTGGGGAAAATCTTATCCGGAGGGAATGAGCGCATCGACTTGGCATCTTTCTTGGCCGACGAAGATTGGAAAGAGTTGCACCAGGGAATCAGGGACTCTTTCAATACCGAAGCTGCGCGACTGCGGGTTGATCGTGAGATGGCGGCGGCAGTAAGGCTTCGCAGCCAGATGCTGGCGGCAGTCAGAGGCAATCATCCGTAGGCAATAAAAAAACCGGCTAGTCCGGTTCTTCTTTCTGATGGGTGGCCAGCCAGCTGGGCTTGCTATAGTTGATATTTGTCTTGATTCCGCATAATTCCAGGCCTCTGGCAATTCTTTCTTCGGTGAGCATTAAAGAAAAGATAATATTGCGGAGCAAGTTGTTGGCGTTGACAATCTCTTGATTTAAATCCTTGGCGGCAAGCTGCTTTATATGCATTATCTGAACAGAGAGCAGCTCTGCCAGATTGTCTTCCATCTTCAGGGCGGCCTCAATCATCCTCCGACCAATGCGGATATTGTCCCCTGGCCCGTCGTTTTCCTTGGTCATCGATTTCCCCTCCCCATACATACTGGCAATGTATGTATATGTATGTTGACAATAACTCAATACAATATATGCCCGCCGGATTAAGGCGGGCAATCGGCATTATTCGTAGCGGTTCTTTTTCTTGCACTTATCTTTATCAATCAGGTCCAGTATATGGTCTAACTTGAACTGAAGCAAAATCTCTTTCTTGATGACATCCTTGAGGATCCTGTCAATCTTGTCATTGATGGTCAGCAGGTCATCCAGGTTCGTGCAATGGGCTTTTAGGGCAAACTGGGCCTTTTCTCCTTCGACATTGATTATTTGGGCCAGGCCCAACTCTTCCAGGGCCACAGAAATCAAGAGCAGGTTGATGACATCTTCCTTGTCGATGTCAATATCCGGTTTAATGTCAGGAACATTCGGCATTCCCATATAAGCTCACCACCTTTCGCTACTAGAATATGACTTGAAGGGGCTCCGGGTTCTGTACCTTTCACCCATGGAAATAGTGGAGACTGCCCTTATGCCGATATATACTTGACTTTTACCCCGGGCAATGCGTAAAATAGAAGGCAATAACAGTAAACGGCAAGGAAGGGGACAGTAGCCCTGGGCCGGCATTTGCAGAGACGCGGCTAATTGGTGGAAGGCCGCGAATGCCCCCAGAGTGAAGATCACCCCGGAGCCGGCTGCCCGAACTTACAGTAGGACAGTCCGCAGGCAGGCGTTAAATGCTCTCGAGCGACAGGCATTTTCTTGCCTGTAAGCAGGGTGGTACCGCGCCACAGTCGTCCCTGAGTAATAACTCAGGGCTTTTTATTTGCCAGAAAAGTTAAGCGGAAGAGAGGGTGTTTTAAATGAAAAATTTTTCTGCGCTGTCCAAAAAATCAATCCCCCAAAGGGAAGAGGCCATAGCCAATCACTGGGACAGCATTGACCTGCTGG
>DIPE01000073.1:11458-13886 GCA_002427015.1 Firmicutes bacterium UBA5496 | reverse complement strand
CACGAGCTCTGTGAACATAAGGCTGTTGAACTGCGGCGGGATAATCGTTTCTTGGATATTGTCACCCGCTTGTTCACCCGGCAATAAGAAGCATGGGGACGTACTGCTTCCTTGATGATTAGAAGGAGAACGTCCCCCACGCTTTGACTTTTTTGCCTTGGGCTAGCGGCAGACAGGTTCTTCCCACCAGCCGAAGGCAAGTCTGCCCGCGGCGGCAACCTCTGGAGTTTCAGGATTGGACAAGAATATCAGAAAGGAGCCCCCGGGGGCGAAGATAAACTTGCCTTGTTCATCATCGACGATGGTAGTTTCGGGTTGTCCACGGCGCACAAAGGCCTTGACTCCCCCTGCCGGTTCCCCGGTTACATTCACTGCATATTGGAGCTTTATCCGGGGTTGGGGCGGCGGGCAGAGGGCATGGTTGGCAGGGGTAACCAAGGGTGAGTCCTGGGGTGCACCCGGCGGATAAGCGTTAAACCAGATTTGGGCCCGGAAAGGTGTTTCTGCGACATCGCTGACTGTCCAGACTGTAACATGCAAATTTACCCCGGAATATGGGGGATTATAGAGCCTGGCCCAGGCACTGGTAAAATTCCCGAAGCTAAGGTTATCAGCGTAACCTACATAGTATTTGCCTTCCAGGGATTTGGCCAGATTAATTGGCACGGCAACGCTGTAATTCAAGGCCGGTTTATCAATGACGGGTCGGGGATACTGCAAGCAGGGGATGCATCCACCTTGGTAACATGTCCAATTCATTCCTCTCACTTCTTTCCCTTGATGTAATTCAGTTTATGTCAGTGGGGAAGGTTCTGTTGCTTGCGGTACGAAACTCTGAGGGCGGAAGCGGGAGATACTGTCTCTATGTTTCCAAAGGTATAAAATGAGGAGGCGGAATGACCGCCCCCAGTTTTATAGCTGTTATGCCATTTTTTCTTGCTGTTCCCTTCGTGTCGCTTCATATACCTTGCGGTTAACAGCGGAGGGAATTGCAATGAACACGAAGATTGCTGTCATTGAAATCGCTGTAAATAGCACCACAGTCTTTCTGTATCCAAGTATGTCACCCACATAGCCTGCGCCCAGCTGGAATATAATCACAGCAAAGCTAACAGCGACATTAAAGATCGCATTTACCTTTGCCCGCATATCTCGGGGCAGGTAAGACTGCACGCTTGCTTCCCGCAGGGTGAATGAGGTCATGCCCAGGACGCCGCAGATAAACCTGTTGACGATCATAAATGGGTAGGGCATGAACAACAAGAGCATGTCAAGAGTCTCATAGGTGAAGTAGACAAACTTTGTAATGCCAAAGCGTTTTTCAGGCTTGACATTAAATTTGTATTGCACCAGCCCTCCCAGCATTCGTCCCAGGGTTTCTGCTGTGCGCAAGAAGGCCAGCATTGCTACGGTTAGAAACTGCACGGTTTGGAAATAAGCTTGTACCATCAATTGAATTCCCGTAGCCACCCCATTGGTGATAGCCATATAGGTATAGATGTTTCTCAGTCCTTTTTCTTTTTTCAGATATAACAGCCCGGCTTTACAGTCGGCTATATATTCTTGCCAGCCCAAAGCTTCTTCTGGTTTCCGGAAACCCTGATTGCGGATAAACAATTCAAAGGTTGCGGCCACCAAAGTAAGAAAACCAATCAGGACCAAAAGTAAATGTATGGGCATCACTTTATAGAGCCAGGCTGCAACTGGGCTCATAACCATAACGACTGTTGGGTAGATGGAAGAAGACACGGCAAAACCCTGTTGTTCGAAGCCAACGGGAATTAAATCTGGATACCAGGCCGTATAAGTTAAGTGATAGATTGCGCCGATGATGCCGGCAATGAGGCTGAAGGCCATAAAAAGCTGATAATTGAAGCCTGTTTTCGAGACAATCAACGCCACAAGCAAATAAAGAACCCCGGTGAGATAATCCAGAGTGACTATTATTTTTTTCTTGTTGCCTCGGTCGATAAGGGGAGCGATGAATAGAGGCAAGACGAAATTAGGCAGCATGCCGCTTACAAACATGATGGCGGAGAGCAATGCAGATTGTGTCTGATCAAAGACCATTAAGCTAAAAGGCAGGGATATTGCTTGTCCTGCGATAGCGGATATAATGGTTCCTGCTGTAATCAGGGTAAAGTCCTTGGACCATACATTCTTGCGTTTCATATAGCTTGGTGTCACCTCTGGTATCATTTAATGTAGGGGACGGAAATAAGTCCTTAGCCCCTATGAACAGATATATACCGATATCTAAAGTATTTGCCAGTAAAGACAATTGACCTTATTTTATCATGCCCCCGGCAGAAATGCAGCTTTTGTGCGAATATAATAGTGAAACCTCCGGAGGTGCCTATGGATGATATTAAGTTAATTGAGCTCATGCAAAAAAGGAATACCAGGGGCTTGGAAGGGCTGATTGAAA
>DIPE01000073.1:529-11400 GCA_002427015.1 Firmicutes bacterium UBA5496 | reverse complement strand
GGGCTTGGAAGGGCTGATTGAAAAATACCGTGGCCTGGCTTGTGCAATTGCCCGGTCGGTGCTGGGCAATCAGGAGGATGTGCTGGAATGTGTAAATTCCGCTTTTTATGATGTCTGGCTGTCCATGCCGAATTATAATCGGCAGCGCACATCCCTGAAGGGCTGGGTTGCCCTCCTTACCCGGCGCCGGGCCATTGACCAGCTGCGCAAGAATCTTCGGCGCAATCAGGTTCGTATCGGCGATTTTGCGGAAGAGGCCTTTGTTGTCCCGGACAACTGTGACCGTTTCCTGAATAGGGAGGCTTTCCACAGGCTGTTCAATCAGTTTATCCGGGGGTTGCCGGAACCGGACCGCAGTATCTTTGTGCGTCGTTTCTTTGCCTTGGAGAGCATTCCCGCTATTGCCCGGCGCTATAACTTGACCCGGGGGGCGGTAGACAGCCGCCTGTCCCGGCTGCGCAAATCCCTGAAAGAAACTTTAGAAGGGAGCTAAGCAACCTATGAAGGATCGAGACATAATCAATATGTTTGAGCATGTTGACCCGGAAACCCTGGCAGAAACTGACCTGGATAGGGGGCAGGAACTGCTGGGGCTGGAATCCGCAGGCAAAGGCGCCCTGGGTAAGGCCAGGACTGCCGCCAGACAACCTTCAAAAAGCAGACTCCTTATGCAACCTGCCTGGAAGGGGCTTGTGGCTGCTGCGGCGGCCCTGGCAATAGTGCTCTTCAGCGTTTTTTCCGCCAATGCGCCTCAGCCGGCCATGGGCATTGCCAGCCCCGACTACCCCGAGGGGGTCTCTTATCATGATTATGCTGGCAAAAGGGCTAAAAAACAGGATGTGTACCAGGATTTTTTAACTAGTCTCAGCCAATTTGCCTTTTCTTCCGCAGCCGAGGTTTTTGCCCAGGGAGACCAATCGGTGAACTCGGTTTATTCACCCCTCAGCTTGTTTTATGCCCTGGCCCTGGCCAGCGAGGGGGCGGCAGGCAGTACCCAGGCCGAGCTGCTGCAGGCGCTGCAGATGCCTGACATCAATCTTGTCAGAAGCGAAAGCAGCAAACTCTATCAGAATCTATACACCGACAATGAAATCGGCAAGCTGCTTCTGGCCAATTCTCTTTGGCTTCAGGAGGATGTAGATTTTGAAAAGGCTTTTTTAGAGCGTGTCGCCCGGGATTATTTCGCCCATTCTTTCAGCGTGGATTTTTCCAACGCGAAGACAGCCAAGCAAATCAGCCGCTGGGTTTCCGAAAATACCGGCGGTAAACTTGGCAATGATCCCAGGGAGTTTCAGACAAGTCATGAGCAAGTGATGTCCATCTTTAACACCGTTTACTTTTATGACCAGTGGAGCACTGAGTTTGATCCCAAGCTCACCAAGAAAGACATCTTCAACTTGGCGGATGGCAGCAAGGTAAAAGCGCCTTTTATGCACAGGACCTTTATGGGCGGTTATGTTCGGGAGGAAGACTGCTTTATTACGGCCCTCCACTTCAAAAATGGTCAGCGCATGCTTCTGTTTCTGCCCGATGAAGGTGTATCTCCGTATGACATCCTTTCTGACCCTGAGCAATTGGCAGATGTGCTCACAGCCATAGATTCAGAATCAGCAAAAGGCGGGGAGATTATTCTCTCTATTCCAAAATTCGATTTTAAAGCTCGAAACAATCTCAAAGAGGTTCTGACAAAGCTTGGGGCAGAGCAGGCCTTTACAGCAGAGGCTGATTTTACCGGCCTGGCCTCAACTAAACCCCTGTTCATCTCAGGGATTCAGCAAAATCTCTCCATTTCCATTGACGAGAAGGGCTGCGAAGCTGCTGCCTATACCGAGATTAGACTTTACGGCTCCAGCCTCCCGCAGGAGACCATCGAGATGAAGCTGGACCGGCCCTTCATCTTCGCCATCACCGGCGGCGCCGGCGATGCCCCGCTGTTTATCGGGGTGGTCAATAACCCTATAGTCCACTGATAATGTGCTCTCAATGCCTGACCCTAGTAAGGAGGCAGTTGCCGGTAGAGGCTCGCTCGATTCTCCAAAAAACACCGCTCCCTATAAAGGGGCGGTGTTGGCTTGTTCAGGCCCAAAGGGCATCAAGATCCAAAGTCAAATCGGGGAAACCAGAAATTGAAATAATCCCATTGTTTCCTTCGCCTGTGCGGCGGTAAATGCCTTCGGTGCTTAGGGCATAGATTTCAATTGTTTCGGCCGGGGCATCCACCAACCAGTAATGGGGGATGGCGAAGCGCTGGTATAAATCAAGCTTAACCACTCGATCTCTTCGAATACTTGAAGGGGAAATGATTTCAACTGCCAAATCTGGGGGGCCATTGACCCGGGTTTCCGTGATAATTTCCCTGTGTCTGCTTGCGATGTAAAGTATATCCGGTTGGACTACCACTGTATCTGATAAGGTTACATCCACTGGGGATACAAATACGATTCCTTTAGGATCCTTGTGGGAAAAGTAGCTGCGTAAGGGAAGGAAGAGTCGGGATAAAACTTGCTGATGCTTAATTATCGGGGCAGGTTCTTGAATCAGCACCCCATCCAATATTTCAGTGCGCAGCATGGATTCGGGCAGAGATAGATAGTCCTGATAGGTAAAGGGATCCTTGCTGCTGTAGTCTGCTTTCAACTCTCTCACCCCTTGGGCCAGGGCTGTCTGAACAGCGGCGAGTGAGTATAAATACTGGTTTTCTTTCTGAGCGGCAAAGGGGATAAGTCCGCATTTGGTATAGCTGGTGAGCAAGGGAACGGGCAGGTTGATTTCCTTGGCCAGCCCCTGGGCAGATAGTAAAGAAGGCATCTGCATTTCCATCACCTCAAAACAATGATACCGCTTTTGCGAACTTAAGTCAAGCGGAGTCAACTGAAAGCGGCTCGCATTCATCGCGAGCCCCAGCACATATTGGGGAGTGAAGACAGACTGTTGTCAATATCTTGGTTAACAGATTCCCTGGATATCAATATCAGTAAATGCCCACAGCTACATCCAAAAAGGCCAGCTCCTGTTGGCAGAGCTGGGCTTTTGGCTATCTTAACTCTCGAACTACCTGGAAACTGGGTTTGGATATATAGGCTTTGAAATTCACTTTGCCGGCAAAGGCCAAGGCATCTAGAACCCGGACTTTCATACCCTCTGCCTCAATTAACTTTAATGCCTGGTCAGGATGGAACCAGTCCACGGCCAGAGATTCTGCGCTAGATTGGGATTGACCGCCTGTTGGTTCCCCTTTAAACACCAAGCCGAATTTGGGTTCGCTGTCCGGGGAACCGGTATTTTGCACCACAGATAGAATACCGGAAATTTTCACATCATAGCCTGTCTCTTCTTTGACTTCCCGGATAACTGCAGTGATGGCATCCTCGCCAAATTCTACTATTCCACCAGGCGGTTCCCAGCCCGGCCGGTATGAACTCTTGATCATCAAGATTTCTCCCTGTTCATTCTCAATTATCCCTGTTACGTAGACAATGTGTTTGGGATATTGCATGGTAACTCTCCTCTCGGGTGTTGGGGGTTTAGGCAAAGATCTGTTTGAGGTCCGCTTTCAGCCCTGGGAAGAATACCGATTGGGCATGCTCTTCGCCCTTGAAGGTGAGGATATTGGCAAGCTTGTAATCGGCAAAGACATAAATGTATATTTCGGCGCTGTCTGGGTTTGCCACCCAGTATTCTTGCACTCCGCTCTCCATATACAGGTCCACCTTTTGAATCAAATCCCTGCTCCGGGTGGAGTCAGAGAGCACCTCCACTACTAAAGTAGGGGTTCCCCTATACCTGCCTGTTTCATCTATTTTGTCTTGGTCACAGATGACCAGGATGTCGGGTTGGACAGAGTTTATTTTTTCAGCATCCCCAAGGCGGTGGAGAACGACGTCGAAGGGAGCGGTCAGGGGCTCACAGTCCTTGTCCCGGAACCAGGCAGTGAACTCGCCAAGTATTTCTCGCACCGCCCTTTGGTGGGGGTAGAGGGGAGAGGCCAAGAGGATAATCTCGCCGTCGATGTACTCGTAGCGGTTTTCACTTTCCTCGGTCATCTTAAGGTACTCTTCGTAAGTTACCCGGATGCCCTTAGTGTTGTACCTGGGGGAACCTTCACCCACCAGCCAGCGCCCCAGGGTCCCGTCCTCGGTATAGGGCAGCAATTTGGCCACTTTCTTCCCGTTCTTGGTTATGATGACCTCTTCGTTCTGGCAGAGTTGCAGATACTTGCCAAAGCTGTTCTGCAGGTCCGTGGTCGTGACAATCATGGTAACTGCCTCCAAGCATTTGAATTTGTACCTATAATAACCACTACCTTAGCTAAAGTCAATTAGATATTAGCTAAAATTAAAGGGCCTGCATGTATTTGAGTGTACATACAAGAAAAACACCGGTTGCCGGTGTTTTTAGCTTATGCCTCCAGGGCGATCTCTCCATCCTTCATCCTGAGGACGACATCAGCCTGCTGGGCGATGGCGGGGTCATGGGTGACAATTATGACGCAGCGATTCTTGACATGGGCCAGACTTTTCAGGATGGCGACAATATTGGCGCCGTTTTCTGTGTCCAGATTGCCGGTGGGCTCATCGGCCAATATGACCCTGGGGTCGGACACCAAGGCCCTGGCAATGGCGATTCGCTGCTGCTCGCCGCCGCTGAGCATGGCGGGAAAACGCTTGAAGACCTCCTTACTGAGATCGACGCTTTCAATCATTTCTGCAGCCCGCAGCCTTGCTTCTTTGGACTTTACTCCCTGCAACTCAAGGGGATACATGACATTTTCCAAAGCCGTAAGCAGGGGGAAGAGATTGTATGCCTGGTATATTACCGCCACATCTTCCCGCCGGTACTTGTCCCGGTCCATTTCACTTGTGGCAGTTTCCTGGTAGACTACCTGGCCGGCTGTAGGAATGTCCAGCCCCGCCAGCAGGGACAGCATGGTAGTCTTGCCGCTGCCGCTTTTGCCGACGATGGCATATACCTTGCCCTGTTGAAAAGCAAATGAGACGTTTTTTACTGCCTCAACCTTCTGATACTTATTCTTATAAGTGTAAGAGACATCTTTCAGGGTGAGAATGCTCATTTTATCACTCCTTTGCCGTGAGAATTTGGATGATATTCATCCGGTTCATGGTGGCTATAGCCAGCGCCGCCCCTGCCTGATACGAGACCAGGTAGCCTGCAATACTGAAAGCCTGAAGGGGGGTGACAGTCTTGACCAAGGCCAGGGTGAGCAGGACACCCAGGGCAGTGCCCAGAAGGCTGAGCAGAACCTGCTCCCAGAAGAAACTGAGAAAGCTCATCCCCTTGCCAGCCCCCAGGGAGCGCATGATGGCGAACTCTGGCTTGCGCAGGCGGATCAACAGGTAGGAGACCACAAAGCCTATCCCTGCTGAAAGCAGGTAAATCACGGGATACAGGGCGGTCATAAAGCCGATGTAACTTTTAACGCCGCCGGTGGCCTTAGTAAGGATCCGGTCATTGATGACAAATCCCAGCCTGCCCTGTCCGGTGATTGCATCCTGCCCCACTTCATAGGGGCTGAGGAAGTTTAACCTGCTGAGCAAGGCCTTTAATTCATGCATCTTTAATGTATTCTCCAGACAAAAGCGGGCGCTGTCCCAGGTAAGGGGTATGCCCAGATCCTCGTAAAAAGCAGTTATTGTGTCCCAGGGACAGTAAGCTTTCCGCCAGGCCGGACCGGAAAACACGCCGACAATTTGCAGGGCTATCTCCCCATGGGGATGATCAGCGCTTTCCACCCGCGCATTCTCAGCTACGGTAATCTTAAAACTATCCCCCAGTTGCAGATTCAAGCTTTGCAGCAAATCTTCGCTGAGGATGCACACCCTCTCAGAAGAGGCAAAGAGACTTGCATCATAACCTTCCCAGTATTGGGGCTGGATTGCATCTTCAGCAGCAAATTCGGGGATTGCTTCGATCGCATTGGCTCCCACCAATGTGCCTGCATTCATAAGCCTGTTCTGCAGCTCACTTAGCTCCAGTCCCTCCCAGGGCTCTGTGAGCAGACAGAGATTGCGGGTATAAAATCTCTCACCGATAAAGTCTGATGCTTCCAATTCTCTGATGATTTTTTCTGGGATGTCTAAATCATCTGTTACAGTGCCATTGTAGTTGGTGATTTGCCCGGTAACTGTAATGCTTTTATGCAGAGCCGCCAAAGTCTCTCTATGCTCTGTAATTGCATTGGCATACATGGTAAAGAACAAGACCAAAACCATGGAAACTGCCAGCACAATCATACTTTTGCCTTTTCTCCGGCTTGCTGCCCTGAAGCTGTTCTTAAGAGTATGCAAAATTTCAGTCCTCCTTTTGGGCAAGGACTTGCAAGGGTTCTGCCCTCAAGACGCTGACAGCAAATACTGCGCTTAAGGCCAAGGTCAGGAGCAAGATTGTCCCGGCCGCAGCTGCCGGCAAGGCAACACCTTTTGGAATCGTTACCTGATATTGAATCTCTGAGCCCGCTGCCACAGTGCTGTAGGCAGTGTCAACAGAATCATCTTCTGTCATTCTCTGGTAGACGGCATTCAGAGCAGTGTCCGACAGTGCGTACCCTGCCAGTCCGCCGAGAAAAACGGCCAGGATTGCAACACTACACACGGTAGCTATGACAAAGCTCAAGGCCCGGCGACGATTGGCCCCCAGAGAATACATAATGGCGATGCTGCGTTTCTGCCTGCCTACATAGAGGAAGGCGAAGAGGATAGAGAGGATGAGACCCGTCCCCAGACAAATAGCCATTAGGATTAGTGCGGTTTTTCGCATGCCAGCCAAGGCAGTGCTGACCTGGCTATAGCCCTGGTCATAGACAGTGACCGTGATGCCGGGAATATTGGCCGCCTCCATATCGGCAAGAAAGGCTTCGGCTGTGCCGTTGGTCAGGCGGCAGGAGACCAGATTGTTCATAACCGATTTTGGCGTGCTGATTGAGGAATCCAAGGGCATTATGATGGTATCTTTGTCAATTTGGTACCAGTCGGCACGGGTTACCATGGGCAGAGTGTACATGCCGATAATTTCATAACTTTCCTGGGCAAAACTCTCGCTAAAACAGCCAAAGTCAGCAAGAACCCCGGTATCGTTTCTCCAGCCGATGCCGAAACTTTCGTAGAAGGATAAATCAATCCTATCCCCCAGCTGAAGATTATTGCTGTCGGCAAAGGTAACACTGATTAGACAGACCCGGGCCCTTTGCTCATACTCTTCTTGCGTAAAGGACCTGCCTTTAGCCAGGACAGCATCCCCCTGATGGAAGGCATAAATAGTGTCGATATCGTTAGTTGTTAAGACTGTCAGGGCATCAGAAGAACGCTTAAAGGTTTCCAGCAGTCTTGCCCAGGGTCTGCCACTGCCCACCAAAAACTCTTCCAGGTTCCCCGCCGGTATTTCGGCAATGGGGCCAAACTTTAACATGCCTGCAGGCTGAAACTCGTCTGTTTCCTCATCATACCAGCCGGCGGCAATATATTGTTTGCCCGGTTCAAGGGAACACCCCGGATTATTTATGCGGGATAGTTTATTAGACCACCTTGTGCCCGAAACCAATACCTCCAGCACGTTGATGGGGGCAGATTTGCCGGATGTCTCCTCCAGGGGTTCGAAAACCATTATGCCACCGCCATGACTGGAATAAGAAGGCGTAGTGGGCTTTAGGCCTTCTCCATACACCGCCAGCCACTCCCGGTGGTCAAAATGTTCCACATAGGGTGAATTGATAATGGCTTCACTGTCAGTAAGGGAAAGTATAGAACTCTGCGGCTGTGAATACTCGATAATCCCTACGGTTATAAAGGCCCCCGCTGCCTGGTCAAGGCTTTCGTTGACGCTGACCCACATATACAGGCCAAAACACAAAAATGCAGTAACCGCTGCCAGGAAGAGAACAAAAAGGCCTGTTCTCACCGGCGTCCGGATTATCTGCTTCAAGCTGTTTTTAAGAATCATTTTACGCACCTCCTTAGTCAGATTGCTTCCTTATTAACTTAGTTGAGGCCGGGCAAGTTACTTTTGGTCTCCTCATATGGTCTGTTCATTTTCTTCTCCGGCCTTAAGTACAGCGCTGAAGATAGCAACAGCGGCTACGAATATTATCGCCGGGATCAGGAGCAAGATGCTGGGATGTAGCATATATGGAATATTATACCAACACCCTTGCCTAAAGTCAATTAATAATATTTTTTCACGGTATAAGATGATTGCGCCACGATAAAAGCCCAGTCCCTTGTGGGGGCTGGGCTTAGGAGAGTTGTTTGCCAAGATTCGGAAGCCGGAAAAACCGTCCTTATGCTTCCAACTCCAGAGTGACGGGGCAGTGGTCGCTGCCTATGATTTCCGAGAGGATGGCGGCGTCGGTCAGGGACTCTTTCAGCCTGTCGGAGACCAGGAAGTAGTCGATGCGCCAGCCAATGTTGCGCTCTCGGGCATTGCTGAAATAGGACCACCAGGAATAGGCGTCCTTTTTGTCAGGGTAGAAATGCCTGAAGCTATCGACAAAGCCCTGGTCCAGCAGTTCCGTCAGCTTGGCCCGCTCTTCATCGGTAAAACCTGCATTTTTTCTATTGGAGGCGGGGTTTTTTATATCTATTTCCTTATGGGCAACATTGAGGTCGCCGCAGATAATGACAGGTTTTTTGCTGTCCAACTCCTTCAGATATTCCCTGAAGACGTCTTCCCACTCCATTCTGTACTCTAACCGGGCTAAGCCCCGCTGGGAATTGGGGGTGTAGACATTGACCAGGTAGAAGTCTTCAAACTCCAGGTTTAGCACTCGCCCCTCCTGGTCGTGTTCCGGCTGGCCAAGGCCATACTGGACAGATAGGGGGTTGAGGCGGGTAAAGACTGCTGTGCCGGAGTAGCCTTTTTTGACGGCGTAATTCCAATACTGCTGATATCCCTCCAAGTCCAGATGTATCTGCCCCTCCTGAAGCTTGATTTCCTGCAGGCAGAAAATGTCGCTGTTGATAGCGGCGAAGGAGTCTAAAAAACCCTTGTTCATACAGGCCCGGAGCCCGTTGACATTCCAAGAAGCTAGTTTCATTTTTGCCACCTCCATAGCTTGTCCACTTTATTATATCTTATGGCCGGGGGCGAGTGAAGGGCAGGGACCCCAGGGAATATTGACAATAATCCCCGGATTTGATATAAAAATATTAGCACTCGTCGAGGGAGAGTGCTAATATTGATACTGCATAGCTCTTAGCCAAGGAGGAGATTCTCGTGGAAATTAAAGAGTTTCAAGCCGAATCGAAAAGGTTATTAGATCTGATGATCAACTCAATTTACACCCACAAGGAAATCTTTTTGCGGGAACTTATATCTAACGCCAGCGATGCTGTGGACAAAATATATTACAAGGCTTTAACTGATGAATCGATCCAGTTTAACAAAGATGATTATTATATCCGGATAACAGTTGATAAGGAGAAGAGATTGCTTACCGTCTCCGACACAGGCATTGGCATGACCAAGGAGGAGCTGGAAACAAACCTTGGCATCATCGCCCAAAGCGGTTCTCTGGCTTTTAAACAAGAAAACGCAGCCCAAGATGGCCATGATCTCATCGGCCAGTTCGGGGTGGGATTTTATTCGGCCTTTATGGTTGCCGATGTGGTTACTGTCATCAGCAAGGCCTTCGGCGGGGAAGAGGCATATAAATGGGAATCCAAGGGAGTCGAAGGCTATACAATCGAGCCTTGGGAAAAAGATTCCGTGGGCACTGATGTCATCCTCAAGCTCAAAGAAAGCACTGAGGATGAAGATTATGACGAGTTCATGGAAGAATACAGGTTACAGGGGATTATTAAAAAGTACTCAGATTTTATCCGCTACCCGATAAAAATGGATGTAACCAAGTCCAGGCTTAAAGAGGGCAGCGACAAGGATTACGAGGAATATACCCAGGAAGCAACCGTCAACAGCATGGTCCCTATCTGGAAGAAGAACAAAAATGAGCTCAAGCACGAGGATTACGAGAACTTTTATGCCGAAAAACGCTATGGTTTTGACAAGCCCTTGAAATATATTCACACCAGCGCAGAAGGCATGGTCAGTTACAATGCCATTTTGTATATTCCCGAAACCATCCCCTATGACTTCTATACACAGGAATACGAGAAGGGCCTGGAGCTGTATTCCAGCGGCGTCCTCATTATGAATAAGTGCCCTGAGCTCCTGCCGGATTATTTCAGCTTCGTCAAGGGCATGGTGGAATCTGACGACCTGTCCCTGAACATTTCCAGGGAAATGCTCCAGCATGACCGCCAGCTGAAACTGATTGCCAAAAACATTCAGAGCAAGATTAAGGGCGAATTGGCGGATTTGCTTAAAGAGGACAGGGAAAAATACGAAACCTTTTTCAAGGCCTTTGGCCGGCAGCTGAAGTTCGGGGTCTACGCCGAATTCGGGCGCAATAAGGAGGTGCTTGAGGATCTCCTGCTCTTTTACTCCTCCAAGGAAAAGAAACTGGTCACCTTGGAAGAATACATCTCCGGGATGCCGGAGGACCAGAAATTCATCTACTATGCTTCCGGTGAATCGGTGGAAAGAATCGAGAAACTGCCGCAGACGGAATTTATCCTGGATAAGGGCTATGAAGTTTTGTTCCTTACCGAAGATATAGACGAATTCGCCCTGAAGATGCTGGGCAGTTATAAAGAGAAGGAATTCAAATCCGTTTCCAGTGATGATTTAGGGCTCGAGGCCGAGGACAAGAAGACTGAAACTGAAGCAGATAAAAAGATGTTTACAGCCATGAAAGAGGCTTTAGGCGAAAAGGTTGCAGCTGTGCGGGCCTCCAAGCGCCTTAAGACTCATCCCGTCTGTTTAGCCAATGAGGGAGAACTGTCCATCGAAATGGAGAAAGT
>DIPE01000073.1:218-394 GCA_002427015.1 Firmicutes bacterium UBA5496 | reverse complement strand
CGGTTTATAAGGCCTTGCAGCAGTCCTTTGCCGGGGATAAAGAGAAGTTTAATTTATATACGGAACTTTTGTATAATCAGGCGCTGCTCATTGAGGGCCTGCCCCTGGAGGACCCGGTGGACTTTGCCAATAAAGTGTCCCAGATGATGATCTAAGAAAAACCGCTTTCAGGCTGA
>DIPE01000073.1:0-191 GCA_002427015.1 Firmicutes bacterium UBA5496 | reverse complement strand
CTGATGCCTGCAAGCGGTTTTTTTGCAGAAGGGACGGTTCTCCTTGTCCCAGGGAGAGGATGATATGCATAATGGAACTATTAGCGAAGATTTTCTTTTCTAGTTTGCGTTGTCCTCTTTAATCTCTATGTCACCGGAGCTGGAACTAACTTCGATAGTGTGCTGGCTGTTGCCGACTCTTCCTGACAGAC
>DIPE01000068.1:238-2816 GCA_002427015.1 Firmicutes bacterium UBA5496 | reverse complement strand
GACCTTTTTGGGGTTCAATCATAGCTAAATCCGGTAAGAGCAACAATGATTCAAAAATCTTTTTCTCAGATATTGCTCTTAACAACAAAGATAGTGCATCTTATAAGGATAAAGTGTTGAATCAGTTAGAATGTGATGTGAAAAACGATTTAATTGCCGAAATATACATTAACGCAGTTATTTGTTATAAGAAATTTAGAAAGCATAATTTAGGTTTGAAATTAGTTCTCTTAGGTGCAGTGTTATTCGTAGTGCTTTTCATAACTGGTTTATTAATGTTGGGAATGGAGCCCTCCCAATTTGCCAAATACAACTGAGGCCTTCGTGGCCTACAGAAGACAGAATACAGTCTTTAATTTGATTAGCTCCCAGGTCTGGTTGGATACTCTCAGCTCTAAGTGAATCCTGTTACGCCTCCCAGCTGTCCAGGAGGTGTAACTTAATTTATGGCTATTTTTTTTGTTTTTCAAACCCAAATTCAAAGTTGATTTACATGTGCCCAAGTCATCCTTCACCTAAATGGACAGCATTGACCGCACATAGCTACATTGCTATAATCAGCTAAAACATAGTAAATCGCTCGACATTAAAGCTGGGGGGAGCCTTATCGGGGTAAAGTGGCTCCGGACTTAGGAGTGCGTTTTCTGTCTACCCCCCCTGTTATAGCGAAGGAGGAGATGAAATGAAACTCATTGTGGCGCCGGATTCCTTTAAAGAGAGCATTGACGCTGCTAAAGCCGCCGAAGCCATTGCCAGGGGCATCAAGGACGTCCTGCCTGCTGCCGAAACTGTGCTCCTGCCCATTGCTGACGGCGGCGAGGGCACTGTAGAAGCCCTAGTTAAGGCAGCCGGGGGCAGGTTCGTCTCTACTGCAGTCAGTGGCCCCCTGGGGGATGAAGTTTACGCCCGCTGGGGCATCCTCCCTGATGGCACCGGGGTCATCGAGATGGCTGCTGCTTCCGGATTGCCCCTGGTCCCCCTCTCTCGCCGCAATCCTTTGCTGACCAGCACCCTGGGCACAGGCCAGCTAATTAAAGCCGCCCTGGACCGGGGCTGCACCCGGATTATCCTGGGAGTTGGCGGCAGCGCCACCAATGACGGCGGCGCCGGCGCCCTTGTTGCCCTGGGGGCAGCGCTGCTGGATAAGGAGGGCAGGGAAATTTCTCCCAATGCCCGGGGACTCTTGGACTTGCATACTATAGATACTAATAATATTGACCCCCGGCTGGCCAAGACCAGGATTGAGGTTGCCAGCGATGTAGACAATCCCCTCCTTGGGCCCCGGGGGGCAGCGGCGATCTATGGGCCCCAAAAGGGCGCTGACCCGGCAATGGTCGCTGTTTTGGAGCAGGCACTGGCTAGGCTGGTCGAGGTCGTCAGGGGTTCTCTTGGCAAGGACATCGCCTCCTTTCCCGGTAGCGGCGCCGCCGGGGGGCTGGCAGCAGGCTTGAGCATTATCTCATCAGTGACTATGCGGCCGGGCATTGAACTGGTCCTGGACACCATCGATTTCACCTCTCATCTGCAGGGGGCTGACTTGGTCTTTACCGGCGAAGGCAAGATTGACAGCCAGTCCGCAATGGGCAAGGCTCTCTCCGGCATCGCCAGATTGGCTGGACAGGCAAATGTTCCCGTCATCGCCCTCTGCGGCGCTCTCGGCCAGGGTTACCAAGAGGTTTATAGTGCGGGAGTGACTGCAGTGCAGCCTATTGTCCCCGGTCCCAGGACTTTGGAGCAGGCCATGGCTGAAGCAGACAGCTTGCTTGAAGCGGCGGCTGGGCGGGCCCTGCGGATTTTTCTGGCAGGCCGACAAATTTGAGGACCGTCCCCGAACTTGTCAAGAGTTGCGCCAGGACTTATAATAAAGGCTCAAGGAGGTTTTTGCCATGGAAATAAAACTCTATAATACTCTCAGCCGTTCCAAAGAAATCTTTGTGCCCCTGGTTCCCGGCAAGGCAGGCATGTACGTCTGCGGCCCCACGGTATATGATTACGCTCATATCGGCAACATGCGCTCCTATGTCTTCGCCGACCTTCTGCGGCGGATGCTGGAATATAACGGCTTTGCCGTAACCCATGTCATGAATATCACGGATGTGGGGCATCTTGTCTCCGACGCCGATGAAGGCGAAGACAAATTGGTGGAAGGGGCCAAACGGGAACAGAAAACCCCTTGGGAAATTGCCGAATACTATACCCAGGACTTTATGCACAGCTTGGATGAGCTGAATATCTTGACTCCGACAATCGTCTGCAAGGCTACCGACCATATCCAGGAGATGCTGGACTTTGTGCAGGAGCTGTATAACCTGGGGTATGCCTACCGCATTGAAGGCGACGGCATCTATTTTGACGTCTCTAAGCTAGAAGACTACGGCAAGCTCTCCCGCCAGAGCCTGGATGACCTCCGGGCCGGCGCCAGGATTAAGATAAACGAACGCAAACGCCATCCTGCAGACTTTGCCCTCTGGAAGGACGCCCCCCCTGAGCACATCATGCAGTGGCCCAGCCCCTGGGGCCCGGGGTACCCCGGCTGGCATATTGAATGCTCAGCTATGTCCATGAAGTACTTAGGCAG
>DIPE01000068.1:0-128 GCA_002427015.1 Firmicutes bacterium UBA5496 | reverse complement strand
GTTCCTATTCACCATGAGAACGAGATTGCCCAATCCGAAGCCCTGACCGGCGAAACTTGGGTGAGATACTGGCTGCACGGGGAATTCTTGCAGGTGGATGGGGGCAAGATGTCCAAGAGCCTGAACAA
>DIPE01000083.1:6016-6566 GCA_002427015.1 Firmicutes bacterium UBA5496 | reverse complement strand
ATATGGTGGGAATCATGGGCAATGGAAGCGGCAATTGCCCCCTGCTTCAGACCCAGACCCCGAATGAGTCCCAGGCCAACCCGGCCGCTACCATGATGGCGTTCCACTACCGCCAGCAAGGAAAGATCATTGGCGGCTAAATCTGCCGCCTGCTGGGAAGAAGCCACGCCCTCTGCGGTTACGATTTGCCCGGGGATAAGCTGGATAACCCGGTATTCCCGGGCAGGTGGGAGCACGAACTTTTCCGAACTGAGGCCCTTGATATGCACAGAGCGGGCTATCCGCTTGGGTATTGAGTTTTTGGCCTCGGCGGAAAACAGGGCCTTTCCGTCCTCGGCCACAAGTTTCCCGTCCTTATAGACCCGGGTGGGCTTAAACTGGACAAGGTCCTCCAGCACCACTAAATCCGCTCTGCGCCCGGGGGCAATAGCGCCGATATTATTAATTCCCATGGCGGCAGCGGTGTTGACGGTGGCAAGGCGGATGGCGTCCAAGGGATCCAGGCCCAGGCGTGTGGCCTCCCGAATAATCCAGTTGATATGGCCCTGGG
>DIPE01000083.1:5751-5912 GCA_002427015.1 Firmicutes bacterium UBA5496 | reverse complement strand
TGGCGGTCATCGGTGGCAAAGAAAAATCTGCTGAAATTCTTGGCATCGACTGCCCCAAGCAATGCCGATAGATTGTGGGCGGCAGAGCCCTCCCGAATCATCACATACATGCCGGCCCGAACCTTTTCCCTGGCCTCCTGGACAGTAGTCACTTCATGGTC
>DIPE01000083.1:4387-5578 GCA_002427015.1 Firmicutes bacterium UBA5496 | reverse complement strand
TTTTTAAACAGGTCCAGCTTGCGCCAGATCTGGACATCCCCCTGGACGACACCGGGATAGTTCATGACCTCCCCCAGGCCAAAGACCCCGGGTTCGTCCATCAATTTCGCCAGTTCTTTGGCTTCCAGCACTGCCCCGGCGGTTTCCCAGGGGGAGGCAGGCACGCAGGAGGGAAGCATGAGATAAAAGTTCCAGGGATATTTGCGGCCCTCCGCCAGCAGAAAGCGGATTCCCTGGGCCCCTGCCACATTGGCGATTTCGTGGGGATCGGCAAAGATTGTGGTGGTGCCCAGGGCGACAAGGCAGCGGGCATACTCTCCTGCGCTCAGCATGCTGCTTTCTACATGGCAATGGCCGTCGATAAAACCGGGACAGAGGATGCGGCCCTCCAGGTCAATTTCCTCTCTTCCCTGATAGCTGCCCATGCCGATAATAATGCCTTGGCCAACTGCCACATCTGTATCCAGCAATTGTCCGGAAAATACATCCACCACCCGGCCGTTTTTAAAGACCAGGTCGGCGGGAATGTCGCCGCGGGCCATCATTAGCCGCCTGCTCATGGCATCAATCCTGGTATTTAGGGGTAATGGCCCCAAATTTGCACCTGGTTATGCACAGGCCGCAGCCGGCGCAGCGCTCCTCGTCTACCACAGCATATTTCTCAATTTTGATAGCCTGGTAGACGCAAGCCTGAGCGCAGCGGCCGCAAGCGGTGCAGAGTTCCGGATTAATTGCCGGCTGCCAGCGGCGGAGGTCCTCCTGGCGCTGAGATTTATGGGCCAGGCCCTGAATTTCAGTCAGGGACTCCAGGCCCCGCTCCTCCATATACTGTTCAATCTGCCGGGCAATCCTGCCGTAGACTTCCGGACCTTCCAGGATGGCGGCAGTGCAGATCTGGACTGCCGAGGCCCCGGCCATGATCATCTTCACAGCCTCCCGGCCGGAGCTGATGCCGCCGACGCCGAGAATGGGAATATCCACATGCTTGTACGCCTCATATACAGCCCCCAGGGCTACCGGGAAAATAGCCGGTCCCGACATCCAGCCATAGCCGGTTTTGCTGCCCATCAGGGACTTGCCTGTTTCAATGTCAATGTCCAGACAGGGCCCCAGGGAGTTGATGAGGACCAAACCGTCGGCACCGGCATCTTGGGCGGCGGTGGCAAAGAGTTTAATGTCTATTTGAGGGCT
>DIPE01000083.1:992-4229 GCA_002427015.1 Firmicutes bacterium UBA5496 | reverse complement strand
TGGGTGGATAGCTCCAGGGCATCGGCATAGGGCGCGACTTTTTTCGCCAGCTCAGCTATCTGGTCAGCTGTATAACCCAAACCGACAATGACCGGCAGCCCCGCCTCTTTGACTTTGGGGTACTCGTATTCCAGCCAGCGCTCCGGGGACAGCTCGGACCACAATTCGGTGTTGAGGAATCCCCCCTTAATTTCAGCCATGCACTGTCTGGGCACCTTGGCCGCCTGGGTGGAAATAGTCTTGGTGACAATTGCCCCGGCGCCTCCCCTGGCTGCGGCCAGGGCTGCCGGACCGTCCTTGATGGGCGGCCCGGCGGCGGGCATAACCGGGTTTTTTAGTTTTAAACCGGCAAACTCTACTTGCAGTCTATTCATTTTCGGCCTCCCTGTCTTTTGCCTTGAGCGCTGCCAGAACCCTTTCCGGGGTGGCAGGCAAGTCATACAGCCTGATGCCCACTGCATCCTCAATGGCGTTGAGGATGGCCGGGGCGGTAGGAATCATGGCGGGTTCGCCAATGCCCTTGGCGCCAAAGGGGCCGCAGGCATCGCCGCTTTCGACGATTATTGTCTCTACTGGAGGCACATCCAGAGCGGTGGGCACCAAGTAGGTGGCCAGGTCGGCATTTACGGTGATGCCCTGATGGAACACCTGCTCTTCCATGAGGGCCATGCCCAGTCCCATGGCCGCCCCCCCTTCGCTTTGCCCCTCTACGCCGACGGGGTTGATGGCCGTGCCCACATCCGGGGCCGCCACTATTCTGATGACATCAACCTGGCCGGTCTCGGTATCCACTTCCACCTCAATATATTGGGTGTTAAAAGTGTAAGCCACATATACCAGGTCTCCCTGACCGTCCCGGTAGTCGATGTCGGTGCGGGGGAAATAACAGCCTTCCGCCTCCAGGGGCTCCCCCTTAGCCCGGGCTATTTTCGCCAGTTCCCCCAGGGACATCTGGCGAGTGGTGCCGTGGAGGATGATGTCCCCATCCAGGAGGGACAGTTCTGGGTAGGCCCGGCCCAGTTCCAGATTCGCCCGGTGAAAAATCTTGCCCAGGAGATTCTCGGCCGCCCATTTCACGGCGTTGCCGGAAAAGATGGTCTGGCGGGTTGCGGAAGAAGAGCCGGCGTTCTTGGTGGAGGCAGTGTCGCTGACGGCCAAATCGATGCAATCCGGGGGAATGTTGAGGACATCGGCGGCAATCTGGACCAAAATGGTTTTGACCCCCTGGCCCACATCTGCTGCTGCCGAGTTGATGAGAACTCTGCCCTCATCGGTGACCTGGGCCCCGGCGATTGAGTGATCGGGAAAGCCCTCGCCGTAACCGCAGCCAAACATAATAGTGGCCATGCCTGCTCCACGCTTTTTATGGGGAGCGGCAGGAACTCCCTTGTGGCCGAAATGTTTGCGGGCGGTGAGGATGGTGTCCACGGCCCCCACACTGGTGGTAAGGACCTGGTTATTGGCGGTGCGGGAACCGATGCGGTAGGCATTTTTCAGGCGGAATTCTGCCGGGTCCCAGCCCATATCCCGGGCGATGCAGTCCATCTGCCTTTCATAGGCAAAGGCCGCCTCGGTTGCGCCAAAGCCGCGCATAGCCCCGGTATAGGTGTTGTTGGTGTAGACGGTATAGCTGATGCCCTTGACATTAGGGACTTCATAGGGTCCCGTGCTCATATACATGGCCTGATGAACGATGGAAGCGCCGGTGGAAGCATAGGCGCCGGTGTCGCCGATCACTTCCGACTGCCAGGCTGTAATGGCGCCGTCCTTCTTGACGCCGGTCTTTAACCTGAAAGTGAAGGGCGTGCGCTTGGTCTGCATAATCATCGATTCCTGGCGGGTCATCACCCATTTGACGGGACGGCCGGTGAGCTTGGCCATCAGGGGCAGGATGATGTGGACGGAAATATCTTCCCGCCGACCAAAGGCGCCGCCGATGGCGCCGGGCTGAATAATCTTAAGCTGCTCCACCCGGATTCCCAGCGCCCGGGAGACATCAGTCTGAATGTCATGGGTCCACTGACAGGGAGCCCAAAGGGTGTAACAATCCGTATCCGGGTCATAAACGGCCATGCCGGCCTCCGGTTCCATGGCCACATGATCAACACACTGGGTGCTGAATACATTTTCAAATATATGATCTGCCTGGGCAAAGCCCTTTTCCACATCGCCCTTGAGCAAATGGTCGATGGCAAGGACATTGCCTTTGTTATAAGGATGGTCGAATTGGACCTGCCCGGACTCATGAATCCTGGGGGCTTCTGCTTCCATGGCTCTCAGGGGATCGCTGAGAACTTCCAGGGGCTCGTATTCCACCTCAATCAGCTTCAGGGCCTGGCGGGCGATTTTTTCTTCCACAGCGGCCACCACTGCCAGCCTGTCTCCCATGTAGCGGCTCTTCTCCTTTACCAGCACCTCCTGATCCTTGAAGATCAGGCCATAGGTCTTGAGCCAGGGCACGTCTGCGGCAGTGATGACCTGGACCACGCCGGGCAGCTGCCGGGCTTTGCTGACATCAATCTTTTTTATGAGGGCATGGGGGTGAGGGGTGCGCAGCACCTTAAGGTGGAGCATCCCTTCCATATGAAGGTCCACTGCATACAGGGGCTTGCCCAGGACTTTTTCCAGGGCATCCACTCGCTTTATTCTCTTGCCAATATAGCCTTGCTTCACCGCTCCAGCCTCCCTTCTGCCACTGCCTCAATGGCATCGATTATTTTGGCGTAACCGGTGCAGCGGCATAGATTGCCGGCGAGCCCCTCCCGAATTTCCTCCCGGCTGGGCCGGGGATTGTTGTCCAGGAGAAATTTTGCGCTCATGAGCATGCCGGGAGTGCAAAAGCCGCACTGAACGGCGCCATACTGAATGAAAGCCTGCTGCAGGGGATGGAGGGCTTCTTCCCCTCCCAGCCCTTCAACGGTGAGGATGTCTGCGCCATTGGCCTGCAGGGCCAGGACCAGGCAGGAAGCCACGGACTTGCCGTCCAGCAGCACTGTACAGGCGCCGCATTCCCCCTTGCCGCAACCCTCTTTGGCGCCCAGCAGGTGCAAATGATTGCGCAGGAGGTCTACCAGGCGCAAATCTGCCTCAACCTCAAAACTGTATTTCTCTCCGTTTACCGTCAGCTCCATGGGATACTTAGGCATCCGGTTCCACCCCCGCATTTTTTATTGCCTGGAGCAGTGCCCGCCGGAAAAGCGTTCCTGCCGCCTGCCGCCGGTATTCTGCGCTGCCCCG
>DIPE01000083.1:0-783 GCA_002427015.1 Firmicutes bacterium UBA5496 | reverse complement strand
TACCGGCGCCACCGAGCCAAGGCATATGCGCAGGTCGGCTAAGCGGCCATCCTCTACAGTAACCAGCACGGCAACGCTGGCAGTGGCAATAGCCATAGCCTTGCGCTTGCCCAGCTTTAGATAGGCTCCTCCCTGATTGGACCTGGGTCTAGTAAATTTGACCACGGTGAGAATCTGGTTGGGCTGCATAATTGTTTTGCCGGGGCCGCTAAAAAACTCCTCCAGGGGCGCTTGCACTTGTTGGGGACCGGCCAGTACCGCCACTGCCCCCAGGACGATCAGGGGCGGGGCAAGGTCTGCCGCCGGGGAAGCGTTGGCCAGATTGCCTCCCAAGGTGCCCCGGTTGCGGATTTGGGGTCCGCCCACTGCTGCCGCCCCCTGGCAAAGAAAGGGGACATGCTGCAGCAGCCAAGGATGGCCGGCAATTTCCCCATGAGTCACATTGGCGCCAATCTCCACCTCTTCCCCGGTTTTTATGGCCTTAAGTTCCGCTAGATGGCTTATGTCCATGAGTCCCATCAAACTGTCCAGCTCTTCGTAGCCCTTGACCAGCAGATCCGTCCCCCCGGCGATAATCTTCGCTGTCTGGTTTTCTTGCATGTACGCCACTGCTTCGGAAAGGGTAGACGGAGCAAAATAAGTAGTCATCCCGTCACCTCCGTTAATTTAGAGCCGCTTCCAGACAGCTTCTGCCTGAAGGCGTGCCTGTGCGTAAACTTCTTCCTCGTCCACGGTGGTCAGTTGCCGGTCCGCCATGAGAATGTTGCCGTCCACCAGGACGGT
>DIPE01000115.1:4557-6757 GCA_002427015.1 Firmicutes bacterium UBA5496 | reverse complement strand
TCATTTTTGCATTTGGGGTCCACTGGGGACTGTCCCCAATGGATCAGGCTTCGGTATTCAGCAGGTGCAGGATTTTGGAGACGAGGATGTCGATAGCGACTGTATTTTCCGCTCCCTCGGGGATGATGATGTCCGCGTAGCGTTTAGTGGGTTCAACAAAGCGCAAATGCATGGGCCGGACGACGCTTAAGTATTGGTCCACCACTGACTCCAGGGTTCTGCCCCGCTCCCGGATGTCCCGGACAATTCTGCGGATGATGCGCACATCAGCGTCAGTGTCTACATAGACCTTGATATCTATGAGGTTCCGGATGCGCTCATCCTCCAGGATGAGGATGCCTTCGAGAATCACCACCGGCCGGCTGGGAACCAGCTGGGTTTCCGGCAGGCGGGTATGCTCCACAAAGGAATAAACCGGCTTTTCAACAGTCTCCCCCCGCTGCAGTTTCTCCAGATGCTCTATGAGCAGGGGAGTGTCAAAGGCGAAGGGATGGTCATAATTGGTCTTCAGCCTCTCTTGGAAACTGAGATTGCTTTGATCCTTGTAATAGCTGTCATGTTCCAGCACAGCCGCGCTTTCCGGCGGCAGGGCATTGAGAATGGCCCGGGTCACCGAGGTCTTGCCCGAGCCGGTGCCGCCAGCCAGACCAATGAGCAGCGGTTTGGAATGCATTGGTCCAACCTCCTTAAAGCAATTCTAGTTGTTTCTGTTGGCCTTGGCCTTCCTTGCGTTCTTAATATGCTCCGCATAAGTTTTCGCGAAATAGTGCTCGCCGCTGCCGTCATCCTTGGCGACAAAATACAGATAATCCGATTCTTCCGGCCAGATTACCGCTTCCAAGGCGGCACGCCCCGGACCAGCAATGGGTCCCGGGGGCAAGCCCCGATAAAGGTACGTGTTATATGGCGACGGATCTTTTTTGTAGGGGGAAATGTCGCGGATGGAGAAATCCTTGATAATATAGTTGACTGTGGCGCAGGATTGCAGGAGCATCTTTATCCTCATACGGTTGTAAAACACCCCGGCAATAAGGGGCCGCTCTTTGCCGGATACCGCCTCTTTTTCCACAATGGAAGCCAGGGTAACTGCCTCATGGACACTGATTCCCAAGGCTTCTGCCCCAGAGCGCATTTCCTGGGTAAAGACCTTGTCAAACTGGCGGAGCATGATGGCGATAACCAGTTCTTCCCTGTTTTCGGTATTGGCCAGGATTTCATAAGTGTCGGGGAAAAGGTAGCCTTCCAGGGGCGCTTCCAGCCCCTCCGGTATCTCCCGGACAAACCAGTAGTCCTGCCATAGGCTGAGATCGGCAGCCAGCTCCAGGAACCGCTCCTTGTTCACAATGCCCTTTTCCTCCAGGCGGGCAGCAATATCTTCCAAGAATAAACCTTCGGGAATGGTAAAGCGAAAAGTATCCCGGTGCACATCGCCTTTGACCAGCTTGTCTGCAATCTGGCTGAGGCTGAGGCTTTCGCTTAAGATATAGTCTCCGGCCTGAATCTTGCCGTCCAGTTCATAATAGCGCAGCCACAGGCGAAAAACAGTGCTGTTGCGAATTAAACCAGCGTCATAGAGGATGTTGCCCACGCCAAAGCTGGTGGCGCCCTTGGGAACAGTGACTAAAACCGGGCGGGTGGAATTCCCTGCCGGGGCCAGCTGGTTTTGCAGCCAGGTCCAGCCATACCAGGCGGCGCCGGCGGCGGCAATAAAGAGAACGACAAAGACTATAAGGGCGATTTTCAAGGCTGGGCGCTTCTTTTTCACAGCCGGAACCTTATCTGTATTTTGCATACAAATTCCTCCTGTCAGGAGTGGAGTTTTTGCCAGGCCTCATCCACTGCTTCCAATTCCCCGGGGTCAACAACATAGATATAAATTTCTTCCTCTTCGTCCTCATTGGTTTCTTCAACCCGGAAGGCTACAAGCTGGTCCATGTCATCTTCAGGTTGCAGCAGGGCATAAATCCGTCCCTGTACTGACAGCCGTTTATATTCGATAAAATGAATTATTTGATTATCTTCTTCATTATACAGTTGAACAGGTCCGCTGTCATCCGTCATTTTTTTCACCTCGGGAAAGATAATTTTGCAGTATCAGCACTGCTGCCATCTTGTCTATGACCTTGCGGCGTTTGCGCCGGCTGAGATCTGCCTCCAGCATCACCCGATTGGCAGCCACAGTAGTCAGGCGTTCATCTTC
>DIPE01000115.1:4152-4486 GCA_002427015.1 Firmicutes bacterium UBA5496 | reverse complement strand
CGACAGTGGTCAGGCGTTCATCTTCCATCACTACCGACAGGCCGGTGGTTTCCGAAACTTGTTCAGCAAATTTCAGCGCCCAGTCGGCCCGTGGGCCCAAAGAGTTGTTCATATTCTTGGGCAACCCAACAACGATTTTACCCACTGCGTACTCTTTACACAGGTCGGCGATTTCAGCCAACACCCCGGGGGAATTCTCTAAAACCTTCAGCCCCTGGGCTGTTATATGCATGGGATCGGAGACGGCTACACCGATGCGCTTGTCTCCTGCATCCAAAGCCATAATTCGTTCCATGGCCTGGCCTCCCTTCAGATTATTTTCAGGCACATGAGC
>DIPE01000115.1:3236-3979 GCA_002427015.1 Firmicutes bacterium UBA5496 | reverse complement strand
CCACAGGCTTGGACACATTTGCCACAGCCTTCGCACCAGTCGGCTCTGTGCAGCGAGCGACGGCGCCCTCGCACCTGGCGGACTGTGTCGGCATCAGGGTCAAAGCCCTCAAACAAGGCAACATTATAATCGATTTCGGCTGTTGTGGACATGCCGATGACAGCGCTGTCCAGCCAGGGCTGACTGAGCACGTGGCCTATGGCCTCCCTGGCCCGGCGGTAAAGTGTGCCCCCGCCCAGGACCTTCATGGCATAGATGCCCTTGCCCCTGGCCTTGGCGGCGGTTATGGCCGCTGCCATATCTGCGGGGCTGCCATCGTGGATTCCCACTCCCTGCACATTATACAGGGGATGGATGACATCAATTTCAGGGAACTCGGTAGCTGCCAGCACACAGGCCACACTGTGGGTGGATACTCCCACAGCCCGGATGACGCCCCGTTCCCGGGCATTGGCCAGCCAGTCCAAAGCCTCCTGGTGTCCCGGGAGAGTAAGGGCAGTTTGTTCGTGGAGCATCATCATGTCCAGCACATCCACGCCCAATTCTCTGCGGGCCTCATTGACGGCGGTCTCAGCGGCCTCCGCCGTATAGGCATAGGTCTTTGACGCGATCACCGGCTGAGCGGGCAAGCGCCGGATGGCTGCCCGCAACACCGGGTAATTCTCGTAAATCTGAGCGGTGTCCCAAAAATTTATTCCCTTATGCCAGGCGTAACATAAGAGTTCAGCCCCCTGGTCTGCCGC
>DIPE01000115.1:318-2975 GCA_002427015.1 Firmicutes bacterium UBA5496 | reverse complement strand
AATGAGATTGCGGGCGTTATTGTAGCTGGTGATATATGCCGGATCGGCAGAGACAAGGTAGCCTACAATTTGATTGATGGGATTGTAGCCCTTCTCTTTAAGAGCTTCCGCCACTTCCATTAGTATGCGCCTGGTTTTATCGGCTTCATCACTGCTCTTTTGAAAACTGACAGTGTCTTGAGTATGATTGCTCAAAATTGCCACCCCCTATATCTTACAGGATATATTCGCCAAAATGACATTAAATCCTGCAAAATATTTCTTCCCCAGCAGGGTCAATGTATTCACCGCCCGCTGATTTGTTCCTCCACTAGTCTTGCTGCCAATTCAAGAGCCTCATCCAGCTTGGCGGGGTCTTTGCCCCCGGCCTGAGCCATGTCCGGCCGGCCGCCGCCACCGCCGCCTGCAATCCGGGCAACAGCCCCGATGATCTTGCCGGCATGGATGCCCTTGGCCACCAAATCCTTGCTGACAGTGGCCACCAGGTTGACCTTGTCGCCGGCCACAGCCCCCAGGACTACTACGCCGCTGCCCAGCTTGCCCAGGACCAGCTCCGACTGGTTGCGCAGGGCAGGCATGTCTGCGGCAGTCACTGAACTTGCCAACACCTTGACTCCTGCCGCCTCTTTTGTCTTGGCAAGGAGGTGGTCGCTGTCCAGGGCGAAGATTTTGGCCTCCAGCTTTTCCGCCCGGTTCCTCTGTTCTCTGAGTTCCGCCTGCAATTCTTCGATGCGGGCAGCAAGGTTTTCCGGGCGGGTTTTGGCAACTGCCGCTGCCTGTTCAAGGATCTGCTCTACTGTGAAGAAGTGGCGAAGCAAACCATTGCCGCTGACGGCCTCAATCCGGCGCAAGCCGGCGCCAATTCCCGATTCCGCCAGGATTTTAAAGCCGCGAATGCGGGCAGTGCTGGTCACATGGGTGCCTCCGCACAATTCCCGGCTGACATCCCCCACCGAGACCATCCGCACCCTGTCTCCGTATTTTTCCCCAAAGAGGGCGATGGCCCCCTGTTTCTTAGCTTCTTCCATGCTCATTTCCTTGCAGTCCACCGGCAAATCCGCGGCGATGAGGGCATTGACCTCTCTTTCAACCCGCTGAATCTCCTCGGTGCTGACAGGCTGGGGATGGGTAAAGTCAAAGCGCAGTCTCTCGCCTTCCACCAGGGAACCGGCCTGGCGGACATGGTCGCCCAGCACTTTGCGCAGGGCATTGTGCAGCAGATGAGTGGCCGTATGATTGGCCTGAATGTCCCGGCGCCTGGCTCCCACTTCCGCAGTGACGTTGTCCCCGGGTTTGATTGTACCTTCAAGGACCTTGCCGTGATGGAGGATTACATCTTCGCTTTTTGTAACGGTCTCAATTTCCAGGACGGAGCTCTCGCCGCGGATTATGCCGCTGTCTCCTACCTGGCCGCCACCTTCCGGATAGAAGGGAGTTTTGTCCAGGACTAATAGGATATCTTCTCCTGCTCCCGCTTGTTCCAGATGCTCCTGGCCATCCAGGAGAGCAAGAACCTTGGCGCTATCGGAAAAAGAGCTGTAGCCGCTAAAGACCGTAGCAGGCAGGTGGGCCACCAGGGCAGAGGCGCTTCCCGCATGCATGGCATCTACCTGCTCCCGAGCGGCCCGGGCCTGGGAACGCTGGCCTTCCAGGGCCTTGCGGAAGCCATCCTCGTCAACCTTAACTCCCTCTTCCTCGGCAATTTCCACTGTCAGCTCCAGGGGAAAGCCGAAGGTATCATACAGGCGGAAGGCCTCTTCTCCCGAAAGAACCCCGCCCTTTCCTACTTTGTCCAGCTGCGCCTTGAGCAATTCCATGCCCGCGCGGATGGTGGTCAGGAACCGCTCCTCTTCAGCTTTGATGGTAGCAACCAGGTGCTGGCGGTTGCTGTTTAGTTCCGGATAAGTCATGCCGAAGATTTTCAGCAGGGGCTCAACGCCGGTATAGAGGAAGGGCCCCTCAATGCCGCAGAGGATGCCGTGGCGCACCGCCCGCCTGAGCAAGCGCCGGAGCACATAGCCCCGGCCTTCATTGCTGGGGAGGATGCCGTCGGCCAGCAAAAAGGCCACCGCCCGAAAATGGTCCCCCAAGATCCGCAGGGACTGGGTAAAACTCGGGTCTCTATAATCTACCCCGGCAATTTTGGCATAGTGCTCAATCAGAGGGTAAATGAGGTCGCAGTCATAATTAGTGGAAACCCCCTGGAGCACAGCGGCTATCCGCTCCAGCCCCATGCCGGTATCGATATTGGGATGAGGCAGGGGATTGTAATTGCCCGCTTCATCTTTGTCAAACTGAGTAAAGACCAGGTTCCATATTTCCAGGTAGCGATCACAGTCGCAGCCCGGTTTGCAGTCAGGACTGCCGCAGCCCAGTTCAGCCCCCATGTCCACATAGATTTCTGAACAGGGACCGCAGGGACCCACCCCGATTTCCCAGAAATTATCCTCTTTGCCCAGGCGAACAATGCGCTCGGCGGGAATGCCTATAGAGTGATGCCAAATATCCCAGGCTTCCTGGTCCTCTTCATACACCGAGACCCAAAGCTTATGGGCATCGATTTTTAGTTCCTCCCGCAAAAACTCCCAAGCCCAGGCAATGGCTTCTTTTTTAAAGTAATCGCCAAAGGAGAAATTGCCCAGCATTTCAAAGAAGGT
>DIPE01000115.1:0-185 GCA_002427015.1 Firmicutes bacterium UBA5496 | reverse complement strand
CGCTCAATATCTCCAGTGCGCACGCATTTCTGGCTGCTGGCCATGCGCCGGCTGGGAGGAGTCTTGACCCCGGTAAAGTATGGCTTCAAGGGAGCCATGCCCGCGCCTATTAAAAGCAGGCTGGGATCACTTTCCGGCACCAGACTGTGACTGGCCACCACAGTATGACCCTTGCTTTCGAAAAA
>DIPE01000081.1:17272-26075 GCA_002427015.1 Firmicutes bacterium UBA5496 | reverse complement strand
TTGAGGCGCATACCATCCAACGGCTGCGTCATAATATTTAAACATCAAGGCTTTTAATGCGTCAGGGCAACTATCTAGGACATGATCCAATCCAAAACTATGACCAAGCTCATGGGCAGCAACTTTCTTTTTGAATGTAGGGCCTATTCTGTCATAGCCGGAAGCAAAACCTTCTTTTACATTGAGTATAACTACTGAATAAGCCCAAGTACCTATATTACTTGGTAATGGCACTCCCAATATGGTTACGTAGTTAGTACAATATGCAGTGTATTGAATTGTCCCACAGTCTTCTGCTTTAATCCGAATTTCATTTGAAACACCCGTGTCAGTTCCCCCTTGAATAGATATAATAGCAACCTTATTAGAAATACCATTCCAACTCAATACTCCGGTCGAAATATCTTGAACCCAAGGTTAAGCGGACTGGTAAATGTGAACAGTAAGTCGGTCAGGTCTGCTCCATTTTCCGGACCAGTATTCGGAACATGCAATAGTTGCTGGCGAATACCTTTTCAAGTGACATCGCTCCTTTCCGGATGTAATCTTTTGGCATTGGAGTTCGACCATCACTTTTTCCGACCTGCAGATACATCACAGCACCTCTTTTACCGATATTATAACACTAGTGGCAGTAATTGTAAATCAAAACTTGGCAAGAAATCGAGGCCACTGAAAAAGTTCCTAAAGGACGTACTTCTTTTATAGAAGCGCGTCCTTTTTTGTGGTATAGCAGAGGTATATAATATAAGTACAGAAATGGATGATATTAATTCCATAGATATCTTTTTCTCTCAGCCCATATTCCAATATCTACGTAAGCGTCAAATAGTCCACACCTAAATTGGCACAAAACAACCCGCCTTTCTTACAAGGCGGGCCCTAACATAATTCACCTTTTATTTACCCTGCGGTTGTTGTCAATCTCCAACCGTCTATCTTAAAGAAAGGCAATGAGTTTGGGCCACTGGCTCTTGCAATATGCAATTGCTTGCCCCAAGGCACGTTTCGGCAGCACCCGAGGGGTTTGGAATTTTATCCACGCTGAAAAAGCCTCCAGTACCGGACGGCTGAGTTCCAGGCGCTGTTTATAACGCTCCTTCGGCGCAAGCTCGGCCCGCTTGCGCTCAATGGCAAATAGCTGGTTGCAGAAATTCAGTCCTTCCTTTGCGGGCACATCTGCATCTTTTTGCCCGGCGGCAAGGCCTTTAGAGCGTCGTTAAACTTGCGCCGTGCATGAGCAAGGCATCCTACCAAGGTGACATTGCGGATTGCATTGTAGCCGGCATAACCATCCACATGCAAATACCCTTGTCGACAAGGAGACAGGCGAGGTGCTTGCCGGGGAGCAACTCCCGTACTTTGATGAAAATAAACTTGCTGAAGAAGAAAAGTATGATGGTTTTTACCTTTTTAAACTGTCAAAGTCAGGATACTACACTCTAAAATTAAAAAAGTCAATTATACGCTGGGGAAAAAGTTTAATCGATCGCATCTCTTTTATAACAAATTTGTTTTCATAGAAATCCACGTGGTATAGTATATATAGAAGGTTACATTTTTAACGAAGCATCTGAGGAGGGGATTAGGCGCAATGGGAAGAGGTGGCGGCCGTGTTGGCGGCGGTGGCGGCAGAAGTTTTGGCGGCGGCGGTAGCCGTGGATTTGGCGGCAGAAGCGGCGGCGGAGGATTCAGCCGCGGCGGCAGTTTTGGCAGCTCGGGCAGAAGCGGCAGCAGTTCAACAGGCTTATTTGGCGGCAGTTCCCACCGTAACAGCTCAGGGGGCATGTTTCGCTCCCCCCGGAATCCACGGCCCCTAATGGGTCCCTTCCGGCGCTCCTATCCCAGTCCCGGTCTGGGCGGAGGCGGGTGCGGCTGCATAACGGCGCCAACGATTGTTCTCCTCATCATTATCATAATCATAGCATTTTCCTTTATCTCCTTCCAGGGCGGCGGCAGCGAATCCGGCTCGATTACCCAATCGACAATAGAACGAGAACCACTGCCCAAAGGCAGTGTAGTAGAGACAGGATACTATACCGATACCCTGGACTGGATTCAAAATAAGACCACCCTAACCGCGGGGATGAAAAACTTTTACCGGGAAACTGGGGTGCAGCCCTACCTGTATATAACCGACAACATCAATGGGGTGACAAACCCCAGCGAGACTGAGGTAAAGGATTTCGCCTTTTCCCTGTATGATGATTTATTCACCGATGAGGCTCACTTGCTCCTAATTTTCTTTGAACCACAACCCAGTAATTATAGTACCTGGTACGTAGCGGGCAAGCAGGCCAAGACGGTAATCGATGATGAAGCGGCGGACATCCTCCTAGATTATATTGACAGGTACTACTATGAGGACCTTTCCGATGAGGAGTTCTTTAGCAAGTCCTTTAACGATGCCGGGAAGGGGATTATGACTGTGTCAAAATCCCCTTGGATACCTGTGTTAATTATTATTGGGATTATGATAATTTTCCTGATTGGCTTTACCTGGTGGCGCAGAGCCAAGGATCAAAAAAACCGGGAGGCGGAAGCAACTGAGCGGATTCTAAGCACCCCCCTGGACATCTTTGGCGACAGCCAGGCAGATGATTTAGCCAAGAAATACGAAGACGACCCAGATAGATTAAAATAGATTATCAATAGGAGGTTTGAAAACATGGGAATTCTATCTAGATTTACTGACATCATTTCTGCCAACATCAATGCTCTCTTGGATAAGGCAGAAGACCCGGCGAAAATGGTAGACCAGTACCTGCGCAAGATGAGCGATGACCTGGCTGAGGTCAAGCGGGAAACTGCCGGAGTGATGGCGGAAGAAAGCCGCACAAAGAGACTGATGGATGAAAATAACAGGGAAGTTGCCAAGTATGAAGACCTGGCCAAAAAGGCTTTGCTGGCGGGTAATGAGGACGATGCCCGGGTATTCTTAACCAAGAAACAGGAACTGGAGAATCTGGGGGCTAGTCTGGGAACAGCTTATGCCGCGGCCCATGAAAACGCCGTCAAGATGCGCCAACTCCACGACAAGCTGGTCAAGGATATCAACACCCTGAACAGCCGCCGTCAGGCCATTAAGGCCAAAGTCGCCGTGGCCAAGACCCAGGAAAGGATTACCAAGCTGGGGGCGTCTGCCGACAAGATTGAGGGCAGTAAGGGTGCCTTTCAGCGCATGGAGGACAAGGCCGACAAGATGCTGGATGAGGCCAACGCCATGGCCGAGCTGGATTCCCAGCCGGTAGACGAGGCCCAGGCCCTGGAGGAAAAATACAAGACTGCTGATGTCAACGCATCCGTAGAGGATGAGCTGGCAGCCATGAAAAAGAAGCTGGGGCTGTAACATACAGAACAACACCTGGACCAATAATCTGGACCAGGTGTTGTTTTAATCTATCAATTCAGTTGCCGGTTTTTTATCTCCTCTAACAACCGCTCTTGGAATTGGGCGATGTCCACCTGGCCCGCATCTCCTAATATGAGATCCCAATTCTATGGTTATTCCTCACTGATTAATCCCAGCAAACAGCTTCTGAACTATTTCGGGGTTCTCCCAGATTGTCGGGTTTGTTACTCCGCAGTTACCACGGTGCTGCAAATCAAAGAAACTCACCGTGCCATGCTCAGTGAACCAATCAGCTACTACCAATCTTCCATCAACATTCTTAACGAGAAAATGTGTTCCTTCCCCAAATCTGCTATCACCAGATTGCTTCACTACGGCATTAAGAGAAATAAAATATCCGTCATCTTCAAGCTCAGCATTCACCAGAGAAATGTCTATTGCAATGATGTTAAGATTTTGGGCCTCTTTTTTTACCTTTGCCTTGGAGTACTTCATCAAGTTCTCGTCAACTATATAGCGTTCAAATTCTATCAGCCCGGGATCATCTTTGGATAGATAATAGTCCCTCAGCAGTTGTTGACACATTTCCAGAGATTGGGCCAAATCCTCCGGCGTTAAGCCGGCATCCTTCCGGGCTGTAAACACCGGATGCATCGCATCCCGGGGGGCACAGCTGATGAAAACCAACAAGGATACCAGTATGACTAGAATAACGGAAAAAGTTTTCATGACCGGTTGCCCTCCAGCCTAATTACTCTCTTTGAGTTACCAGGGTAGATTTCTTCCGCCTTCCGATGAAAATTGTACATAAGCAACTTAATCCTTAAATATCCCCAAACAGTGAACACCTCCCCCATAAAAACAACATAGGATTATGGCGATGTGTAACCTAATAGAATTATACTAATCTTACTGTCGCATTATGTCCCCCTCTAAAAGAACTCAGCTTTACCCCAGAAACCTACTGCTAAAGAAATCTTCCAATATATTAGGATTAATTCCAATGTCTGCGTATGAACCACCTATTTAAAATAATAGCCGCAAGCCTCTGGTAGGCTGCGGCCTTTGCATAGCAGGTTTTTCACAATGTCAATTCAGTTGCCGGGTTTTTATCTCCTCTAGCAGCCGCTCTTGGAATTCGGCGATGTCCACCTGGCCAACATCCCCCTCAGCCCTGGTGCGGAGGGCAGCCTTGCCGGCCTCCACTTCCTTGTCGCCGACAACCAGCATATAGGGAACTTTCTCTCCTTGAGCCTGACGAATTTTGTAGCCTATCTTTTCATTGCGCAAATCTGCGGTCACGCGTATTCCGGCCGCTTCCAGGCGTGCAGCCACTGTCTCGCAATACTCGTGGTGGCGGTCGGCAATGGGCAGTATTTTGACCTGGACCGGGGCCAGCCAAACGGGAAAGGCGCCGGCAAAGTGCTCGATCAAAACCCCGAAGAAACGATCCACGGCGCCGTAAATTACCCTGTGCACAGTTACAGGCCTGTGTTCCTGGCCATCTTCGCCGGTATAGGTGAGGTCAAAGCGCTCAGGCAGCTGAAAGTCCAGCTGAATGGTGGCGCACTGCCAGCTGCGCTTGAGGCAGTCTAGAATGTGAAAGTCAATCTTTGGTCCATAGAACGCCCCGTCCCCGGGATTAATTTTAAACTCAATGCCCCTCTTCTCCAGGACCCGCATCAAGGCATTAGTAGCTGTTTCCCACTGCTCCTCAGTACCCATGCATTTATCTGGCTTGGTGCTCAGCTCTATGCGGTATTCCAGACCAAAGACCTTGTATATCCTGTCCACCAAGTTGATTACCCCGGCCACTTCTTCTTCTATCTGGCTGGGCAACATGAAGATGTGGGCATCATCCTGGGTAAAGGCCCGCACCCGCATGAGGCCGTGGAGAGTTCCCGAACGCTCATGGCGGTGCACCAGGCCCAGCTCTGCAGTGCGCAAGGGAAGGTCCCGGTAACTGCGGTGAGCTGTGAGATACCATAACATCGCCCCGGGGCAGTTCATGGGTTTAAGGGCAAAGGGAGTTTCATCTACTTCGGTGAGATACATATTCTCGGCGTAATTATCCCAGTGCCCCGAGCGCTCCCACAAACGCTTGTTGAGAATTTGGGGAGTACGGATTTCCAAGTACCGGTCCCGGGTATGCTCCTCCCGCCACAGTTTGAGAAGTTCATTCCAGACAATAACGCCGTTGGGATGGTAGATGGGCATGCCGGGGCCATCCTCGCTAACAGAGAACAGGTCCAGTTCCCGGCCCAGCTTGCGGTGATCCCGCTTCTTGGCTTCCTCCAGCAGGGCCAAATGCTCTTCCAACTGGCTTTTCTTAGCAAAAGATGTGCCATATATCCGCTGCAGCATGGGCTGGCGCTCATCGCCCCGCCAGTAGGAACCGGCGACGCTCAGCAGCTTAAAAACCCTGATTCTGCCTGTGCTGCCTACATGGGGCCCGGCGCACAAATCCAGAAATTCCCCTTGCCGGTAACAGCTTATCTCTGCATCCTCGGGCAAGTCTTCGATGAGTTCAACCTTATAATCCTCGCCCATTTTCCGGAACAAATCCAAAGCTTCCTGCCGGCTCAAAACCTGCCGCTTAATCTCCAGATCTTCTTTGACCAGCTCCTCCATCCGCCCCTGAATTTTCTTCAAATCTTCGGGGGTCAGAGATTCTTTGAGGTCAAAGTCATAGTAAAAACCGTCTTCAATTGCAGGGCCGATTGCCAGTTTCACATCCGGATACAGCTCTTGAACGGCCTGAGCCATAAGGTGAGAGGTGCTGTGCCGATAGACATCGCGAGCCTGAGGATTGTCGAAGTCCAGCAGTTCCAGTTCAGCCTCTGCCGGCATAACCCGGTTGATATCCCAGAGAACGCCGTTGACTTTAGCCACAACCGCCTCTTTGGCCAGACGCTTGCTTAAATCCTCGGCAACCTGCAGCGGTGTCACCGGCTGAGGATATTCACGCCTGCTGCCGTCTTTAAGAATTACCACTGCCATTTTCATTTCCTCCTAAAAAATAAAATCATCCAGTCCCAAGGGACGGATGATGTAATCCGCGGTTCCACCCAAGTTGGAGAAAAGCTCTCCCCCTCATTGCAGCGGTAACGGCGCCGGGACCGGCAGAAGTTCACTTCTGCAGCTCAGGGGCGGTAAGACTTGACCCTTTCGGAGGAAACTCGCAGCATTTGTTTCCCTCTCTGACCGAAATAAGTAAAGCTCTTGTCCCCGTCTCAGCTGTTAGTTGGAATTATAACTGATTGAAAAAAAGAAGTCAACTTTAGGAGCCGATTAGCCGAAAAAGTAGACAATAACGGCTTGAATCAGGCCAACCAAGGCCCCAAGGACGCCGCCCATTATCTCAATGAGTTTTAGTTCCCTGCCCGCCACAGAATAGACAATTGCCTCCATATAGTCCCAGTCCATAGCATCCAGTTCATTTTCCACCAGTTGGGCCAGGTCCACGGTGGACAGCACCCGGTGTACCATTTCCGGACCTTCCGCAGCCAGAATGCTTTTCACTTCCCGGTTCACTGTTTTGGCGACTTGCTGGGCAATCAGTTCCCGCAAAGCCCGGGGAAAAGGCCGGAGAACAGGATAGGCCATGACCCGCTGGGCAACAGTCTCCCCGGCCATTTCCGCCATATTCCTGCGAATTACCGGAGCGCTGATGGCCGCGGCAATCTGATCCTGGGGCAGCAATTCGGTGGCCACTACTTGCCCAACCGCCGCAGCTAAATCTTTGCGCCGGCGGGGGATGACTCCCTGGATAACCAAGGGTCCGATTCGCCAGGGCTTGCGGGGCCGGAACAAGAACTTGATGGCCAGGTAATTGGTCACCCAGCCAATAGCGCCTCCCAACACTGGAAACAAGATAAAATAATACACCGGTACATCATCCCTTCACCAAGATGATACACCGGCGCATGTCTTTTCGCAATTTATTTTTCCCGGCGGCAATGTTCACAGCCAAAACACAGCTTAACCCGGGAATCAAAAATATGCTGAATGGTGGACACCAGTTCATTATCCCCAGGGAAATTGTTGACATGAACAGTAACATAGTTCGGCGCCGCCGTCACCAGGGTGCTGACAATTGCATCAGCCCCTTCAATGTCCTGCTCCTTTTCCCGGTGCAGGATATTGAACCTGTTGTCGCATAATACCAGGCCCTCAGCCGAGCACATGAGATGCATCTCCGGAAATCGGGGTTGTTGAATTTCCACAAAGTATTTCAAGAGGTTGATAAAATCCTGATATTCCTTTTCAATCATCAGGTCATCGGCGCTCTGATTAACCAGGTTAAGCAGCTCCCGCTGATAATCCTGGAGACGAAAGCGGATAAAACCTTCAATATTGATTTGATCCTGCCCCTGCAAAAAATCTTCCAGGTTGCGCAAGATTATGCGGCGCCGGCTTTCCCCGGTCAGCATCTCTTCCCGCAGCAAGCGCTGACGCACACTGCCGGTAATTTGCTGCCGCTCCCTTTCCCCCAAATTGGGATGGTGAAGAGCAGCCAGCTTGTCAAGGAGGGCAGGCTCAATTTCACTGATGATATAATCTGCCAGAACCTGGGCTGCCAGCTGGCGCAAATTATTGGCTTGACCATCGCTTACAATCTTGCAATCCCATATAGTAACAGTGCCCTTGCAGGTCTCGCTGAACTCCTGGAGCAGGCCGCTGCTCTGCCAAGACTCTACTTGCTTTAACAGGCATCTGCGCAATCTTTCGGGGTTGGTGTTTTCTGTTTCAATACAAATTGCCTCCACGACTTTCCCCCCTAACATTTCAGGTCATAAATAGTATATGCAAAGGGGGATGTCTTAATTGAACTAAGACAAGGCAGTTTTTAACATGAAGCCAATATTTTTTACCTATCCGGGGAAACCCGGCGCGGAAAAACCTTCAAAAATCACGTTATCGAAAATAGTTTTGGCTTTGCTATACTCATTGACATCTTTGACAGTCCAGGCCAACAGGTATAAGCCTTTCCGGCGCAGGCGGCCGGCAAACCATTCCGGGAGAGCCCCTGCTGCATAGGAGACAAAAGCGGGACGGCTTAAGAAATTTAAGAGGAGATATTTAAGGAGAAAAATCTTAATGAAAGCCAAGTCTTCCCCTTTAAAAGGCCCTGACAACTGCCCCCGGACAATGCCCGGGGCATGTTCCCGGAAATAGCGGAGGACGAAGGGGTTAAAGGATTGAATGGCATATTCGCCGGCATAGCCTCTTAGGTTCTCAATTACTGCCTGCTCCAGCCGGCCCACCTGCCCTTCATTTTTCACTTCAATCAGCAGAGGGGTTTTTCCCCCAACCAGGGCCAGGACGTCTTCAAATAGGGGGATGCCCTGATCTGTCCCCGCCAGTTTCAGTTCCTGCAGTTGGGGCCAGTCAAGCTCCTTTACCTCCCTGTCCAAGCCTGTCATTCGTTTCAAGTTATAATCGTGAAAA
>DIPE01000081.1:12423-17073 GCA_002427015.1 Firmicutes bacterium UBA5496 | reverse complement strand
GGAATTATGCAAGCCTCTGTGGGCAATGGGCAGCCGCTTGAGCCAGGCAGTCCTGTCAGTGTGCTCAACTCTGGGCCCAGGATTTATATAGATACAAATTGCCAAGGCCAAAATAATCGCGATAACCGCAAACAGTACATATATCATTGCTCAGACCTCATTTTTTATTA
Source organism: Firmicutes bacterium UBA5496 (assembly GCA_002427015.1). Lineage (GTDB taxonomy): Bacteria > Bacillota > Proteinivoracia > UBA4975 > UBA4975 > UBA4975. The sequence continues at coordinate 16,903 of DIPE01000081.1, read as the reverse complement.
ATACTTTTAAATATCTTATCAAAAACTGCAGAGGATGACCATTAAAGAAAAAGCATGCTGCCAACAAAAAAAGCCCCTTAGGGCTTTATTATTATATGGTGGGTCCTGCGCGGTTTGAACGCGCGACTTCTACCCTGTCAAGGTAGCACTCTCCCGCTGAGTTAAGGACCCATAGTGACATTCAATATTTTATAGTTCTCAGCGACAAAAGTCAAGCAGAAAAATTTAGTTATCGTTTCCACACTCTTGTCTTATTTTTAAATTTTAATATAATCATATGGAGGTGAGAGAATGAACAAAGAAAATAGTTTACAATTTCAATCTTACTGGCCTGAGGAGCAGGCTGCAGATTTGCTCTTGGATACCGCTGAAATCCGCCTGGGCATATTAGAGGCCGAAGAAATAGAACCCGGAGCATCATTGCTTGTATGGGCCGCAAATTCACTGGAAACCCTGCTGGGAAAATTGGGCAATTTCCTGGACAGCCTTCCCAGGCCGCTATATACAAAAGTTCCCGGACAGGAGAATAAGGTCAAAGAGATTACAGCCTATTTAAGCCAAGCGGGCTTCGCTGTGCTGGACATGCACCTGGATATGCGCCTAAACCCAATTCCGGATTTGGCTTACCCTGGGGAAGTTTTATCCGGCCCAAAGCAAAACTTCACCGCCCTAGCTGCCATAGACGCAGCAGTTTTTCCCCTTTATCAACAAACTGCAGAGGAGTTGCGCAGCAATGCCAATTCCAAGGCTGGGGCTGTACTCAGTATTAACGTCGATGATAAACCCGCCGGATTAATTGTGGGGGAGATATATGGTCCCAATCTGGATCAATTATTTGTGCGCAGTATAGCTGTGCTGCCGGAGTACCGGGGCCGCGGCCTGGGGAAAAAGCTTCTCATTGCCCTCCTTGCTTGGGGCCGGCAGCGGGGCGCCAACCGTTCTATGCTCTGGCTCAGTGATGTCTATAACAAACCTGCCCGCTGTCTCTATGAAAGCTTTGGCTACCAAGGCAAAGAGGTAGAAGCAGAAATGGTATTAAAGTAAGGTCTTTATTGGACTTTACTTTTTTTATTCCGCAGGAATCCTGTCCCCACTGGATTAATTGCCAGATTTATATTTTACTCCGTGAAAGCTCTTTAAAAATTGATTTACTATTGCCCTGGACTGGCAGTCCGTGGTATAATTTTTTCGCACTAATGTGACCGGGTGGTCACATGGGGGTGAATCCTTGCCAAAACCTACATTTTTTAATCTTCCCGAAGAAAAACGCAACCTGATTTTTCATCATGCCTTGCTGGAATTTGCGCAGTTCCCTTATGAACAGGCTTCACTTTCTGCAATCGTCAACAGGGCTGCCATTGCCAAGGGCAGCATGTACCAGTATTTTGCAGACAAAAGAGATCTGTATAAGTATCTGGTGCAGGAGGTCTATCAGAAGAAGCGGGAATTCCTGCAGCCGGTGTGGGACCAAAAAGAAAAGATTAATTTCTTTGAGCTGGCCTCCCAGTACTATCAAAGGTCCTGGCATTTCGCCCGCCAATTTCCCCTGCACCATCAGGTGACCGTTAACTTTTGGGACAGCAGGGATGCCGCCATCCGGGAGGAGATTCTCCACAAAAAAGAAATTCGCATTACTGAGTTCTCGGACATGTTGGAGTTGGGCCTCCAGTCCGGGGTAGTCTCCCCGGAAGTGGATAAAGACGCCGTCTGGTTTGTCTATCATGCCGTGGCAAAAGCCCTCATTGACAACTTTTTAGATCCCGATATCAATGCCGAATCCCATGAAGCCTACATAAATTCAGTCCTCACCGTCTTAGAGCGGGGACTGCGGCCCAGAAAGGAGCAATAATAAATGCGGAAATTCTTTTGCATTATCTTAATGGCATTACTGATAGCAGGCTGTTCGCCGGCGCCGGTCAGTGATGAATTGGCAGTCGCCATTCCCACTGACCCGGACAACTTTCATCCCCACCAGTCGGTGGCAGCGGCCACAGCCGAAATCGCCTTTAATATCTATGAAGGTCTGGTTAAAGCCGCCCCCGACGGGTCTATTGCCCCCGCTTTAGCGGCAGAGTGGGATATCTCCCCTGATGGCCGCCAATACACCTTTACCCTTCGGGAGGGAGTCAAGTTCCATAACGGCCGGGAACTGACAGCGGATGATGTAGTTTACTGTCTCACCCGCCTGGCAGACCCGGAAATATCCCCCAAGTCCAGGGACTATACCGATGTGGAATCTATCGAGGCCAGCGGCAACCAGGTCATCATCACCCTGGCTAAACCCAACGCCGTCTTCCTGGCATTGCTGACGGAATTCGGCGCCTCCATCTACCCCAGGGAAGCAGAAGCCCAGCTTTCCAACCAACCGCTGGGCACAGGCCCCTTTGTCCTCACGGCCTGGGAACCTAATAATTCATTGACCCTGACTAAATTTGAACAGTACTGGAACCCCCAGCTGCCCAAGCTGAATAAGGTTACCCTGAAAATAACACCTGAGCCTACCACCATGGTCAACAGCCTTCTCACGGGACACGTGGATCTTATTCCCCGGCTGGAACCGGACTACCTCCACCAGGTTGAGAATAAGCCCGACCTGCAGATTATCGATAGCCCCATGAACCTAGTGCAGCTGATGGCCATCAACAACTCTGTCCCCCCCTTTGACGATATCCGGGTCCGCCAGGCCCTTAATTATGCCGTCAACCGGGAGGAGATTATTGAAGGGGCAGGCTGGGGCAAGGGCACTGCCATCGGCAGCAATTTAACCCCGGCTATGGGCTCCTGGTACAAAGATTTAACGGGCATGTATCCCTATAATCCTCAAAAGGCAAAAGAACTGCTGGCGGAAGCCGGCTATCCCCAGGGCTTCAGCGCCACATTGCACCTGCCGGCCCCCTATCCCCTTCACCGCAATACCGGCGAAATCATTGCCAGCCAATTGGAGGCGGTAGGCATCAAGCTGAAAATTGAAGTGATTGAATGGGGGACCTGGCTGGAGCAGGTCAATGCCAACAGGAATTATGAACTGACGGTGGTAGGCTTTACCGGCCGCCTGGATCCCCACACCATGCTCAATCGTTATCAGAGTCAATCGGGCCGCAATATTTCTTACTTTAATAACCCTGAATACGATGAGCTTTTGGTCCAGGGCCTGGCAGAGACAGACCCTGCCGCTCGGGTGGAAATCTACCAGCAGTTGCAAACAATTCTTGCTCAAGAGGCCTCAAATGTATATATCATGGATCCCAGCCAGATTGCAGTAATGGGGAAGGATATTCAAGGCTGGGCCAACTATCCTGTCTATGTGCTGGATCTGTCTCGGCTGTCCAGGACCAAGTAAAATGTACTGGCTAAAAAAGCTGGTCGGCATGCTTGCTACTCTCCTGCTGGTGAGCGTGCTGACCTTTACCGCCCTCTACCTCATTCCCGGCGATCCTGCCATCCTCATTCTCGGCACCGAGGCCGAACCCCATGACCTGGAGCTGGTGCGCTCTCAACTGGGCCTGGACCAGCCGGTGACGTCCCAGTATACCCGCTGGCTTTCAAGTGCTGTCCATGGGGATTTCGGCAATTCCATCACTTTCAGTAGGGGTTATTCTGTCACGAGACTTGTGGCTTCCGCCCTCCCTGTCACTATCCCTTTGGCTGTTGTCGCCATCATCTTTTCGCTGCTCTTGGCTATCCCCCTGGGGGCCTTAGCCGCCAGCCGCAGGGGAAGCAGACTGGACTCTCTTCTCCTCACTTTGTCTCAAACCGGTCTTTCTGTCCCCGCTTTCTGGCTGGGCATCCTGGCCATTCAATTTTTTGCGGTGCGCCTGGGCTGGTTTCCCCCGGGGAGCATGCCCAAATGGAGTGAAGACCCCGCTGGGGCTGCAATTTCTCTACTGCTCCCCGCCCTGGTCCTGGCGCTGCCCCGGGCAGCGATTCTCACCCGGATTGTGCGCACAGCAATGCTGGAAGCCCTGGGAGAGGAATATATCCGCACCGCCCGGGGCAAAGGCGTCTCTGAATGGGTGATTGTCAGCAAGCATGCCCTTAAAAATGCCCTGGTCTCCATCAGCACCGTGGCCGGCATTCAGCTCATTCAGCTGCTGGCGGGGGCAATTGTCATCGAACAGGTATTTTCCCTGCCGGGGCTGGGCCGGCTCATCCTCTCCTCAGTCCTTGTGCGGGACCTGCCTGTGGTGCAGGGAGCGGTCTTTGCCGGGGCAGCCCTCATCCTGGCAGTTAATTTCCTCTTAGACAGCGTCTATCCCCTCATCGATCCCAGAATCCGGGGGGTGGCGTAAATGCGTAAGTTTTGGCTGAAAGGCAGCCTGCTGGTTGCAATTATGGTCCTCATTACTGTGGCCGGTTTTTTCTATACCCCTCATCCCCCCAACCAGATGAATATCCAGCATAACCTGGAACCCCCAGATTCAGAACACTTGCTGGGCACCGACAATTATGGCCGGGATATTTTCAGCCGCATTATGGTGGG
>DIPE01000081.1:11669-12193 GCA_002427015.1 Firmicutes bacterium UBA5496 | reverse complement strand
GGCTGGCTGGAAGAAATCCTCATGCGCATGGCGGACGGCCTCTATTCCCTGCCTTCTGTACTCATGGCCCTGCTGGCTGTCACCCTCTTAGGGCCGGGTCAGGCCAGCATTCTCGTTGCCGTCAGTCTGGCCAACATTCCCATNNGACCATCTTCGCCCGCCTCACCCGCTCCCTCTTCCTCAGCCTGCGGGAAAGGGAGTATGTCTTAGCCGCCCGGGCAGTGGGCAGTTCCGATAGCCGCATCATCTTTCGCCACATCCTGCCTAACTGCTTGGCCACCCTGCTGGTGCAGGCCAGTGTCAGCTTCGCCGCTGCCGTCTTGGCGGAGGCTTCCCTCAGTTACTTAGGGCTGGGCACCCAACCCCCGGATGCCAGCTGGGGGAGGATGCTCAAGGAGGCTCAAGGCTTTGCCGGCCTGGCTCCTTGGGCGGCAATATTCCCCGGCCTGGCCATCGCCCTCACGGTCCTGGGCTTTAACCGCCTGGGAGACGGTCTGCGGGATCGGCTGGACCCCAAACTATAA
>DIPE01000081.1:11456-11579 GCA_002427015.1 Firmicutes bacterium UBA5496 | reverse complement strand
ATCGGCTGGACCCCAAACTATAATTAATTTGCAACATACTCTAAAGGGCGCCTCAGACAGGCGCCCCTTTTATTTTCTGCAAATAAGCGCAACTGACCTACCCCAGGCAGGGAATGCAGCCTC
>DIPE01000081.1:11180-11395 GCA_002427015.1 Firmicutes bacterium UBA5496 | reverse complement strand
CGGGGAGCCAGCTCCCTGGCCCCGGAGAATACCATGACGTCTTTCAAAAAGGCGGCAGAGCTGGGCGCAGATGGCCTGGAGCTTGATGTCCAGTTCAGCAAAGATGGAAAACTTGTGGTCATTCATGATGAACTCCTCAACCGCACAACCAACGGCAAGGGCCTGGTCAAGGACTATTCCCTGGCAGAACTGAAAGAGCTAGACGCCGGCAGCTG
>DIPE01000081.1:3922-11122 GCA_002427015.1 Firmicutes bacterium UBA5496 | reverse complement strand
AAAGAGCTAGACGCCGGCAGCTGGTTCTCGCCGGAATTCGCCAAAGAGCACATTCCCACCCTGGAGGAAGTGCTGGCAGAGTTTCAGGGCATGCACATCAATATCGAAATCAAAAGCGGCGTCATCCTCTATCCCGGCATCGAAAAGGCTGTGCTGGACCTGGTCAGCAAGTATAAGCTGGAAGATACGGTGCTCATATCTTCCTTTAACCACTACAGTCTTGTAGAATGCAAAAAAATCAATCCGGAAGTCCCCACCGGCATTCTCTACATGGCTGGGCTCTACGAACCATGGGATTATGCCAAAAAACTGGGTTGCTACTCCATCCATCCCCTGTTCTATGGTGTCCAGCCCGAAATTATCCAGGGCTGCAAAGAAAACCGGGTTGCTATCTATGCATGGACGGTGGATGACTCTAAAACTATGGCAGCCTTGAATGAAGGCGGCATTGAGGCAATCATCACCAATCGTCCCCAGGATCTAAAAGAATTATTGATAGGAGGAAAGAAAAATGAATAAGCCCTATAAATTTTCCTATGGCAAGATTTTTGTCCTGGGCCTCGGTTTCGGAGTAATTTCATTGACCTGGGCCATCTACAATGCCTATGTCCCCCTGATTCTTGAATCCTTGCTGACAGGCACCACCTACCTGAACACCACCGTAGGCATCATCATGACTATGGATAACATCGCAGCAATTACTTTGATTCCCTTCATCGGCGCGCTCAGCGACAAGACCTGGACCCGGTTTGGGCGGAGAATGCCTTTCTTAATGGTTGGCATGCCCATCGCCGCCATCTTCTTTGCCGCCATCCCGTATATGGCTACTTCTCTATGGGTTCTGATTCCCATAATTGTAATTATGAACATTGCCATGGCCGCCTTCAGGGCTCCTACCATCGCCCTCATGCCTGACCTTACTCCCTCCCCCCTGCGCAGCAAAGCCAACGGCATTGTCAACTTTATGGGCGGGCTGGGTTCCGTCATCTTCTATGGCGTATTCACCATGTTATTCACCGAAGCAAAAGGCAATATCTATACTGACTTTCCTGTGGCCAGCATTGTCATGATTGCCGTCCTCATCACTCTTGTGATCTTTATCCGGGAACCCCGGGATCAGTTTGAACAGTCGGATAAAAAGTCCGAGGGAATTTTCAGTTCCTTAGTGGCTGTCTTCAAGGAGAAAGAAGCCAGCACCCGTTTGCTGCTGGCAGCCATTTTTTGCTGGTTCATTGGCTGGAACGGCGTGGAGACTTACTTTACCCTTTATGGCACAGAAATTTGGGGGCTGACAAAAGAGGCTGCAGCCCAATACCTCACTTACTTTTCCCTGGCCTTCCTGGTCATGGCAATTCCCAGCGGCTTTATCGCCAGCGCCATTGGCCGCAAGAAGACTATCATAGCCGGTGTGATTGGAATGGGAATAATGCTGGGTGTGGCCTATACCATTGGGGTTCCTTGGCCCATGGCCGCAATTCTCCTGGGCTGCGGCGGCATTTTCTGGGCTTTGGTCAATATTAACTCTTTCCCCATGGTGGCAGACATGGCTCCAGCTGCAAAACTGGGATTATACACCGGCCTGTACTACTTCTCTTCCCAGCTGGCGGCAATACTGGCCCCGCCAGTTTTCGGTTTTGTCATCGACCATACTTCCCGCAAGGCTATGTTCCCCATGGCAGCCCTTGCCTTTGTCCTGGCCCTGATATGCATTTCCGGCGTCCGCAGAGGCGAAGCCAAAAAAACTGCCTAAAGCAAAAACCCCCTCACGGGGGTTTTTAACTTTGGGGTTTGACCAAGGTTCCAATCCGCCTCACTGTCACCTTTGCCGTCACAGAGATATCACATTTCTCATATTCCTCGGCCCAGTCCTTCCCCTTAAACCACTTGGAATGCTGAACCCGCACATGCCGGCCCAGGCCGGTGCAATCCGCCTGCCATTTCTGAGTCTTTTCCAGCATTTCCTGGATATTGCCCTGGAAATCCTTTGCCAGCAATCCCCCCAACTTGTCAATCACTTTGGTATCAAGGACATCTGCATCCCATTCAATATCCACCCCGTCTATAAATATTTCCAGGCTGATGGCAATGCTGAGCTTATCATCTTTTATTTCCGTGCTGATTTTACTTTTAACATCCTCTATAAAGCCAGCGACCTTTCGCTTTTTGCCTTGGATTTCTTCTTCACTGGTGAAGCGCAATCGCCCAGCCTCGCCGGTTAATATGTGGTAAAGCAAAACTTCATTGTCGGTTAGCGTTCCAGTCATCTTCCCCGCTGAATTAAATACCCCCAATCCCGCAATAACCAGACCTTTCTTTTCATCCCCGGGACCTGTTATTTTAATTATCGGCACCACCGGGTCGATGCCCAGAGTATGATGTTTATACCAGTACCTGGTCGCTGTCGTTTTTGCCGTTAGCCCCAGATAGTGATTGCGCTCCAGCAAATTGGTCAAATGCACTCCAATCCTTGTCTCTGCAGGGTTCTCTAATTGCATAACATGTTGGGCGGGAGCGTCCTGAACCACTGTCAGCATTGCATTGGCATTCATATCCCGCAGCTGGGCCAGCTCACGCATCACTTCATTCATCTTGCCGCTGCGGGCAAACTTCTCGCTAAATACCAGGACATTAGCCTGACCCAGAACTAAAATCTTCCCGCTCTGCCTCTGGACATTAATTAAGGCCTGATTCACTGATTCCGCTTTGACGCTGACTTTCCTCGTGGAATCCTTTGCCTTTTCCGACAAAGCAGGGCTTATCATTGTCACTGTCATCAGCTTTGAATCTTGAGAATCGCTGTCAAAGCCTGCGGTCACAACTAGGGACAACTCTTCAATCAGCAAGATATCCCAGCACCCTCCCGCAAACAGCATTAAACTGCAAAGAAGCAGCGCCAATAACCATTTCATTTTTTGATTTCCTTTCTTTCGTCCAGCCCCCGTATTAAAGCTACAACTAGCATCAAAGCCGTAATCCCCAGGCATATAGCAAATCCCGCCGCCCCAACCAAGTCGCTAAAGGCAAATACCGCAATCAGGTCTTGAGGCAAGACGGCAGCAATATATACCAGCGGCAGGCACAGCACCGACCAGATATCATGGTACTGGCGCCGGGTCAAAGTCGCCAAAGTAAAAGTAGCTGCGTAATAATGAACCGCCACCATCGCGATAATCTGCGCAGTCCAAGCAAACAGCAAAAGATTATCCACCCTTTGCACAAAGGGCAGTGAACCGATACGCATGTAATTGATCAGAGGCCAAACCAAATTTAACGTGCGCTCGATGCCCAGCACTCCATAGACCAATATAGTGTTGACAGCGTATAACCCTGTCACCATCGTCAAAGTAATTAAGGTAAGCCTAAGCACTTTATTCCGATTGATGATAAAGGGGAAAAATACCAGCATTACTTCAAAACCCAAATAGGCAAAAGCGCTTTCAGGAACAGCCTGCAGAATCTTTAGGATGCCTTCGCTGCCTACAGGCTTAAGGTTGAGAAAATCGAATTCCGACATAGGGACTAAGTACAGCAGCAGCACCACTGCTGTAAATAGAATTATAAGCTCCATCAGGCGCCCCAATGAAACTGCACCCATCCTGCTGATATATCCCACTGCTATCAGAATCGCAACAAAAAACACTGGCACCGGCGTCCAGATAAACACCCATGTCCTCACCAATTCCGCTAAGATTCGCATGATAATGCCACACAACGAAAAAGCATAGAGGGCATACAGAACCGAAACCAATATACCTAAAGGGCGCCCTAGAATTAAAATGCTGAACTCAGGTAAAGTCTTGGTGGGAAATTTTCGGCACAGCAGCCAGATAAATATGGCAAAAACCCACACGACAATCCCAGCGATGATGAGGCTGAGCCAGCCATCCCGGCCAGCAATTTCGCCAACTGCCCGGGGCAAGGTCATAATCCCGGTGCCTATAGTTCCGCTAATTACTATTGCAATCCACTGGAAATCGCTGAGTCCATACTTTTTACCGGTTGTCATCTTCTTTGCTTTCCACCCCCCGCTGTCGGACGATGTTCTTTTTGGCAGTCAGCGGGGGACGTGCCCGCATCCAGCGCCAAGACCGACGGTATATATAATCGCCCATATCCTTCACCCGCAGGGGAGCAATGGGCGCTAAATAAGGCACGCCAAAAGACTGGAGATTGCATATATGGGCCAGTATCACCATCCAGGTGATGATAATCCCGAAACCTCAAAGAAAACCCGCGGCTAACAACATAGGAAATCTGATATAGCGAAGGGCTAAAGAAGCCTCATAATTAGGAATGACCGATTCGGCCAAAAAAGAAGTGGCGATGATAATTAACAGCACAGGACTGACTAATTTTGCGCTAACCGCAGCCTGGCCCAGTATGAGAGCGCCCACAATACTCAAAGTTGGGCCCACCGGCCCCGGCAGGCGGATGCTGGCTTCCCGCATAAGCTCGGCCGCAATTCCATGAGTAGGGCCTCGTTCAGCGGGGAGAAGGGCACCCCCTCTCGGGTCTGGGCGATGAAAACAAGGATGCTGCTGGGAATCATCTCATAATGGTACATAATTACCGCCGTATACATCGCTGTCAGCGTTGTGACAACGAATATACCCAACAGGCGCAGTACCCGCCCGATGGTAGCAAAGAGTGGATGCATGTAGTAATCCTCGGGAGTTTGGAACCAGTCAGTGGCTACAGCAGGCAGCACCAAGGCAAAGGGGCTGCCGTCGGCCAAGATGACAATTTTCCCTTGAAGCAAGCCACCCACGACCTTGTCCGGCCGCTCGGTGCTCAGATGCAGCGGAAAAGGGGATATTGTCCGTTCGCTAATCAGTTCCGCGATAACTCCTGTCTCCAAAATGCCATCTATATCAATGGCATCCAGCCTTTCTTTTACTTCTTGGACGGTATCCAAACTGCATACATCCTCGATGTAGAGCATAGACACCTCAGTTTGGGACCTCCGGCCAAGCTTTAGGTTAACAACCTTCAGATTTGGATCGGGCAAACGCCGACGCACAAGACCCCGGTTGACCTGCAATACCTCAGTAAACCCCTCCCGCGGTCCCCGGATGAGGCGCTCTTGCAGAGGTTCCTCCACGGCCCGCCCAGGCCATTTTTTAATATCGATAATTACCGCCTTGCTACTTCCATCTGTGATAATCGCAATTTTGCCTCTTAGGATGTCGCCGGTGAAATCCTCTAAACAGGAATGAGAGGTGGTTTGACCAACGGCAATCAGCTGGGTGACATCCTCAACCTGTCTTTTATGTTCTGACTCTGCCAATAGAGGAGAGATAATATCCCTGGTTAAATTGTCGGGGCTAACCAAACCCTCGGTGTAAAGCACAAGCGCCCGGCGATTATTCATGCTGGGAATTGTAATTCTCTTATATTTCACATCGGCACAGTCATTAAAGACTTGACGGAGCATGCCCTCGTTAATTTGAACGCTCTTTGTCAAGTTCTTGCCCGCCGGGCAATGCTTGTCTTTATTCAACCCCTTGTTCCTCCCAAGTTTGGCCTTAATCGCTCCCAAAAAGTTTTTCAGCCAGCCCAGCAGTACCACCCCCAATAAGCTTTCTTTTGTACTTTGCCCATTCTCACTTTTCCCTAAACCTTAATCTAGCAATAAAAAAAGTTCCCCTAAGGGAACAAGCGTGCCAAGGCTTCTCTATCTCTCCACCGCCACCGGCGGTCACTGTCGATTTTGGCTAGGATCTCCTTGACATCTCCCGCCAGCCACATAAGCGCTTCCAGGTGCTGCCGCCCCCAGTTCCGGGCAGCCCAAAGACTCTCCATATAGATATCCAAATGAGCGTTAGAAATGGCCCCGCCCCTGTCCTCAACGATAAAAATGCCGCCATTTGGCATAGCAGACAGATCAGGGATAAAAATCCGGGTGCCGATAGGGATATCCGGTCCCGCGGCCACAGTCCGCCCTTGCTGCGCCCTGGCGCCGCTGTAGGTAATGCCATACAGGGGATCATCGGGATGCTTTTGACAAGATTCATAGCCGGCGGTATAGGCAGTTATCTCGAGGATTGTCCATAATTCCTGCAATTTGTTAATTATCCTTCCCTCCCGGTTTTGGCTTTGATTCAGAATACGAAAACCCCAGCCAGGAGGTGCCGAGTTAGATGCCAACAGGTCTATAACAATTAGGCTGGCCTGATTCCTGCCAGCCCATATCCCCAGGGATTAAGCTCATCTCTTTGCTTCCCAGGTATTATAAAAAGTAAGTTCCGCAAGGGGTATACGTGACGTTCTTGTCTCTGGCTCTGCAGCCGCGTAACCTATGGGAAGAAGATAGAGACAGGCATAATCCCCAGGCAGATTAAGGATCTCACTTGCTCTGGCCACATCCAAATATCCAACCCAACAGGTGTCTAACCCGAAGCTAGCGGCGGCTAAAGTCATATGGGTTCCCGGAATTAGGGGGCAGCTATTGGCCCAGAGCAAACCAACCCCTCGCCGGTCCTCACAAATTTCCAAGTGCCGCAGTAGCCTTTCGCCAAACCGCAATCTGTTTACAGTCAAGCTGAAATCGTCTTCTTGCAAGTCAGCCGTATTGTAGCTGATTTGGGAACAGAGGGCTATCACTACAGGTGCAGAGGCAATCCACATTTGATCGCCTGCTGCCTGGGCTAATTCCTTCTTTTTGGTCTCGTCGGTCACCACCCCATAGCAACAATTTTGACCATTGCCGCCAGATGGCGCCCAACGCGCCGCTTCTAGAATTTCCTGCAGCACATCATCAGGAATCGGTGTAGATGCGAAGTTTCTAATTGCTCTCCGTCGGATAATCGCTTCATTAACGTTCATATCTTCATCCCCTTGTTTTCATGTATTAAGTCCCTTAGCTTCATAGGCTAGGGAAAACTGTCTTTTCCTACCCAGTATTACCTAACGTTCGTTAGCAGTATAGCATGCTATGTATAGGATTGCAACAGATTTTTAGCCCCAGCTGGGATCACGGTTTAACCACACATATCTGCCCGTCACCCTGCTATGTGAGTACAAGGCGTGATAATGAAAGCAAAAGGAGAATAGATTATACCAATATGGTTACAATATTGCACTAAACACTTTTTCTGCAGGAAAATTATGCACGCTTGTCGAAGAGAAGGAGGACTTAGCACAAGTGAGTAAAAATGAGGTGAAAAAAATGCTTCTTCGCTGCATAATCAAAAAACAAGA
>DIPE01000081.1:0-3762 GCA_002427015.1 Firmicutes bacterium UBA5496 | reverse complement strand
CAATCTGATCAATAATCATGTGAAAGCTGTTTTTGAACTATATGAAAAAGGCGAGAATGTCATTATTACTCCAGTAAAGTTTTACCTCCTAAAAAAGCTATTATTTGATTTCGTTTACACCTGTTCAGCTGGGAGGTTTTCTGGACGGATAAAGCCACCTCAGAATTCCTTTATTAAAGAGGTGGTGGTTCCAGCTGGGGTATAAAAAGACTCCCCCCAAGAGCATCCCGTGGCAAGAGGCCGCAAAAACAGTTGAATCCCTAGGCGGTATTTTCTTTAGACAAAGAGGTTCCCACCGCCAGTACAAGCGCAAAACTATTAACGGTACCTATTTAATTACAATACCTGAATTAAAGATATAGACGGAGATGTGTTGCGGAATTTATCCGGCAAACAGGTATCAGTCGAAAAGATTTCTGGAAGGCATATTTCGGTGATGTCCCGGCTAAGGCGTTAAAGGATTTGGTGGTCCTAACTGAAATATAATGAACTCATATTTCTAATACATATAATAAGTCCAGACCCTTATGGGAACTGGAATTCTTTATTTCCGAAAAAATCTCTAGGTGCTTAAGAATTAATAGCTACCCATTCTGCCTTCAAGCAACCGGGGATTCATGCCAAAAAAAAAGAGCAATTATGGACAGCTTGCAAGCTAGTCAATCATTGCTCTTTTTCTTAAGTTCCTCGTTTCAAGCGTACAGGCAGATGAGTTGTTACTAGTGCATAATCGTCAGTTTTTTGGCTTCCGCAGGAGGCAAATACACTACACCTGGCTGCGGATTTTCCTTTTTTAGTTGGGATATAAATTTCATATATAGCACGGGCTGGGGCAACGGTCTTCCTTGTTTCATATTTAAGCCGGCAAATATACTTATACCGTAAATTCCGGCAAAAAAGCCGCCAAGCATGAGTAATAATTCTGGTCCACTGCTTGGACCTCCGTTTGCAGCACTGATCACCATATACATCATTGCTGCCAAACCTCCAACAAATCCGGCAAGAGAAAGTATCAGCCCGCCTTTGCGCTTGCCGGCAACCTTATTTGCGGCACAATGTCGGCAAAATCCTCCTATATGCGGATGGACGTTTCTGTATACAGTTGTCGTCCGGACAGTGTTGTAATCAACACGTGTGCTGTTAGCGCTGACTACATTTGCCGTATAGTATTCAACTAAGTCTAACGCTTTTCCGCAATTTGAGCAAAACCTTTGCCCCTCCGGCAAATAGGGAATACATGTTTTCATAAATGCTCCTCCCTTTGGCAAATGGTTAGCTGAAACTGATATACCATTTTCTCATAGTTCGGCGCAAGCAGAGCAACATGATTTACCCGACAGTATCCATTAAGCTCCTAGGCTTTGGCCTTATCTCTTTCCCGTCCCGCCGCAGGTTGGGCAAACAACACGTCCGCTGCCGTGACAACGAGAACAGGAAACGCGTGTGCTCTGTATAGTCATTTGCCCGGTGAGTGGATCTTGTTTTTGTGTGTACTGTGTTGAGCCGCCGGTGCCGGAACATGAAGTGCAGAGCGCTGCGCCCGACCCCCCGCAGGTTAGGCAAGCTTGAGCACCAGAATAGAGCGGCTTGCCTAAACTCGGAACTGCCGCGGCGGATATGGACAATCCCTTCGTCCCGGAGGAAGCGGTATCAATGGTTGTTTCAGTCGTTATAGTCACACCGCTGCGGTCAGGGGTGAAATCCACTACTGCGTCAAGCAGATGCATGAAGGTATAGCTTGGCACGTAAAAGCAGCCGTCTATGTATTCAGGCGAGGCGCCGCCAAGAGTGTGTTTACCGATAACGATATCGCTGCTGTCCGTCTTGCAGGTGATAATCTGCCCATTTACCCGGGTAGTAAGAGCCTCTAAATGCTCATCAAACAGGCACTTCACACCAAAGTGCTCCAGCACCTCGACAATCGGATAATATGCGCCTTTCGGCTCATCAGGATAGGTGTATGCGTCATGTTCCGTCTGAATCTGTTCGCCGTTTACATAGATTGCGTAATGCGTCCGTCCTTCCTCATCGGTAAAAGAATAAATAGCTTCTTGCGTACTAGGTTCCTCGCTCTCCTCGCCTTCCGGCGGAGTTATCGGCGCTGCGTTATTTGAGCAGGCGCAAAGGGATATGCACAGTATAAGCAATAATATAATTGGCAGTATTTTTCTCATTCCATATTTCCTTTCTATCCGTTACATCACGAAATCCCATACCAACGTGTGCCCCTCAAAACCGCAAATATTTAAGCACAAACCTCATTCCGCCAAAAACACAGTGCGATGGTCCGGTACAGCTATGTAGTCGGTCACCTCTTTTCTATGGTTTTTGCCACAGGATTTCTATATGTACTTAATGTTGTTAGCATTATGGCATGTTATTTTATAGACTGCAATAGATTTTTCGCCGGCAGGTAAGGGTAATTACATCAACTTTCAATCGTGGTACAATATGTCCTTTTCATGCCGGACGGGGATACAACGTCTTCATGCATCATACAATTATTGTCGCGTAATTCTTGATGCCATTTCCCTTGCCTGTTTCACATTATTACCTTCAAGGGTAGCGTTCCGCTACGCGACTTATCTGCATTAGTATCATTGCGCCACACAGTCAACCCCTTTTCATTTCAAAAGACGCATTTCGCTACATATCTTTACTGTAACATTTTGCTACGATATCATGAATACATGATAGCTTTATAGCCTTATTGCATGTAGGCACAACAGGAGGTGAGGCTGTGCTTCAAGATAGACTTCGTAAACTAAGAGTTGATAAAGATTTAACCCAACAAGACATGGCAGATTTTCTGGGAATAACTCGACCCGCCTATACAGCTTATGAATCCGGTAGACGGCAACCAGACAACGAGACCCTCAGTAAGCTTGCTGATTTCTTTACAGTCTCCGTTGACTACCTTCTTTGTCGTACAGACGTTAAAAATCCTCCCGAGACCATCGCCTCCCACCATGACGGGGACGAATGGACTGAAGAGGAATTAGAGAGCATTGAGCAGTTCAAAGAGTTTTTGAAGGCACGCCGGAAAAAGCGGGGTGATGACAAGTGAGTGAAAGAGAACTATTAGAAGCTATCATCAGCCGGATGGATAGCATAGAAGCCAACATGGCAACCAAACAGGAATTGGCAACCGGCATGGACAACCTCACCGTCCAGATGGGGAATCTTACTGAACTAGTGGCAACACAAACAAAGAATATGGACACCCTCGCCGCCCTGGTAGGCAGACTTTCAGAGGACGTTTCCGAGGTTAAGACCAGAGCAATTCAAATGGAGAATGAGCATGGCCAACAGCTTGGTGCCCTGTTAGACGGATATAAGCAAAATGCAGAAAAGCTTGACCGGATAGACAAAACTGTCGCCAAACATGAAGAAACTCTTCTGACCAAAGTTAAATAAAAAAGCCACCCTTAAGAGGTGGTTTTCTTTATTCGTCAAAAAGCCATAGGGCATAGAGTATCAAATGGTGCCGAGGACCGGAATCGAACCGGTACGGGCTTTGGGCCCGAGGGATTTTAAGTCCCTTGCGTCTGCCTGTTCCGCCACNNAAAACTGTCGCCAAACATGAAGAGACTCTTCTGACCAAAGTTAAGTAAAAAAGCCACCTTTGACGTACAGGACGCCCAAGGGTGGCTTAAGTTTTGCTGGGGAAAGAGGAGGACAATGGAGCGAGAGCTAGGGAAATGAGTATCCATGCCTTTACCTTTTTTAGACGATATTATGTTCAATCTGCCGTCCACGACT
>DIPE01000003.1:13239-14058 GCA_002427015.1 Firmicutes bacterium UBA5496 | reverse complement strand
TTGCCCCGGACAGCTGCCATTTCCCTGGGATGCCCCAAAAGCCGGGCAATTGTTTCCAGTTCCTCCCTGGAGGGGGGCTGATTATACATATGTCGTTCTTGGACAGGCACAGCATTGGCCGTGAGCCAAGCCTTGGCTCGCCGGGCTGTGCTTCAATTGGGATAGTAGAAAAAAACCGTTTGCATAGTTCCTCCTCCCTCATTCTGCAGTCAGATTTTCCACAAGGGCGTTGCCACCCGGACGTCCCGATCACAGGCAGGGCAATAGTACAGGTGAACACAGTCCCTGGTCTCTGTAAGGTTTGCCGCCAACTCCCGGCTCAGATAGGGACTGTAGTCATCGATAAAATCCTGCAGGGCGCCCCTTTCCTCCATTTCCCCACCGCAATAGGGACAATTCTTGCTGACATTCTGAAGGCCATTGCAAATTGGGCATGCTTCCACAGCGCTTCCTCCACACCTGTTTTGCTTAGTTTACCCTGGGTCAGGGCATTTTGTGCAGGGTCTGCAAAAAGCTTTCCAAAGGCAGGATCCCTTGAACCAAATTCTGCAATTCGCTGTAGGCAGCGGAGTCCCCGACTTCCCCGGCTTTCACCGCTCTGAGCATAATGTTTTTCGGCGTGTCCAAGGGGGAAACATATTCCACCACCGAAACCTTGTAGCCCCGAGCCTCAAGGGCTGCCGTCCGCAAGCCATCGGTAAGCACATCCGACAGGCGATTGCGGAAGATGCTGTGTCTGACCACCGCCTGCCAGGGAGAATAGTCGATGCGCTCCCGCAAAGCCGCCTGGCAGCAAGGCACCGAGATTATGTATTTGCT
>DIPE01000003.1:3707-12895 GCA_002427015.1 Firmicutes bacterium UBA5496 | reverse complement strand
GATTGTCAAGGGCCGCTTGTCATTCCACTGCTCCAGGACCTCATCCACCAGCTCCACAAACCGGTCTACCTGGTAGTACTTTCGGCGCCGGTCGGCCCGCACCTTGCCCTCAGGGGAGGCGATTTCCAGAGCCTGCAGGAGTTCCAGGGCTTCCCCTACCTTGATAAACTGCTGACGAGTGCCGGTTTCCACAGGCTGCTGATAGACAGGAGCAGCCAAAGTGCTCATGCTCAACCTCACGTCCTGGGCCAGCACTGCCAAGGTCAGCAGCGTTCCCCGTTCCACAAAACGGATGCTTCCCTTTTCCACACCCTCCATGATTTCTGCCAGGAAGCGAGGCAGTTCATTTAAGGGCAGCTGCCTCCCCCCTTCTGAGCGCAGCGTATTCGGCGTGGCGGCTTCTGCTTTGAAAACCTCAACGCCCTTGGGAGTCTCAACTTCCACCCGCTGCAGAACCTCACTGTCACTGAGACGGAGCATAACCATCTGCAAACTGTGCCGTAACTTTTGTGCGCGCTTATCCATAATCTACCTCCTGTCTCTGCCTCTATCCTAACCTAAGAGGGCTTCTCATTGCAACTGCTTCATACATAAGTTTTTTCGGAAGCAGGAATATTGACCATAAAGATACAATAAGACCAATATAATTCCAAAACAGGGAGGTAGAAAATATTGGCTAAAGGCAGAGTGCAAAAACTTGGGGCAGCCGCTATGACCCCTATTGCGGTGTTGCCCGCCGCAGCCTTGCTGCTGGCCCTGGGCAATGTCATTCCCATTCCCGCTGTAGCCATACCCTTGGAGATGGCGGGCAAGCTGCTTATTAACAATATCGGGCTTATTTTTGCCGTGGGTCTGGCAATAGGCCTGGCTGATGATGCCAGCATTGCCGGTTTTTCCGGCGCCATCAGCTATGTAATCATTACCGGCATTGCAGCCTTAGGCAAGGACGGAACCAGCCTGGACATGGGAATACTAGGGGGAATCCTGGCCGCCCTTACCGCCGGCCTCCTCTACAACCGTTTCCACCGGGTCCAATTTCATCCTTTTTTTAGTTTTTTCGCCGGCCGACGCTTTGTGCCGATAATAGCCAGCGTCGCCAGCGTCCCCATCGGCATTGGGCTGGGCTTAATCTGGCCGGGCCTGCAACAGGCCATCGCCACTCTGGGCCAGTGGGTGTTTTCTGCTGGCGGCTTAGGAGTTGCGATTTACGGCGCCCTGGAACGGCTACTCCTGCCCCTGGGGCTCCATCATGCCCTTAACGCCTTTGTCCTGGCTGTGATGGGAGAATACTCCGCCGGCGGTGAAGTTATTCGGGGCGAAGTCTTCCGCTTTCTCGCCGGCGACCCCAGCGCCGGCCATTTCCTGGCGGGGGCCTATCCCATCAAACTCTTTGCCCTGCCTGCCGCCTGTCTGGCCATGTACAAAGCGGCGCTGCCAGCCAACCGCAACAAAGTAAAGGGTCTGCTGGCAGCCGCTGCCGCCACCAGCTTTTTGACGGGCATTACCGAACCAGTTGAGTTTGCCTTTCTCTTTACTGCGCCGCTGCTCTATGGCATCCACGTGCTCTTGACCGGCGCCTCCTTCTGGCTCTGTCAGTTTCTGGGCTTTCGCCATGGCTTTGGCTCCTCGGCAGGCATTTTGGAATATGTGCTCAATCTGCACCTGGCGGACAAGGCCTGGCTGCTGCTGCCTCTGGGTTTGGGGCTAGGCGCCCTCTACTACTTTATCTTTTACACTGCAATCACTAAATTGCGCCTTCCCACTCCCGGCAGACTGCAAGAAGAAGTCTCTGCCCTTAAGGCCGACGCAGCAACTGCTAAGGCGATAATCACTGCCCTGGGGGGCGGAGACAATCTCATCCGAATTAACTGCTGTCTTACCCGCCTGCGGGTAGTAATCCGGGACGAGGCTATGGTAGACCGAGAGGGACTGATGGGATTGGGGGCCGCCGGGATTATCGGCAAGGGCGAGGCCCTTCAGGTTGTAGTGGGCCCCATTGCCGATGAGCTAACCCAGCTAATAAAACAAGACCTTTAAAAAATAACGCCGGCTGCGCCGGCATGGGGACGGTTCCTTTTGTCCCAGCTTTCGTGGGACAAAAGGAACCGTCCCCGTTGTCCCAAAGAGAGAACTGTCCCCTGCTATCTACAGAAATTTGCCGCTTTTGTATATCAGCTGGCCGTCGGCGTAAATTTCGCCGCCCTCCCGCATGTCACAAAGCATATCCCAATGGATTCCCGATTCGTTTTTGCCGCCGCTCTCAGGATAAGAAGCGCCGATAGCCAGATGCACAGTGCCGCCGATCTTTTCATCAAAGAGCATGTTGCGGGTAAACTTCTGGATGCCAAAGTTGGTGCCCACAGCCACTTCTCCTACATATCTGGCGCCGGCGTCAGTATCCAGCAGAGCCTGTAGCAGCTCTTCACCCTTGGCGGCCGTAGCTTTTACTACCTTGCCATCCTTAAATTCCAAACGAATATCTTCAATTTCCTTGCCGGCATAAATTCCGGGGAAGCTAAAGCGGATATGGCCGTTGACGCTGTCTTCCACGGGCCCGGTAAACACTTCCCCGTCGGGGAAGTTTTCATGGCCGCTGCAGTTGATCCACTTGCGTCCGGCGATGCTCATGCTGATGTCGGTATCTTTGGAAACAATCCGCAGCTGGGACCGGGTGTTGAGGAACTGGCAGATTTTGTCCTGCTGAGCATCAATTTCCCGCCAGTGGGCTACGGGGTCATCTTCATTCATCAGGCCGGCGCCAAAGACAAACTCAGCGTATTCAGCCAGGGACATGTTGGCATCCTGAGCGGCGGAATTAGTGGGATATGCCGTCAGAGTCCAATGAAGCTCGCCGGCTGCCGCCCGCTCCATAAACCGGGTCTGCAATTTGGCCCCTGCCCGCCTGCTCTTGGCAATCCGCTGGGGATCCACGCCAGAAAGAGCTTTGGTATTGTAGCCTGCCAAAATATGCAGCATGGCATCAAAGTTCTCATTCACAAATTCGTTCAGGGAGCTGACATGCTCCAGCTGTTCATCGCTGGCGTGCTTGAAAAAGATTTCCTGGGCATTGGGCAAACCTACAAGGTTGGTGACATGAGCGCCCGCCAAGATCGCTTCCTTATAAGCTGCCTCCATCAGGGGTTCAGCCTGCATAGTGCTTTGAATCAGCAGGCTCTGCCCCTTTTTGATTCCCAGGGAGTAGTGAATCAACAGTTTTGCCAGCTTTTCAATACGGGGATCGTACATTTTATCCACTCCTTGCTTCTTTTTTTGTATGCCTTATTAGCTTTGACATATGGCGGAAAAATCCTGCAGCTTTATCAGCGCAGTTTCAAAAGAAGGGGACAACCGGGGAAATTCCCCTATTGTCCCCACGAATTTTGCGACAGAAGGGTCTGTTCTCGCTGTCGAAATATGTCGAATTTGCGGCGAAAAGGTACGTCCCCTTAGCGACTGCTCTTGTCGTAGGGTATCCCTGAGGCTTTTGGCGCCTGGGATTTTTTCGAGGTAAAGGCCAGGACGATTAAAGTGGCCAAAAAGGGTGTCATCTTAAAGAATGTATTTGGCACTCCCAGATTTAACAGGAAGGGAATGCTGGAATAGGTGGCGGCGATGGTCTTCATCAGGCCAAAGAAAAGAGAAGCAAATAAAATGCGCATGGGTTTCCATTGACCGAATATCAGCACCGCCAAGGCCAGGAAGCCGTATCCTGCCACTGTAGCGTTGAAGTTGGTGGAGGTGGGAATGACAAAAATCAGGCCGCCAATTCCCCCCAGCAGACCGGAAAGCATTACTCCGGCATAGCGTATTTTGTAGACATTGATTCCCACTGAATCGGCGGCATGAGGATGTTCGCCGCAGGCCCGCAGGCGCAGGCCAAACTTGGTTTTATACAGGACAATAGATGAAACAATCAAAATCGCTATTCCCAGATAAGTTGTAATATAGGCATCCTTAAAGAATACGTCTCCCAGGCCGGGGATTTTTCCCAGCACCGGTACAAGGGGAATGCGGAATGTATTATTGAAGTTGATCTGTTGGACATCTTGAATCATCCGGGCCACATAGATCGCAATTGCGGGAGTGAGCATATTGATGGCGGTGCCGCTGATGACCTGATTAGCCTTCATATTGATGGAGGCATAGGCATGGAGCAGTGAGATCAAGATTCCGGATACGCCGGCAATGAGGATGGCCAGCAACAAGAGGAACTGCCCGGACATGGTGTCCTGGACGGTATTGATAAACAAAATGCTGGTAAAGGCGCCAAAGACCATGGTCCCTTCCAGGGCAATATTGACTACCCCGCTGCGTTCAGAGAACATCCCTCCCAGGGCCACTACCAGCAGCGGAATGGAAAAGGTCAGGGTCTGACGCAAAATAAAGAAGATGGTATTCACTGCACCTTACCCCCCCCCAGTTTGATGCGCCGGCGGTCGATAATGTTCTTGACAATCAGGGAAAAAGCGCTGAAGTAGATAATTGAGGCCACAATAATGTCGATGATTTCAGGGGCAAAATCGTAGAGCTGCAAATAATCACCGCCAACTGTAATATAGCCGATAAACAGGCCTGCGAATAGAACCCCGATTGGGTTGGACAAGCCCAGCAAGGCCACGGGAATGCCAGTAAATCCTTCTGCGGCCAGGATATCTACCACTTCTATATACTTGCCTGTTCCCGCTAAGTACAGCAGCCCGCCGCCTAAACCCGCCAAGGCGCCGGCAATGACCATAGAGAGAATGATGCTGCGCTTTTCATTGATGCCGGCATACTTGCTGGCGTCCCGGTTGTAGCCAACTGCCTTTAATTCAAAGCCAAAGGTAGTCTTGTTGAGGATGATATAAATGACTATTACCGCCAGAATGGCGATAAAAAAGCCGGCGTTGACATTGGAGCGGGGAAAGATATTATCCAGACCCAGTTTAGGGATTATCGCAGATTTGGCTACACCCAGGGACTGGTTGCGCAACCTGTCATACACCGTATTGAGGACAAGGTAATTTACCAAGTACATGCCGATATAATTCATCATGATTGAAGCTATGACCTCATGGACGTTGGCGTAGGCCTTGAGAATCCCGGGCAGCAGTGCCCACAAGCCCCCAAGGATCACCGCCGCCAGCAGGGCCAAAATCCAGTGAGGGCTGCCAAGCAGAGGCAGTTTGAAGTTGACAATTGCTGCGCCAAAAGCCCCCATCTGCGGCAGCTTGATACCTACAATTACTGCGCCAAATGCGCCTACAATAAACTGGCCTGGTGTGCCAATGTTAAAGAGTCCGGTCTTAAAAGCGAAGCCTACCGACAGGCCGGTGAGGATAATGGGAGTGGCGAAATACATTATGCGGCCGATGCTGCGCATGTCCCGAAAGGCCCCCGTAAGAATAGTGGAAAAGCCCCCCATTGCCTGGGCAGGATTGCTGATTAAGAGAATGATCAAGCCGAAGAGCAAACCAACGGCAATGGCGATAACTGAGGAGAGAAAGCTGAAATCCATATGCTTGATTTTTTCAGTTAGTTTCATTGCACATCCCTCCTAGCTGTTCCCGGGGCAGAACCGGCCATATAGAGGCCTAAATCCTGGACTGTAATTTCCTTGGGATTGAGGTCAGCAACAATTGAGCCTTCATAGATGACCAAGATGCGGTCGCTGAGATTCATGACCTCATCCAGTTCTAAAGAAATTAGAAGCACTGCTTTACCTGCATCCCTCTGTTCCACCAGCTTGTGGTGGATATACTCTATGGCCCCCACATCCAGGCCCCGGGTTGGCTGAACTGCCACCAGCAATTCCGGATCCCTGTCGATTTCTCGGGCGACTATGGCCTTTTGCTGGTTGCCCCCGGACATGCTGCGGGCCGGTGTCTGGGCGCCCTGGCCGCTGCGAATGTCATATTTCTCTATAAGCTGATTGGCATAGGCAATGATCTTCTCCCGGCGCAAAAAACCTTTTGTTTGAAATTCGGGAGTAAAATACCCTTGAAGCACTAAATTCTCCCCTAAGGAATAGTCCAAAACCAGCCCGTGTTTATGCCGGTCCTCAGGAATATGGGCCAGGCCGTGGGTATTTCTAAAGCGAACCGGTTGCCTGGTGATGTCCTCGCCATTGAGAATCAGGCGGCCGCTGTCGGGCATTGTCAGGCCCGTAAGCGCATGGACCAATTCCGTCTGGCCATTGCCATCAATGCCGGCAATGCACACTATCTCTCCTTTGCGCACTGAGAAACTGACATCTTTGACCATATCTTTGGTATGGCCTTGCCGGCGGGACTTAACGCGAAGCTTGTCCACCTGCAAGACGGGCTCACCGGCAGTCAGGGGCTGCAGATCAATTTCCAGATTGACCTTGCGCCCTACCATCATTTCCGAAAGGGTCTCCTTAGAAGTGGATGCAACATCCACCACCCCGATGAATTTTCCCCGGCGCAAGACGGTGCAGCGATTGGCGACTGCCTTAATTTCATTGAGTTTGTGGGTAATAAAGATTATGGATTTGCCTTCAGCCGCCAGGCCTCGCATTGTATGCATGAGTTCTTCAATTTCCTGGGGGGTAAGCACGGCTGTTGGCTCGTCGAAAATAAGAATTTCGTTGTCCCGATACAGCATCTTCAAAATTTCCACCCGCTGCTGCATGCCTACGGAAATATCAGAGACCAAAGCATTTGGATCCACCTTGAGGCCGTATTGCTCGCTGAGGGCTATGACCTTTTTCCTGGCATCGTCCATTCGCAGCAGCCCTCCTGCCACTGTCTCCATGCCTAAGACAATGTTCTGGAGGACGGTAAAACTGTCCACTAACATAAAATGCTGGTGAACCATGCCAATCCCTAAAGCATTGGCCTCCCGGGGGCCGAAGATATTTACTTCTTTGCCCCGGATTTTGATTACACCCTTCTCCGGTTGGTACAAACCAAAGAGCACGTTCATCAGCGTAGATTTGCCTGCGCCATTTTCCCCAAGCAGGGCATGGATTTCGCCTTTTTTCACCTGCAATGTGACCTCATCGTTGGCGACGATGCCTGGGAACTCTTTGGTGATGCCCAACATTTCAATAATATAATCCATGGGCTCCCTCCTGACTATAGAACGCTGTAGTGTGTATATAAATCGATAATATCATGAACGAAGATAATCATCAAACTAAATAAGCAGCATCACGCTTGTGATGCTGCTTACAGCTGATTAGCTTACCCGACAAACTTAACTGTGGTGACTTCTACAGGGATGTCAGCGGCGTCGGTTTGCTCGGTATCCTTGAGGATTTCGATATTGCCGTCAACTAAGTCCTTGAAGATGGCATCGTAATCTTCCTGAGTAAAGGTCTCGAACTTGGAGCTTTCCATGGGCAGAGCAATGCCGTCTACAGTGGCGTCAAGAGTAACGCTCTTGCCACCGGGGAAGTTGCCGGCGTAGAAAGCTGTAATTCCGTCATAGACAGAGATTGATAGCTGTTTCATGGATGAGGTAATGACAGTGTCAGATTCTGCAGACTGATCCACGTCGACGCCGATTACAGCCTTGTCGGCCACTTCTGCTGCAGCCATAACTGAGTTGCCTACTGCGCCGCCGCAGGCAAAGATAACTTCGGTTCCAGCTTCATACCAGCTGGCAGCCAGTGCCTGAGCTTCGGGAGTTGCGTCAAAGCCACCGGTATAATGATACATAATTTCAATAGCTTTGATGCCCAGTTCTTTGGCAGCATATTCAGCGCCCTGGACATAGCCATAGCCAAAGCGGACAACAGCGGGAACGGCCATGCCGCCCATGAAGCCCAGTTTGGTGTAGCCGTCTTTGACAGCGGCATAACCAGCCAGGAAACCGGCCTGTTCTTCAGCATAGAAAACCGAGTACACATTGTTCTCGATTCTGTATGTTGGCATACCTGCGCTCCAGTCCCCATCGTTGGGGGAACCGTCCAAAAGGATGAACTTAATTTCGGGGTAGAGATCTTGGGCTTCGTAGACAGCGGGTTCAAACAAGAAGCCAGGACAGACAATCAGTTTGGCGCCGCCTTCTACGGCCAGGTCGATGGCATCCAAATATGCGGCGTCGGTCTTTTCAGCAGGCTGATAGTACTTGTAGGTGATTTTCTTTTCTTCTGCGTACTTTTTCAGGCCTTCCCAGGCGCCCTGGTTAAAGGATTTGTCATCGATGGTGCCAATGTCAGTAACTAAAGCAAGTTCGTATGTGTCTTTTTCTTTGCCGGGATCAGTGCCGGGATCCTTGCCGGGATCTTCCGTTTTGTTGCATGCGGCCAAAGGCAGGACTAAAGCCAGGGCCAGTAAAACTACAACTATCTTTTTCACAGCGTACACCCTCCTTGAATTTATAAACATACTTCTTTAGTACTATACATCATGCCAGGATTATTTTCAACCTTTTGCAAACAATTCCGGCTCATAACAAAACAATCCACGCCCTGGAAAAGACAAGGCATGGATTGTTTTAACTTTTAGCGTACGAACAGCAGGTATATTACTCCATAAATCACTGCTATCATTGCCAGCAAGGGCAGACCAAGGGTAAGAAAAGCGGCGACAATCATTGCCTTATAATCGTTCTTTTCCAGCCCGCCTACGCTTTCGAGCTTGCGAAAGTGGTCTTCGACCTCTTCCGGGCTGTGTTTTTTAGGCAGACGCTCCCTTAGTCTTTTGAACAAGTATTTCACCTCTGTCCAATGGATAGTGGCAGGCAACGAAATGTCCGGGTTTCAGTTCTCTCCATTCCGGCACAACGTTCTTGCACTTCTCGGTAGCATACTTGCACCGAGTGTGGAACTTGCAGCCGCTGGGCGGGTTGATAGGACTGGGAATATCGCCCTCAATGGTAACCAAATCTTTTTTGGATTCATCCTCAGTGGTGGGGATAGCTTCCATCAGAGCCTCAGTATAGGGATGGAGCGGATCCTTGAAAATTACGTCTGAGCTGGTGAGCTCCACCAGAGAACCCAGGTACATTACGCCGATGCGGTCGCTGATGAATTTGACGGTGCTGAGGTCATGAGAAATAAAGAGATAGGTGAGTTTTTCCTGCTCTTTCAGGTCAATGAGCAAGTTGATAATCTGAGACTGAATGGATACGTCCAAAGCGCTGACGGCCTCATCGCAGACCACAAACTGAGGCATAACCGCCAGGGCCCGGGCAATGCCTATACGCTGCCGCTGGCCGCCGGAGAACTGGTGGGGATA
>DIPE01000003.1:0-3428 GCA_002427015.1 Firmicutes bacterium UBA5496 | reverse complement strand
GTCAGCTGGGCCAGGTCGATTCCCTCGTCCTGCTTGGCATCAACCTGGGCAAATCCCTCTTTGCTGGAAACATGCTCCCGCAGAGCTTGCAGAGCAGCCAACTTTTCATCCAGGGTCGCCTTCAGTGTATCTTTCTGAGCCGTCAGAACTGTGATTTCACTGTTAAGCTGATCCAGAGTCTTTTGATCGGCATCAGACTTGGCCTCTTTGGCCACTAAGGTGTCCCGCTTTAAGGTTACGTCCCCAAGTTTATGAGTGAGGGTAAAGTAGGCGGAACCGGCGTCATATTCTTCTCGCAGCACCCGGGAAACTTCATTGAGATCGTCTGCCAGGATTAAGCCGCCGGCAATGCGAACGGCATCGGCATATCTGACAACGACTTTTCTGATGCGCTTGTTCTCTTTGGCTTTCTCTTCGAAATTATCGCCCAGCTCTGCCGCCATTTCATTGTATCTGGCCACAATCTTGGGCAGGCGGTTGATGGTTTTCTTGACATACTTGGGTTTAAACTCTTCCAAGGTTTTGCCGTAATAGAGAATGGTGCCGGAAGTCTGGGTATACAATTGGAGAATTACCCGGCCCAGAGTCGATTTGCCGCAGCCGCTTTCACCCACCAGGCCGAAGGTTTCACCCTCATAGATATTTAAAGAAATATCTTCATTAGCCCGCACATATAATTGCTGGCGCTGGAAAATCGACTTCTTTTTGAGGGGAAAGTAATGAGTCAGGTGCTCAATGCGAATTAGAGGTTTTTTATTCTCCACTGTTTCTCACTCCCTTCTGAGGATAGAAACATCTGACCGCCTGCACGTCGCTGACGGGAACCAAGTCAGGTTCCTCCTGCCGGCAGCGGGCGGTGGCGTACTTGCAGCGGGGAGCAAATTTGCACCCGACAGGCAGGTCCAGAGGATGGGGAACAGCGCCTGGAATTGCCTCTAAGCGATCCCCCTGATTGCCGCTGAGCAGCGGGATAGAGACCAGCAGGGCCTCGGTATAGGGGTGGGAATACTTGTCGCGATTTTTGAAGATATAGTCTACCGGCGCGGTTTCCACTACCTGGCCGCAATACATAACAGCGACATCGTCGGCCATCTGGTTAATAACCCCCAGGTCATGGGTAATAAACATAATCGAAGCATTAAAATCCTCTTTCAGCTCATTCATCAGGCGCAAAATCTGGGCCTGAATAGTAACGTCCAAAGCTGTTGTAGGTTCGTCGGCAATGAGCAGCTTTGGCCTGCAGGCCAAGGCAATAGCAATCATAACCCGCTGCCGCATGCCCCCGGAGAGCTGATGGGGAAACTGCATAACAACTTCTTCGGGATTGGGAATTTTTACTGCCCGCAGCATTTCAATGGATTGCTCGTGTGCCTGTTGTTTGCTCAGGCCCTGGTGCAGCATGAGCACCTCGCTGATCTGCTTGCTGACGTTAAAGACAGGATTGAGAGAGGTCATGGGTTCCTGGAAAATCATTGAAATGGCGTTGCCGCGAATTTCGTAAAGTTCTTCTTGCTTTAAATTGGAAATCAAACGTCCATCAAAATGAATTTCGCCTTCATGGATTTTCTGGTTTGATTCAAACAGCTGAAGGATACTAAGGGCCATCTGGCTCTTGCCGCTGCCGGATTCGCCGACAATGCCCAGAGTCTTGCCTCCATCCAAGTTTAATGAGACCCCGTTAACAGCCTTGATTAAACCTCTGCGGGTTTCAAAATAGGTGTGCAGGTTTTTAATTTCTAGCAAGCTCATTTTCTCACCCCCTATTTCTCACTTGCTTTTGGATCCATTGCGTCCCGCAAGGCGTCACCGATGAGGTTGACGCTAAGAGCCGCAAAGACCACAGCTAGTCCAGGGATAACCCATCTCCACCAGTAGAATTCAATAACTGATGAGTTTTGGGCGGAGTCCAGCATATTGCCCCAGGAAGGAGTTGGGGGCGAGACGCCGAAACCAAGGAAAGACAAAGCAGATTCCATAAGCAATGCACTGGCGTATCCCAGGGTCACGTTGACAATGACCAGGTTAAAAATGTTGGGCAAAATATGCCGGACCATGATGTTTCTCTGTTTGACACCCAATGCCCTTGCTGCCAGAACGAAGTCCTTCTCCCTTTCCAGGAGTAAGTGCGCCCGGACAAGACGGGCCAAGCCAGGCCAATTGAGAATGCCCAAAATCACCATAATCATATAGATCCGGTACTTTTCCGGAACCCGGCCGGTGACTATTGTTGAAAGGGTTATGGCCAACGGCATAAAGGGAATGGAGATAACCACGTCGGTGAAACGCATGAGAAGGTTATCTAGCCAGCCGCCATAGTAACCGGAGATCAAACCGACAATCAAAGCCAGAATCACAGATATTACCACGGAGATGGCGCCGACAGTCAAAGAAATGCGTCCGCCATGAATGAGGCGGGTCAAGTTATCCCGGCCGAACTGGTCCGAACCGAAGATAAAGCCCTTATGGCCCCAGGCAGTGACCTTGCCGTTCTCAGCTACAGCATAGTTTTGGAAGATATCGGAATATGCGGCAACATACTTGGTGGATTGCATCTCTTTGGGCATATCCATCTGATAAAAATGATTGGCGCCCCAGTAAATGACCTTGCCACTGTCCAGCAAAAGGCCGAAGTTATTCTTGCCGCCGAACATATCCACAACTTTGCCTTCAAAAGCAGGAATATCGAGAAGGCCATGGATGCGGCTTCCCCAGATATACACTTTGCCCGTAGAATCAAGAGCCATAGCTGCCCGGCCGGAAGTGGTGAAATCAACTACTTCAACGCTGCCGTCGGCAAGTTCGGCAGGCACTTGGGAAATCTCATTGCCGTCAGTGCCAAAAACGCCGATGGTGCCATCATCCAAAAGGACGACAACATTAAGGGGCGAAATTTCGGCGTGAACAATTCTCCCCTGGTATGCCAAGGGCACGATATCCTGACGGGTAGCCAAGGTGCTGCCCCAGATATAGATTTCACCGTTTTCAAAAAGGATGCCGGTGACACCTTCTCCCGCCAAAAGCTGCTTGACGGCATTTGACTTCATTTTCATCTGTACCACTTGCGGCAATTCTAACTGCTTAAAGTTGTTGTAACCAAAGCCATGGAACTTGCCGTCTTCAGTAATAGCTACCCAAAAACGGTCGCCAGCTGCTATATGCGCAATTTTGCCTTGTTTAAACTCTTTAGGCATCTTGAAAATGCTGGTGGCCATCCCGCTAAGATAAATAGGCTGTTTGCCCCAGACGTAGACATTGCCTTTATTTGTAAGGGCTACTGAAAAGGAAATACCGGAAGAAATTTCCTTAACTCCCTCTTTGACAATTTGGGAGGGGTACTTCAGGTAGTTGACGCCAGGGCGGACATTGGACATAACCGGTTCCTGATAAGACTCGTCAATGGGCCGCAGCTGGGAACCTACGAAGGAGAA
>DIPE01000090.1 GCA_002427015.1 Firmicutes bacterium UBA5496 | reverse complement strand
CATAACACTTTAAATCCATACTACTTGCTGAGCTGGGGCGCTCCTGCGGTCTTTTATGAAGATGTAGATGAAATCGGGGCCAGTTTTAAGCTGGAACCCTGGCGCCTCTTGGGCCTGCAGTTGCCGGCCTTTGCCGGCATCAACCCGGGAGATTGGCAGGAAGTCACCTGGCCGCCCCCGGACAAGCCTGCAAATCCCGTAATAACTACTCCCCTGGAGGGCAGGGTCGCTATTTATCATTCCCACGCCAGCGAAGCCTTCATTCCTTCCAACGGCGAAGCAAGGTCGGAGAACTTTTCCCAGACTGTGGTACAGCTGGGGCAGGTAATTGCAGATGTGCTGGCAAGCAATAATATACCTGTTATCCACGACAGGAAATATCATGATCAGGTCTACAATAAGTCCTATGTGGAATCTCGGAAAACTGCTTTGGGGATTTTGGCTTCTGCTCCAGATACCTTGTTGTTAATTGATGTGCACAGGGATGGTGTGGGCAAGACAGCTGAGGCTGGCCGGGAAGTAACTACAGCTACTATCAATAGCAGGCCGGCAGGGCAAATCATGTTTGTCCTCAGCTCTGCTCATGAAAACTGGCAAAAAAACAACCGCGTAGCCAATGATTTGCATAATCTTCTTGAGGATAAATATCCTGGGCTTTCCAGGGGTATACTAATCCGACTGAATTCAACCTACAATCAAGATCTGCATCCCGGCGCAATTCTTGTGGAGATTGGCGGACACTGGAATACCTTGGAAGAAGCAGTCTATGGCGCTGAACTCTTTGCAGACGTTTTGGTTGAGTATTTCGGAGGTGCCAGGTGAAATCCAGTGATAAAAATTTGTACTTCAGCGCAATTTTGTTTTTCCTGCTTCTGGTCCTGGGAGGACTGAAGCTGGTGGATGCCAGCCTTACCCGTCTGATTGAGCCGGAAGCGCCCTTTGCAACTTTTTCTGTGCAATATGAGCATGGTCTTGTCCTGAAGGGGCCGAAAAACCAATACCGCCTTCCCTCCCTGAAATTAGTGACAATAAGAGTGGAGGAAAGCAGCCTGCATTTATCCAGGGGCGGGAAGGGCCTGAAATTGCCACGTTTCTTAACCTGGGGGAATATCGAGAAACTGAGAGGTTTGCTGGATGTTGACAAATTGATGCCCTAGTGGTATTTTTTTTATGGGGAATTAGCACTCGACAGATTAGAGTGCTAACAAGAAGGGAGGGTGAATTCAATGGATGAGAGAAAGCGCCTAATACTAAATGCCATAATTCAGGACTACATTTGTTCAGCCGAACCTGTGGGTTCAAGAACTCTTGTCAAGCGCCACCGAATTGGCTTAAGCCCTGCCACCATTCGCAATGAAATGGCCGATCTTGAAGAGATGGGGTATTTGCAGCAGCCCCACACTTCCGCCGGCAGAATTCCCTCACCCCGGGGCTATAGGTTTTATGTCAACTCAATTATGGAAGATTATATTCTCACCCCCGCGGAACTGAACAAGATGGAAGAGCTCATTGCCGCTGCGGGCATTTCCCTTTCCCACAATCCCCGCCAGCTGGCAAAACTCCTGGCGGCGGTGACCAGTTATATTTCCCTAATTGCTGAACCCGCCGATAACGTTCAGGAAATAAGGCATATTAATCTTATTCCCTTGACTGTTGCCAGCGCTATATGCATAATCGTTCTCAGTGACGGCTCCGTTAAGCATCATACTATCAGCATTCCTGAAGGAGTAGGCCCCCGGGAGATTGACGCTTTAGCAAAATTTATCAATCGGAGTTTGCAGGGAATCCAGCTGAAAAACATCAATTCTAGACTCCTGTGGGAGCTGAAAGCTGAATTTGCCG
This sequence comes from Firmicutes bacterium UBA5496, assembly GCA_002427015.1. Lineage (GTDB taxonomy): Bacteria > Bacillota > Proteinivoracia > UBA4975 > UBA4975 > UBA4975. The sequence goes on along the minus strand of DIPE01000090.1, from coordinate 7,720 downwards.
GCAACCTCAGCTTAGTTGATGAGATTTATAATCTGGTGAGGCATCAACTGCTTGCCGATGCTCAAGAATTGGTAATGGATGGAGCAACTAACTTGCTGAATGAGCCGGAGTTCAGGGATGTGGACAAGGTCAGGGAAATCTTTAAGACCCTGGAACAAAATGAGCAGATTCTCAAGCTCATGGAAGCGGATCCCCGCCGCATTGAGGACCTGGCAATAAAAATCGGGCCTGAAATTGGCCTGGAAAGCTTTACCGACTGCAGTTTGGTAGTGGCCACTTTTAACCTCACCGACCGCAAGGTTACACTAGGTATTCTTGGTCCTTCCAGAATGCAATACGCCAAGACCATTGGCTTTATCCGATGGTTGCGGGAATATTTCAGTAGCGGAGGTAGTTAGGTATGACAGAAAAAGATGTTCTTACCCCAGAGGGGCAAGAACTGCCCCAGGAAACACCCCCAGAGGGACCTGAGCAAAAACTGCAGCAGGAACTTGAAAACCTGCAGGCTAATTACACCAGACTGGCTGCCGACTTTGACAATTACCGCAAGCGCACCCAGCGTCAAACCCAAGAGGTAGTATCCAGGGCAAATGAGAATTTGCTTTGCCAGCTGCTGCCGGTTTTAGATAATTTCTGTATTGCTCTGGAATCTTTGTCAAACCAGTCAGTGCATAAGGGCATGACCATGATCTACGACCAGCTGATGGGAGCCTTGGAAGCTGAAGGGGTAAAGGTTATCGAGGCTTTAGGCTGCAGTTTTGACCCTATGGTGCACGAGGCTGTCGCTCATGCCCAATGCCCTGAGCACCCAGATAATACAATAGTTGAAGAGCTGCGCAAAGGTTACATGCTGGGAGGCAAGGTAATTCGCCCCGCAGCGGTTAAGGTAAACATAAAGAAGGAGGATGCGAAGTAATGGCAAAAGTAATTGGAATAGACTTAGGCACTACTAACTCTGTGGTTGCCGTCATGGAGGGGGGCAGCCCGGAAATTATTGTCAATGCGGAAGGCGGCCGTCTCACTCCCTCTGTGGTTGGATTTACAAAAAACGGCGAGCGTCTGGTGGGCCAGACGGCAAAACGCCAGGCTGTAATCAACCCTGAGCGGACAATTCTTTCAGTCAAGAGACATATGGGAACTGACTTTTCGGCCAGCATCGACGGCAAGAATTACACTCCTCAGGAAGCTTCTGCCATGATTTTGCAAAAGCTGAAAACTGATGCTGAGGATTATTTAGGAGAATCTGTGCAGGATGCAGTCATTACTGTGCCTGCGTATTTCAGCGACGCCCAGCGTCAGGCTACCAAGGATGCAGGTAAAATTGCCGGCCTCAATGTTCTGCGCATAATCAACGAACCCACTGCAGCCGCTTTGGCCTATGGCTTGGAAAAAGATGAGGACCAGACTATTCTAGTCTTTGACCTGGGGGGCGGAACCTTTGACGTCTCTATTTTGGAAATAGGCGATGGGGTTTTTGAGGTTAAGGCCACTAACGGCAATAACCGCCTGGGCGGCGATGATTTTGACTTGCGGGTGGTGGATTACCTGACAGCGGAATTCAAACGGGATACCGGCATTGATCTCTCCAAAGACAAGACCGCCATGCAGCGCCTTAAGGAAGCAGCAGAAAAAGCCAAGGTTGAGCTCTCTTCCACCTTGCAGACCAATGTAAGCCTGCCCTTCATTACTGCTGACGAAAATGGTCCACAGCATTTGGATATCAATCTTACCCGGGCCAAGTTTGACGAACTTACCGCTGACCTGGTAGAGGCAACAATGGGGCCCACCCGGCAGGCCATTAAAGATGCCAAACTCAATTCCAAGGAAATTGACAAGGTCATCCTGGTAGGAGGTTCAACCCGCATTCCTGCAGTTCAGGAGGCAATTAAGCGGGAAACCGGCAAAGAGCCTCATAAAGGAGTTAACCCCGATGAAGTTGTCGCTCTTGGCGCCGCCATCCAGGGGGCAGTGTTGTCCGGTGAAGTGAAAGATGTGGTTTTGCTGGACGTTACGCCCCTGTCTTTGGGTATCGAAACCCTAGGTGGAGTCTTTACCAGGCTGATTGAGCGCAATACCACTATTCCCACCTCCAAGAGCCAAATCTTTTCCACTGCCAGCGATAATCAGCCCAGTGTGGAAATTCATGTTCTCCAGGGAGAAAGATCAATGGCTGCCGGCAATAAGACCTTAGGCAGATTCCATTTGGACGGGATTCCGCCGGCACCCAGGGGCGTGCCTCAGATAGAGGTCTCCTTTGACATTGACGCCAACGGTATTGTCAATGTTTCCGCCAAAGACTTGGCCACCAAGAAGGAGCAAAAGATTACCATCACTGCTTCCGGCGCTCTCAGCGATGAGGATATTGAGAAGATGGTCAAGGATGCGGAGGAGCATTCTGCCGCCGACGCAGCCCGCAAGGAATTGATTGACGTAAAAAATAATGCTGACTCCCTAGCTTACAGCACTCGCAAAGCCTTAGCGGATTTGGGCGACAAGGTTGACTCTGCTAAGAAGCAAGAGATCGAAGCCGCCCTCAGCCGCCTGGAAGAGGCAGCCAAGGGTGAAGATGCGGCAAGCATCAAGGCGGAAATAGAGGCCGTGACCAAGATCCTCCATGAACTCTCGACTCAAGCCTATCAGCAAGCCAATCCCCAGCAGGATGCTGGCGGCGATTCCACGGTGGATGCCGAAGCAACTGATGTGGATGACCAAAATACTGACAAGTAGCCCTGAAAGTCAAAGCTTGGTCAAAGCTTTGACTTTTTCCGCGGAGGTGAAGGCCTGTGGCTGGATTTGATCCCTATTCAACTCTCGGTGTTGGCAGAGACGCCACACCGGAGGAAATTAAAAAAGCCTATCGCAACTTGGCAAGGAAATACCACCCTGACCATAATCCCAATGACCCCTCAGCTGAAGAGAAATTTAAGGATGTTAAGAAGGCCTATGACATTCTCAGTGAACCCAGCAGACGCCAGCAGTTTGACAATTATGGTTTTACTGGGGATGAACAGCCCGGAGCCGGCGGTTTTGGCGGCTTTGGCGCCGAGGGTTTTGGTTTTAATTTTGAAGATATTTTTGACACAATGTTTGGCGACGGCTTTGGCCGCAGCGGCGCTCAGTCCCGCTCCCGGAGGGGAGCGGATGTCAGCATCAACCTTTCCCTGACATTTGAAGAAGCTATTTTTGGCACGGAAAAAGAAGTGGCAGCCAGAGTGCTGGCTGCCTGTGAAGAGTGCCAGGGAACGGGGGCCAAAAACGGCACCGAACGCAGCCAGTGTTCACAGTGCAAGGGCAGCGGCCGCATTCAGACGGTGCAGAATACTATCTTGGGCCGGATTGTCCAGCCCCGAGTCTGCCCAAAATGCAACGGCACCGGCACTGTAATCTTGCAGCCCTGCCCCAATTGCCGGGGGCAGGGGAGGGTGGAGGCCACTACCCGGAAAAAAATCAACATCCCCGCCGGGGTGGATACCGGCACCCGCTTGCGTGTGTCGGGGGCGGGTCATGCGGGCAGCAACGGCGCCCCGGCCGGCGATCTCTATATACTTATTAACGCCGGTAAACATGAATATTTCGAGCGCAAGGGGCAGCATATATACCTGACAGTGCCCATCGGCCTTGCCCAGGCCGCCATGGGTGTGGAACTGGACGTTCCAACCCTGAAAGGGAAAAAGAGACTTAAGGTTCCTGCTGGGACAGCTTCCGGCACAGTTTTTCGCTTTCATGGCCAGGGAGTGCCCAACCTTAATCGCGGAGGTTATGGTGATCAGGTAGTTACTGTGGAAATTGAAGTGCCCAAGCGCTTGAGCCCTGAGCAAAGAGACGCTTTGCGCAATTATGCCAAAGCTTCCGGTGAAACTGTTGAGAATATCGACAACAGCCTGGTCAATCGCTTAAAAAAGGTATTTGGCAGGGGGTAAACAATGGACTGGACAGAGATTCTCATTACCGTCAACACTGAGGCTGTGGAAGCAGTGGCTAATTTTATCCACGAATCAGGGGCAGGCGGCGTAGTGATTGAAAACAATGATAATGGCACCAGCACTGTCACTGCCTACTTTCCTATTGGGCAGGCTACACAAACCATGCTGGCCAGTTTGGACGAATTTTGGCTGAATCTTGAAACCTTGGATCTGAAAGCCAATGCCAAGGTTAGGACTACTGTTATTGCTGAGCAAGATTGGGCGGAGGAGTGGAAGAAACACTACCAGCCGGTAGAAATAGGGAATATTTATATCTCCCCCTCCTGGCTGGAACCGGCCGCTTCTCCGGACCAAATTTTTGTGCAGCTGGATCCGGGCATGGCCTTCGGCACCGGCACCCATCCCACCACCAAGATGTGCATCCGTGAGATTGCCGCCCTGGCTCCGGGCAAGAGGGTGCTTGACCTGGGCTCAGGCTCAGGGATTTTATCCATCGTCGCCGCTAAATCCGGGGCTGACCGGGTTGATGCTATCGATAATGACGAGCTGGCAGTAAAAGTGGCGGCAGAAAACGCCCGCATTAATCAGTGCGCAATTAATCAGATTCAAGGAGACGCTTTTGCCGAGTTTGCCAACAGCGACCATGACTTAGTGGTGGCCAATATAGGCTACAATGCCTGCTCCCGTCTGGCCGAGATTTTTCGGCAGGGAAAAAACTGCACTTTAATCCTCAGCGGTTTTCCTCAGGAAAGGATGGCGGAGTTTGAAGAGCATTACGGAGACCTGGTTCTGCGCACCCATGAGCAAGAAGGCTGGGTCTGCCTGGTCCTGGGGGCGAAGTAAATGCGCCGGGTTGTCCTGGCATGTCCCTTGGCGCCGGACCTGGCCATACAATTAACCCCAGAGCAAAGACATTATTTATTTAATGTCTTGCGCATGGGGGCGGGTGAGCAATTTATCGGCCTGGATCAGGACGGCCAGGCCTTTGTCATTAGGCTAGAGCCAGATGGCCGGGGAATTGTCTTAGAACCGGCGGCGGAAGCGGGGAGAGAACCGGAGGTGGCTGTCAGGCTCTTTCTCCCTTTGCTTAAAGGGGATAAGCTGGATTTGGTTGTGCAAAAGTCTGTAGAATTGGGCGTGGCCGGCATAACACTCTATTCAGCCCGGCGGGCAGTGGTCAAGGAAGGGAATCTAGAGAAGAAGCTCGCCCGCTTGCAAAGAATCGCCCTGGAAGCGACTCAGCAATGCCGGCGTCAACTGGTTCCCGCTGTCAGCGGTCTGCTCACCCTTGAGCAAGTTGCTGCCTCCGGTTCAGGGCTCTTTGCCTGGGAACAGGAGGATGAGCAGGAACTTAAGAGCGGGCTTGCGGCTTGTTCGGGACAGGCAATTTCTCTGCTAACGGGACCGGAAGGGGGGCTGGCCCCTGAAGAGGTGGCGCTCCTGACAGAGGCCGGCTGGACCCCGGTGACCCTGGGGCCGAGGATTTTAAGGGCGGAAACGGCGGCGATTGCTATGCTTACCTGCGTTATGTTTGCCAGGGGCGAGATGGGGTGAAAGGGATAAAAGTAGCGTTCACAACCTTGGGCTGCAAAGTCAATCAGGATGAAACCGCAGGCATGCAGCTGCTCTTTGAGGCCGCAGGTTTTGACATCGTAGATTTTAACGACCTTGCCGACGTATACATTGTCAATACTTGCACGGTCACTCATCTAGGCAGCCGCAAATCCCGGCAGATGCTGCGGCAGGCCAAGCGCAGAAACCGGGAGGCCCTTGTGGTGGCCGCAGGCTGTTATCCCCAAGCGGCCCCGGAGGAATTGGCAGCTCTCAAAGAAGTAGATTTAATTGTGGGCAACAGCCATAAACCGGACTTGGTGGGTTTAGTGCAAGCGGGCTTAGCAAACAAGGGCAGGCGCGTTGTGGTAGACCCTTTGACAGGGTTCCCACAGCTGCCTGTTTCTGTGCTCAGCGAAAGGAATCGGGCCACCCTAAAGATTCAGGATGGCTGTCAAAGATATTGCACTTACTGCATTATTCCCAAAGCCAGGGGCGCTTTGCGCAGCATGCCTCTGGCCGATGTCCTAGAAAAGGGAAGGGAATTAGCCGCTGCAGGCTTTAAGGAAATCGTGCTTACCGGCATCAACCTTACTTCTTATGGCAAAGAGCGGGAGGGAGGAGCGGACCTGGCCGCAGTTGTGGATGCTCTGGCACAGGCTGTCTCTCCCGTGCGCATCCGCATCAGTTCGGTGGAGCCCACCGACTTTGGCGCCGGCTTAATGGAGGCAGTGGCCGCCAATGCCAATGTGTGCAAGGATTTTCACGTCCCCCTGCAAAGCGGCAGCGACGGTGTTCTCAGGCGGATGGGACGCAAATACTCTGCGGCTGAATTTATGGCTTTGACTGACAGCCTGAAAGAGAGGTTTGACCGCCCGTCCTTCTCAACGGATATCATTGTCGGTTTTCCTGGGGAGACCGCTGCGGAATTTCAGGAAACCCTAGACCTGGTCAGAAAGGTTGGCTTCTGCCGGCTCCATGTTTTTCGTTATTCCCCCCGGGCTGGCACCCCGGCTGCCTCATTTCCAGGCCAGGTGGCGCCGGAAATTGCCGCCAGACGCAGCCAGCAGTTAATCAAGCTGGGCCATACCCTAGCCCAGGATTTCGCCCGTGAGCTCCTGGGCTCCCAGGAGGAAGTGCTCATGGAGGAAGCTAGCCCCCGTCCAGGGGAATGGGTAGGATACGGGCAAAGATATATGCGGATTCACTGTCCCTGGAATTCCGGCCCCGGCAGCCTGGTCAAGGTGGAGATTACCGGCGTTTACGGCTTGGAACTGCTGGCCCGGCCCTTGGTCTAAACCCGGTGGCAATGGTCATATATATAGACATTCCCAGAATCAGGAGGTATGTATATGACCAAGCTGGTGGTGGTCGAAGCCCGTCGCCTCTTGCCTGTCGCTGTGCTGTTTCTGATGCTGGTGGCAGTATCTCTGTATGACGCCTTGTCTGCGCCAGTGCAGCCGGTTTCAACCCTGCCCAATTCAGTCCCCTATAAGACCCTGGTTCAAGTTGCCCAGTCTGGAGATGTGCGCTCCTCTGTAGTCACTGATTTAGATGCCTGGGTGGCCATGCACAACGCTTTGGGGCTGGAACTATCCGATTATGACTTTGACCCCAAAACAGAAGTGGCTGTTTTTCTCGTCAATTGTCAGCTGATTTCCACCAAGGAAGTGCAGGGAGTTGTGGAGATGACAATTGTCCCCGATAAGAATAATTGTCAAGTGGTTCTCTTTAATAAAAACCATTTGACCGTAAAGACAAATCCGCAATTTCTGCTGGTAGAGGCCAGCAGCGGAAAATAGCGCTCCTGCAGGGGCGTTATTATTTTTGCAGGATTTGGAGAATATATGTTGAAGTTATAAGCAAAGGAGGTGACTGATAGTGGAATGTCTATTTTGCAAAATCGCCGCTGGGGAGATAAAAGCTGACGTTCTCTATCGAGATGAGCAGATTCTTGTGCTTAAGGATATTAACCCCCAGGCGCCGGTTCATCTCCTGATCCTGCCTGTTGAACACTATGCCAATTTAGCGGAAGCTGCGGAAAAAGCCCCGGACCTTTTGACGGCCCTGTTATCAAAATGTGCCCTCTTAGGCAGTGAATTTGGCGGCGACAGAGGCTACAGAGTAGTGGCGAATACCGGCAGCGACGGGGGACAGACCGTTGCGCATCTGCATTTTCACCTCTTGGCAGGCAGGGAACTCCTGTGGCCCCCAGGTTAATTTCGTGTCAACCCACGTAAAAATCT
>DIPE01000062.1:5469-7173 GCA_002427015.1 Firmicutes bacterium UBA5496 | reverse complement strand
AAGATTTTAGCAGAGTGATTGCGCTTAGTTGACCCCACTGCCATTATTTGATATTGTAGAAGTAGATTTACAAGGCACTTCGTTAGGTGAGGTTACTTGCATGAGACAGGCTGCTGCCCGGAAATGTCGAGAGACGCCAACGGGTAGAGCAGATCCCATCGGGTTAAGGTGGGCTCTAAGGCAGCTGAGCCAAAAGGCTCTATGCATGCAAGTGCTGAAGCTTGGACAAGAGGGCTGTCTTTTCTTTGTCACAACCCCCTTGCGGGGTTGATTTTTTTAGGGAGGTGATTGTCTTCAGTCACGGACGACGAAGGAACAGCTGTTGTTTTGGACACTATAAATTCAAACAGGAGGTACGCCATGACCGAGAGAATCGCCAACCTGCTCGCAGAGCACAAACTGGCACAACTTAAAGAACTATTAAATGATGAGCTGGGCTTTCAGGAACTGTCGGAGATGCTGGAAGAATTTTTGCCCAACCAGCAAGTGATTTTGTTCCGGCTACTGGAAAAAGACATCGCCCTGGAAATTTTTGAGCTTATGGAAACCGCTAAACAAAAGGAATTATTGCAGGCTTTTACTGCTGCAGAGGTGGCCGAAATGGTTTCCAATATCGACCCTTCCGACCAGGTTCGCCTGCTGGATGAACTGCCTGCCAAAGTGGCCAAAGAACTGCTCAAATCCATTCCCCCGGAGGACCGGGAAAAAGCTTCGATACTAATGGGATTCCAGCCTGGCACTGTGGGCCGGGTTATGTCCCCCCGGTATTTAAGGCTGCGCCAGGACTTCACAGTTCAGGCGGCCCTTGACCACATCCGCGCCTTAAAGCCTGATCGGGAAACCCTGCTCAATGTCTGGGTCACGGACAAGCGCAGGGTGCTGGAAGGGGTTGTCACCCTCAGGGACCTGATGCTGGCAGACCCCGCAACTACTATCGGTGACATTATGGATGATGACGTGGTCTTCGTCACTGCTGATACTGACCAAGAAGACGCCGTCAACACATTAAAGAAATTTGACCTAGTCAGCCTGCCGGTAGTCGACTCAGAAAACCGGCTGGTAGGCGCCCTGGAATATGACCGGGCCCTGGACATCATGCAGGAAGAAGCCACCGAAGACCTGCTGGAAAAGGGTGGTGTCCTTACCCTGCAAAAGCGGGAAGAAAACCTCAGCCAGCGCCTCCTGCATGGTTCAATCTCTAAGGTACTTTCTGCCCGCCTTCCCTTTTTAATGATTACTTTAGTGGGAGATTTGGTAGCAGGTTTTATCGTCAGCGGTTTTGAAGCCGCCCTCAGCCAGGTTCTGGCTCTGGTATTTTTCCTGCCCCTTATCATGGATATGAGCGGCAACGTGGGCACCCAATCCACCACTATCTTTACCCGCAGCTTTGTTTTGGGACATATCCGTCCAAACGAATTTATGAAAACTTTATTAAATGAAACCGGAAGAGGTTTGGCCATCGGCGGCATCATCGGCGTTATCACAGCGATTGTCGCCACCATCTGGCAAGGGGATTTCAGATTGGGCCTGGTAGTAGGCCTGTCCCTATGGTGCGCCCTTACCTTAGCTGCAGCCCTGGGATTCCTTGTCCCCTGGTTAATGAACAAAATGGACTTGGATCAAGCTGCCGGCGCCGGGCCAATCCTTACCACCATCCTGGATATTGTCGCCTTGCTGATCTACTTTTACCTGGCCGTCTTTTTT
>DIPE01000062.1:5067-5257 GCA_002427015.1 Firmicutes bacterium UBA5496 | reverse complement strand
CCCGTTGCCGCCTCGATGGCCGCCAGCACCTGTTCAGTCTTGCCGCCCTCGATCAAGGTGAGAATGATATCCTTCTCCGGTTCAATGGGAAAACCAAAGATCCTGGCGGTTTCATGTATACCGGAACCGCGGCCGGTGAGAACGGTTCCCCCTTCAGCGCCGGCATTTTTCGAAGCCTTAATCACGTCAG
>DIPE01000062.1:4421-4895 GCA_002427015.1 Firmicutes bacterium UBA5496 | reverse complement strand
AGCTTGACACCTCCATATCACGGGTTATTGAAGACAGGTGAACTACACCGACGATTTTTGCCAAATCCAGGACAAAGCCAATTCCCCTGCCAGGTCTGTCTAAATTGCCTTCCTTTGTAATCGCCTGGAGGACACTGTCCAGCTCATTTTCCCCTGCGGCGATAAAAAGGAGCTCTTTTTCCGGCTCATAGGCAATGCCAAAAATACTTTCATACAGACTTTTTTCAGCGCTGCCCCTGCCAAAAATTATCGTTCCGCCCTGGGCGCCGGCCTTTTTGGCGGCGGCGACAATTTTGGTGGCAAAACCCTTTTTGACAATGGCGACGATTAATTTATGATTCTTGCCGGGACCCATGTTTCTTAACCCCCTTCGCCTCGCTCCTGCTATACAGCAAGCCCAAGGTAAGAATAGAGACGATGGCAAACATTGCCACCATTCCAATCATGCCAAAACCATCGAAGATTGGCGTGCTC
>DIPE01000062.1:0-4197 GCA_002427015.1 Firmicutes bacterium UBA5496 | reverse complement strand
GCGACAAAAATCGGCTTGACATGCCGGGCAAGAATAAAGGCCAGCAAGTAACCAGGCACCAGAAAGTACCAGATAGAAATCCCCGTCAAAATCCGGGTCATGGACAGGGACACCGCCAGGGCCACGCCAAAGGAAAGAAAATACAGCATGACCTTGTTGTTGATGTAACCGCCGGTAACCTTTTCTACTTCCAAGTTTAACACTTTAATTGCCGGTTCCGCCATGGCCACCACAAATCCCAGAATAAAGCCAATGGGAATCAAAATCCAATTATGCTGCAGCCGGCCAATATGGTTCCCTATCAGCCCGCCCACTTTGATAAAACCCACATTGGCCCCCTGTAAAAACAGGACCAAGCCAATAAATGCCGTGAGCAGGCCCCGAAGAATTTTCATCAGCTGGGGACGAGGCAGCTTCCAGCTGTAGACATTAAAGGCCACAAAGATCAGAATCAGCGGCAGAAAAGCCAAGGAGACATCCAGGAGCACGTTCCCAAAGCCATCAAAGACTGCGGCCATCATTTATAAAGCACCCCCAGCAGCAGAATTGCCACAATCGGTCCCACGGCGCCCATGCCGAGGAAACCGAAGCTTTCGGCAGATGCTGCGTTGGAGCCCCTGACTGCTGACATGCCTACCCCCAGGGCCAGGATAAAGGGAACTGTAACCGGACCGGTGGTAGCTCCCCCGGCATCAAAGGCCACAGCAATAAATTCCGGAGCGGAGAAAAAAGCTAAGATACAGGCCAGGGCAAAGCCCCCGCCCAAAAGCCAGATAATTGGAATTTTATATATAATCCGCAGCAATGCCAGGGCAAGAAATATCCCTACCCCCAGGGCCACTACTGCCACCAGCAAATATTTAGAAACCGCCCCTCCGGAAACTGTGGAAACCTGGGCAGCCAACACCTGGACACCAGGCTCAGCCACCGTCACCGCGAAGCCCACGGCAGTGCCAAACCCAGCTAATAATCCCACTTTGCCGCTGAGCATCAGGGATTTTCCCACTAACTCGCCTATGGTGATAAGGCTTGCCTCCACCCCGGAAAGAAACAGCGTAAACCCTGCGATAGTCAAAATAACGCTGATGAGAAAAGTCCAAAAAATCTCCATGGGAAACCGGACAAGAGTAAATTGCAGCAAGACAATTACTACAGTAATGGGTAAGATGGCGTGCAGAACTTCAGATATTGTTTCCTTTAAACTCATGACAACACCTCCATAGCAGTAGCCCTATGCCCAAATTGGTCTAGATTCTCTTAAAAAATAAGAGTTCCGGTTGCCAATTGCCAAATATTCCTCCCCTCGGACACTAATGCTCTAATTATTATAACATGTAAGCCTGCCTGTGGAAGCAGAATCTGCGCTTCCCCCCCCCCAAAGAAAAAAAGCACCCCTGGTGCGGATATTAGTTAACGGTATACTGCAGCCGCCGCTGTTCTTTGAGAAAAGCAAATGTATCTTTTAAAGTAGTTTTCATCTCCCGGGTGCCGTAGCCAAGCTCCTTAGCAGCCTTCGCATAGCTGAAATTGGAGTCGTTGAAGAAGGTAAATAAAGAGTAGTGAGAATTAAGGGGGCTGCGATTGAGCAATTTAGAGTACGTTTCCGCCAGAGGAGCACTGGCGTGAACAAACCATTTGGGCAACACAGTCTTTATCTTCCCCTTGCCGCTGATTTCATGAAGAAGGTCCAACACTTCTATTACAGGGAAAAACTGGTTTGAAAGAATATAGCACTGGCCCCTGCGCCCATGGTCCGCTGCCAGCAAAATGCCCCTTGCCACATCCCGCACATCAACAAAGTCGTAGCCTCCCCGCACACATGCCCTCAGGCCGCCGTTTAGATAATCCACAACTAATTGGGTCAGATGCCCGCTGCCATAATCATAGGGCCCGATAATACTCGATGGATGCACTACCACCACATCCAATCCCTGAGCGGCGCTTTCCAAGACTGCCTGGGTCGCTATGGATTTTGTCTTTACGTACAGCCCCTTTACTCCAACAGGATCAATGCTGCCCGCTTCTGTAATTACCTGCTGGCCCGGCAGTTCCGGCAGGACACGGGCAGAACTGACATACACCAGCTTGGCTACATTGTTTTCAAGACAAAGGTCAATTATGTTTTTTGTCCCGGTCACATTTACATCATATACATTTTGCACATGTTTTGTGGCGAGAGTAACAATTCCAGCAGTATGAATGATGATCTTTTCGCAAGGTACGCCCGTTTTAAACAGCGGGGCTAAACTGGCCTTGTCCCGGACATCGCCCCGGAACAATTCAAATTCCGCTCCCGGCAAGGCCCGGGTTTTATCAGTGGGAAGCGCCAGACATCGCACTTTTTTTCCCCGGGCAAGCAACTTTTTTACAACTGTATTACCCAAGTGTCCAAAGGCGCCAGTGACAATATACAGCTTTTCCACTGCAATCCCTCCCTTCACATAATATTCCTTAATGCAACAAAATTATATCAATAAAAACAAGACAAATAAAGATACTTTCATGAATTCATTTCTTACGGCTAATAATGCGCTGTAGTCCAGGCCGCAAAGATACATTTTAGCAGTGAAAACTTGGCATGCTAAATGCAGGAGGAAAGCAAATGGACAACAACTTTAATTTACGCAGCATTCTGTTGGCAGGAATAGGCAGCGTCGCCTACTCTTTAGAAAAAGGCATGGAAATGATTGATGAGCTGGTTAAGAAAGGCGAGCTCACCGTCAGCCAGGGCAAAGAACTCAATCAAGAGCTAAAAAACCGATTTACCCGAAGCGGAAAAGACCCCGACCAGACCATGATTAAAGAGATAATCACCAATCTCAACCTGGCAACAAAAGAGGACTTTCACAATCTGGAGGCCCGGGTTAGCAAACTGGAACAAAAGCTGCCATAACCTATGGCTAAGCAAAGCACCCGCCAGCGATTTCAGCAAATCCTGGGGGTTTTCGCCAAATACGGGTTGAGGGAAGGCAGCACAAGCCCCCTGGGAATACGTCAGGCCCTGGAAGAACTGGGGCCTACCTTTGTTAAGATTGCTCAGATTCTCTCCACCCGCCCGGATATCCTTTCCGAACCCTATATAGAGGAATTCCAAAAACTTCAGGATGATGTGAGGCAGGAAAATTTCAGCGCCATCAAAGAAATTGTCGAAGCACAGCTGGGGGGCCTGGATGCTTTCTTTGCCCAGTTTGACCCCGAGCCTATTGCCTCGGCCTCTATTGCCCAGGTTCACGGGGGCAGACTGCTGGACGGAACAAAGGTAGTAATCAAGGTCAAACGGCCTGGAATTGAGAACATGATTTTCAATGACCTGAGACTGTTGAAACATGTATCTGTCTTGTCACGATTTATTCCCCGGACCAGTGTCTGGAATCCAATAGAGGTGGTGGACGAGCTCTGGGATTCTTTGGAGCTGGAATTAAACTTTCTGCACGAAGCAGAAAACATTCAGAGGTTTAGGGAGTTTCACAAAGAGGTCCGATTCATTGCCATTCCCCGGGTCTACCCTGAGTTTTCTACCCGGGATGTTCTCGTCATGGAGCATATCGATGGAATCAAGGTGTCTGAAAAAACCACTCTGGTCCAAGCCGGATATGACCTGGAAGAGATTTGCAGCAAGATTATCTATAATTTTATGTACCAGGTCTTTGAAAACGGCTTCTTTCATGCTGACCTCCATCCCGGCAACATCCTCATCAGCGCCCAAAAAATAGCCTATTTGGATTTCGGCCTTGTAGGCCATCTCAACCAGCGGCTGAGAGCACAGTTCAATCGGCTGCTGGCGGGGATTGTGCAGGGAGATTTAGAACAAATGGTCAGTTCGGTAATTCAAATAGGCGTAAAAAAAGGCCAGCTTGACCGGGCCCTTCTCTACTCAGAAATTGAACAGCTGTATAATAACTATATTTCTGCCTCAATTTACGATCTGGACATTCCCCGCCTGGTAGCGGAGATCTTCCGCATCTGCCGCCAGAATAAGCTTGCCTTTCCCAGAGACATCACCCTGTTGCTAAAAGGCATTCTGGTGCTGGAAGGATTGGTCAGCCGCCTCGCTCCGGGCATGGCGATAATTGACCTGATGACTCCTTATATCCGCAATCAAATAATGAGTTCCCGCAACCCAAAGCAAGAATTGCTCAAATACGTCCACGGTCTCTACCGGATGACCAAATCAGGTCTGCGCATTCCCGAAAAGCT
>DIPE01000108.1:15027-17592 GCA_002427015.1 Firmicutes bacterium UBA5496 | reverse complement strand
TGAAATTTCTCTGGATGCAGCTGTTTTCCCGGAAGTATGGGTGACGGGCGCTTATATGATTCCGCCAGTTCCCTGGGAGCCGGAGCAGCTAACCAGGTATTGCTTCGACCTGAATGCGGCATCAGAAGTGGACCTCATGTCCCTTAAGGGTATGAATTTGGAGCGGGCCAAGGCAGTTGTCAGCTGCAGAGAAAAGCGGCAAGGCTTCAAATCCCTGGCTGATTTTCAGGGTGCATTTCCTGATTTTATCCCCTAATCAAGCCCAAGCCGCCTCCCCCCTGACATAATATACCCTTGCAATAAATAAAACCCACAGCCGCGGCTGTGGGTTTGCCCATTAGTTTTCCTAGCCTGCGCTTTGCAGGTCTTCCTCAAATTGCATGTCATGGAGGTTGCGGTAGATTCCCTTTGCTTCCATTAGCTCTTGATGGGAGCCCTCTTCCGCCAGTTTGCCATGGGCAATGACCAGGATGCGGCCGGCGTTTTGCACCGTGGCCAGGCGATGGGCGATGACCAGGGTGGTCCGGCCTTGCATCAGCCGGCTCAGGGCCAGCTGGACTTGCTCTTCTGATTCGGTGTCCAGGGAGGAAGTTGCTTCGTCCAAAAGGAGCAGGGGGGCATTCCGGAGGATGGCTCGGGCGATGGCGATGCGCTGGCGCTGGCCGCCGGAAAGGTGGCTGCCCCGTTCCCCTACCAGGGTTTCGTAGCCCTGGGGCAGCTGGGTGATAAAATCGTGGGCGTAAGCGGCCCTGGCTGCGGCTTCGATCTCCTCCCGGCTGGCGCCGGGGTTGCCGAAGCCGATGTTCTCGGCGATTGTGCCGCTGAAGAGGTAAGAGGTCTGGGGCACGTAAGCGATGTGCTCCCGCAGTTCCTGGAGAGAATATTGGTTCAGTCCTCGGCCCAGGATGGAGATGGCTCCCGCCTCTGGGGGATAATAGCCCAGTAGCAGTTTGAACAGGGTGCTTTTGCCGCCGCCGCTGGGACCTACCAGGGCCACAGTTTCTCCCGGCTGCACTGCCAGAGAAATGTTTTCCAGAGCGGGCTCGCCGCCGTTATAGGCAAAGGTCACGGCTTCCAAGCTGACGGCGGCAGAACTGGGAGAAGCAGCTGCCGGCAGTTCAAGGCGCTCCGGTTCTTTGGGAGCATCGAGGATTTCCAGCACCCTTTTGCCTCCGGCTAGAGATGTTTGGAGAGCGGTGATATAGCTGCCCATGGCGACGAACAAGTTTCTGACGCCGTTTTGCAGCTGAGTAAAGAGCATGATGGTATCAAACTGATACCAGCCCTTGAGGACCAGCCAGCCCCCTACCAGGGCCAGGACGAGGAAGGAAAAATAACCGTTGAGGGTGTTGAAAGCGTTGACTCTGGCGGCATACTTGGTGCGGGTGAGCCCTTTTTCTACAGCATCCTGGTTTTGTTCCAGGAATTTTGCTTCAATAGTCTCCCGGCTGTCAAACATGCGGATTATCTGATTGCCGTTGGCGATGTCAGAAATCCTTTCAGTAGTGGCGCCCAGGGCTTTTTGCACGTCCTCTGCTGCCTTGTGCATGGGCTTTACAAGCATGCGGTTAAGCCAGACACTGACTAAGCCTAAGAAAACCAGAGGCAGGGCCAGCTTCCAGTCGACTATGAACATGACCACAGCGGAGGCAATGCCTTCCATCAGCAGTTCCACCATCTGAACTAAGTTTTGGCTGTAGGCCTTTTCAGCCTCCTGGACATCATTGGTGGCCCGGGAAGTGAGGTCGCCGCTGTGCCTGCCGTCTAGCCAGCGTGTTTTCAGGCGCAGAAGGCTTTTAAACACCTGAGAGCGCATATTGGCTGTGCCTCCGACTACGGAGGTTTCATAGAGCCAGTAGCCCAGGGGCATCAGCACTAAGAACAGGAACAGCCCCCCTGCCATAAAGGCAATGCTGGTATAGAGAATTTGAATGTCCTTAGTTTGGGCTGCCCGGACAAAAAATTTTAGGGCAAAGGCAGCAGTTACATTTGTGCTGGCAGAAACAATTGAAATCAAAAGCAAACCAGTAATATAACGGCCCCGTTTCTTGACCATAGACATCAGTCTTTTTAAGGTTTTAAACATCAGGCGACACCTCCAGTTTCAGTTTCAGCGCTCAGCTGCCGCAGATAGAGCTGGCGATAGAGGCCGCCTTTGTCCAGGAGCTCCTGGTGCTTGCCGCTTTCCACAATCCGGCCTTCATCCATAACGAGAATTTTGTCGGCATTGCGGATGGTGGAGAGGCGGTGGGCAATAACCAAGGTGGTGCGGCTGGCGGCCATATTATCCAGGGCATCTTGGACCAGCCGTTCCGATTCGGTGTCCAGGGCGGAGGTAGCCTCATCCAGCAAGAGCAGGGGTGCATCCAGGAGAATGGCACGGGCCAGGCTGATGCGCTGGCGCTGCCCCCCGGAGAGGTTGGCTCCCCTCTCTTCCAGCACATGGTCATAGCCCCCGGGAAGCTGAGTGATAAAGTCATGAGCATTGGCCCGGATGGCCGCAGTCTGGATTGCTTTCCGGTCTGCATTAGGATAGCCCAGAGCTATGTTTTCAGCGATGGTGCC
>DIPE01000108.1:0-14818 GCA_002427015.1 Firmicutes bacterium UBA5496 | reverse complement strand
CAGGACTTTAAAAACTGTGGACTTGCCGGCGCCGCTGGGTCCTACCAGGGCCACGGTTTCTCCCCGGCGCAGTTCAAAACTGAGGCCGTTGAGGATGGGTTCGGCATTGTAGCCAAAGACCAGGTTTTCCGCCTGCAGGACCACTCCCTGGCCATTGCTGAATTCCTGGCCATCCGACCTTTCCCTGGGTTCATCAATCAGTTCATACATCCGGGCAAAGGCGGCCATGGACTTTTGATGTTCGCTCATGGCCATGGGCAGCCGGGACATAGGGTAGGTCACGCTGTTGAGCATCTGAATAAAGGCGACGACGCTGCCGGCGCTGAGACGCCCGCTCACTACAAACCAGCCGCCTAAAGCCAAGGGCAAAATGAAGGGGAGGAAGCCGGAAGCAACGGAACACATGCGCACAATGGCTTGCTGCCTGGCCAGGCGCATGCCGCTGGCCACAGTCGCTGTCAAGGCCTTATTTTGCCTGGATTCCATTTCTTCCTGGAGATTGAAAGCCTTGACAACCTCGGCTCCCCCCAGGGCATCCTGGGTGCTGTTGTTGACAACGCCCAAGTTTTCCTGAAGCTCTCCGCTGATTTTCTGCACCGGCCCTGAAACCTTAGTGGTGATAAATACCAGTATGGGAATCAATGCAAGAGTCACCAGGGTCATCACCCAGTCCAGGAAAAAGAGGTAGCCCAGGCCCAGAATGCCGGCCAGGGGCAGGCTGAGAAACCAAAATACTTCAAAATACAGATAGTGGCGGATGACACCTGCGTCATTAGTCAGGCGGGAAAGCTGATCGCCGGTGTGGATGCTGTCCAGCCTGGAAATAGGCATTTCAAGCAGGCTTTCCACTGCCAGTCTGCGCATTTCACCCGCGCCTTGCTCGGAAATCCTTGCTATTACCCTGGTCCTGATCCAGGCAATGGCGCTCATGGCCAGGACAAGGATCACCGTGGCTATAACCAAGTTGCTGTAGTTGGCTGGGCCAGGGGAGAAGATGGTATCCACCATCCGGCGGATTAATTCCCCCATTGCCGGCGCTGATACAGCTTCCAGAACCACGAGGACTCCCGCCATCCAGGCCCACTTCTTGAGTTTGGGCGCTACTTTGAACAGCCGCAGCAGAGGCTTAAACTTCATAATCTTAACCTCCTCTTTACAGATTGTCTTTATAATATCAGATATTTCCTCTATGTCAAGGGACAATATTAAATAAATTAATATAGATTTTAAATATATTAATTATGAGGGACATGATTGTTTCAAAGTCCTCCTGAGATGCCACAGCAGTTTCATACCTAACGTTCGTTAGTAGTATATGCCAACATCCTTGGTAATACAAGAGGGTTTGTAATATTCCTTCCGCAATTTTTAATTTCTGGCGCCAGGCAGGGTTTTTCCCGCCGATGAAGAAATTGTGGGGCAAAGGGTTCCATAGGCTATAGGGAGGGGACGCAATGCTGACTGCTGTCATACTGGCCGCCGGCAGTGCCAGGCGTATGGGCAGGCTCAAGCAGCTGCTGCCCTGGCAAGGGGAAAAGACAATCCTGGAAACTGTAGTCAGGACTGTGCTTGCCTGCCCGGAAATTGATGATGAAGTGCGGGTGGTGCTGGGGGCGGGCAGGGAAAAGGTGGCTCCGGTTATGGAAGCAATTGCAGTTCCCCGGCTGGTGATTGTGGACAATCTGTTTTATCAGCGGGGCATGCTCTCCTCCATCCAAGCGGGCATTGCCGCTTTGCCCTCGGTTTCAATGGGATTCGCTCTCTTTCTGGGGGATCAGCCCTTGCTGGAGCCAGACTTAGTGGCTTTTTTGGCCCGGCAGTGGCGCCGGACCTGTCCGGATTTTCTTGTGCCTGTGTATCAGGGGCGCCGGGGGCATCCTGTCTTTGTCAGCAAAAAATATGTGCCGGAAATTCTCGCCCTGGCGGATACTGATGGGGGCCTGCGAAACCTCCTTCGCCGCCATTCAGACTTGGTTGCCTTTTGCCAGGCAGACAGCCCCGCAATTTACATTGACCTGGATTATCCCGAGGAATATAAAAAGTATCGGCCAAAAGGGAGGGGCGGTCAATGAAACTGGTGCTTATCCGGGGAGCAGGAGAAATGGCCTCGGGCACAGCCCATCGCCTCCATGCGGCGGGTTATAGCATAATAATGACGGAGCTGCCCCGGCCCTTGGCAGTGCGCCGGGGGGTTGCCTTTGCCCAGGCTGTCTTTGACGGCAGGGCTGAGGTGGAAGGTGTTGTTGCTGTGCACGTGCGCACCCTGGCTGAGGCCATGATTCTTTGCCGCCAAGAGAAAATAGCGGTCCTGCCCGGAGAAATTGCGGGGGAAAATCTCGCTCTTCTGCAGCCAGTTGCCCTGGTGGACGCTAGGCTGGCCAAGGAAAACCTGGGGACCAGAATTGATGAGGCCAAGGTGGTCATTGCCCTGGGGCCGGGCTTTACTGCCGGAGTTGATGCCCATGGGGTCATCGAGACCAACCGGGGCCATGACTTGGGTCGGGCGCTGTATACAGGCGCCGCCCAGGCCAATACAGGCAATCCTGGGGACATCGGGGGATACAGGGAAGAAAGGGTGTTGAAAAGCTCTGCCCCCGGCATATTCAGCTCCGGTTTGGCGATTGGCGATTTAGTCGCCCAAGGCGACAGATTCGGGGAAATAGATGGCCGCCCAATTCCTGCCCCCATAAACGGCATAGTCCGGGGACTGCTGATGGGGGGAACCTGGGTCAGGGCCGGGACCAAGCTGGGAGATGTAGATCCCCGGGGCATCCGGGAATACTGCTTTACAATTTCCGAAAAGGCCCGGGCTATTGGCGGCGGTGTGCTGGAAGCCCTGCTCCATTTGGAGGGCGGTGTTGACCGATGAAACTGGCACAGGCCTTAAGTCTAAACCGCCATCGGCTGGTGGCCCTGGCGGGAGCCGGGGGCAAGACCGCCAGCTTGTATCTCCTGGGTCGGGAATTGGCGGCAGAGGGCAAAAAGGTGGTGCTTACAACTACAGCGCGCATGTACCCTCCTCCCCCGGAAATTCCCCTGCTGCTGGAAGCGGAGCCTGGAATTCTGGCCCGGCGGGCGGCGGAAATATTGGCTGACTGCAATCAGGTCCTGGTTGGGGCCGGCATGGAGGGGGGCAAGGTGGTTGGCCTCTCCTGTCCGCAGCTTATAAAGCTCGCAGCCTTAACTCAGGCCGATGCCATTATCATCGAGGCCGACGGCTCCCGGGGACTGCCAATTAAGTTTCCTGCAGTATATGAGCCGATAATTTGCTCCCGGGATACCCTGGTAGTGCCGGTGTTGGGCATCTCTGCCCTGGGACAAAAACTGGGCCCGCAAACTACCCATCGCTGGCAGCTGGCATGCCGCTACCTGGGACTTGCCACCGGCACAGTAATTACCCCCGGTCTGGCGGTGGCTGTAATCTGCCATCCCTTGAGCTACGGCAGGTTTTTAGGGACCAACCCGGTGGTGCCCCTGCTCAACCAGGCAGATACTTTAGACCGGGAAGAGTCAGCCAGGGAAGTAGCGGCGCTGCTCCTGGCGAAAAAAGGAATCCAGCGGGTAGTAGCAGCGGCAGTGGAAACTGCCACACCCGTCCGCGCCGTTTGGGACAGCGGGGACGGTTCCTTCTGTCCCAGTTAGGCTCTTTCATTGACACCTATTTGCCCCCTTCGGTATAATGCAGTTAGAGGGGGTCTCCTGGCAACCCGGTATACTTGTTCTTGCGCCACTGTAACGCATACCTGTATCCGGGCTGTTTTGCTATTTACCAAAATTTCAAGAAAAATAAGCCAAAGTACCATCCCTGTTGGTTCCTTTGGCTGGGAGGGGGAATAAAAAATGAAGCTTAAAAGGGCCTTGGCTCTTCTGCTGGCTGCGGCTGCGCTGTTTGTGCTGCTGCCGGGGACTGCCCAGGCTGCGAAGGATATCAGCGTTGTCGGACTTTTATTCGGGGACCAAATGTTTCCCGATGCCTGGAACCGGCTGGAAGTGCGTGTGCAAAACAACAGTAACAAGGATTTTCAGGGCAGCGTCTTAGTGGAGCTGGGGGGGGAGTATGTTCGGGACGTATTTGTGGAAGCGGGCAAGACCGGTTCCCTGGTATTTTACCTGCCGCCCTTGGGCTATATTCAGCGGGATTACGCCAATGTCACTATCCATAAAATCTATCTTCGGGATCAGCGGGGAAGGATAGTGAACCAGGCCACTTTAGCTAACAGGCCAGCAACGGCCTCTTCCTCCTCTATATTTGTGGGGGTAATGGGCAAACAGGCTGGAGATTTCAAGCGCATTGGCAATGTCCTGGGTTATTTATCTGTGGCGGGAATGAGTCCTGAGAGTCTGGACAATTTGCAGTTTGCGGAAAATTACCGGACGATTATCCTCAGCAACCCCGGTTCTGTAACTCTCAGCCCCCAGCAGGCCGCCAATCTGCGGCGCTGGCTGGAATCCGGAGGCATGTTGGTAGTAGGCGGCGGCAGCGGCTGGCAACAGTCGGCGGCTCTGTTGCCCCCGGATATGCTCCCCGTCCGCATTCAGGGGGTGGATACAATTGCCGCCGGGGATTTGGCGGCACTGGACCTTTCCGTTCTCGAGGAAAGTGAATATACCATTGCTGTTGGTGAGGTTGTGGGCCAGGTCCTGGTCTCTGCCGGCGATAAGCCCTTGCTGGCAGCCAAGACAGTAGGGAATGGCACTGTCCTCTGGTCGGCCTTGGACTTGGAAGCCGCGCCCCTGCTTAACCCCGCTAATTCGGAGGCCTTCTGGCAGAAAATCTTTCTGCTCAGGCCTGTAGTGAAAGTGTACTCTGTTGATAATAATTTTTACAGTCAGCTTTTTAACAGCATCTCTCAAGACAGTTTGGCGTCAGCTCTTTCTCCGGGCAAGCTTTTTCTGCTGCTTCTGGGATACATTATCCTGGTAGGACCGGTGAATTGGCTGGTGCTGCGAAAAATTGACCGGCGGGAATGGGCTTGGTTTGTGATTCCGGCAGTGGCTCTGCTCCTTACCGCCGGCGCCTTTGTCTATGGCCGTCTGGGACGGGGCAGTGACAAAGTCCTTTACCAGGTCAATCTGATTGAGCTGTATTCACAAAACCAGGCAAAAGTGCAGAGTCTCAACGGAGTCTTTGTCCCCAGTTCCCGGGGCATAACCCTCAGTTCAGAGGCCTATCTGGCCCCTCTTAGCGGGGAGATGGTGTCCAGGCTTGAGGGCGGCCAGCAGGAATTGGCTATGAAGAACCCGCCCCTTTGGTCGGTGCAGAAGTTTTACGGCGCCGGAGTTCTGGATTTGCCCGGCTCAGTGCAAATAGAAGCTAATTATAACAGCGCTCAAAATAGACTGGAGGCAAGGGTTACCAATTACAGCGGTCAGGACTTTTTCGCCAGCTTTATTCAAATGGGAAAAGAATGGTTTGAATTTGGCCCCTTGGCGGCAGGAGAGAGCAAGATGTCAACAGCCATATCTCAGCCGGATTTTCAGAGCATTTTATCCCGGTACAATTCCTCAGGCAGGGCATTCCCCGGCTGGTATGATTTTTCCTATTATTTCCCCAACACTTCTGTATACTTCCTTGGGTTTGGGGATTCCGGCCCCTTGCCGGTGGCAGGGGTAAACAAGAAGATTGCCTTGGACATCTGGGTGAAGACAATGGAAACCAGTGATTTCTATGCCGCCGGTTCCCTGAATATCCCCCGGGGGATATTGACCCCGGTGGTGCTCGGTTCCGCCAGAACAGATTACTACTCTCCCAGGGATTATCATTTCTATAGCAACGAAGAGGCAAATGTGGATTTAGTCTTTTCCCTGCCGGAAAATGTAGATTTTTCTCAAGGGGAATATCGCCTCAATCTGGATGCCGTCTGGGGAGAAGCCAAGGGAACAGTGCTTGTCTATAATTATAAAAGCAATCTATGGCAGGAGCTTGGCACCCTGGACAACTTGTATAAGCACTCCAGGTATATCCTCCTGGAAAACCCCGGGGACTTGGTGTATGAAAATCACCTGACGGTGCGCATAAAATATACCGGCGATTTAGGTTTTAACCTGGACGGGATGGATATTTCGGTAACTGGGGGCAGGATCAATGATTAGGGTCAGTAATCTCACCAAGTACTACGACAAATTTGCCGCCGTCCAGGGAATCAGTTTTGCCGTTGAACGGGGCAATATCTATGGTTTTGTCGGTCCTAACGGGGCGGGCAAGACAACGACCTTGCGGATGCTGGCCACCTTGCTGGCCCCTACCAGCGGTGAAATAATCATCGGCGGGGTCCAGGCATTTCATAATCCCCAGCATACCCGCAAGCTCATTGGCTACATGCCTGACTTTTTCGGGGTCTACAACGATCTCAAGGTAGATGAGTATTTGGAGTTTTACGGGGAAGCCTCCGGCCGCACCCTTGACGACCTGCGCCGGGATATTCCCAGCCTCTTGGAGCTTGTGGGCCTCACCGACAAACGCCAGTCTTATGTAAACAACCTGTCCCGGGGCATGAAGCAGCGGCTGTGTTTGGCTAGAGCCCTGGTTCACCGGCCGGAAGTCCTGCTCCTGGATGAGCCTGCCTCCGGCCTTGATCCCCGGGCCCGGGTGGAGCTGCGCAACATCCTCAAAGAGCTGCAGAATATGGGCAAAACCATTATCATCAGCTCCCATATCCTGGCGGAGCTGTCCCAGCTCTGCACTCATGTGGGCATTATCAACAATGGCCTTCTGGCTCTCAGCGCTCCCGTCAGCGAGGTCCTGGCCCGGGTGGAGGGGGATTCCCTTATTTCTATCGCCGTGGCCGACCGCCTGGAAGAGGCAAGACTGTGGCTGCTGGAACAGCAGGGAGTGAGGGATGTCGCCTTGGTTAATACAGGGGGCTTGGAAGCGGTATTTTCCGGCGATCGCCTGACCCAGGCAGGTCTCCTGCGGGAGATGGCTGCCCGCTTTACCCTCTTTGAATTTACCCCCAGCAAGGGCAATCTGGAACAGCTTTTTATGAAGATAACGGAGGTGGAAAAAGATGCAAAGGCTCAAAATTAACCCCCTCCTGGCCAAAGAACTGCGGATACGCATGCGCAACTGGCGCACCTTTGGCATGGTGTCCCTGTATTTGCTGGGGTTGGGTGGTTTTGCCGTCCTCTTCTTCCTCACGAACTTTTATATGCTTTCCGGGGGCTACAGCACACTGGCAGAAGTAGGGCGCAACTTGTTTTCCTTTCTTTCAGTTGCGCAGTTTATCCTCGTCATCTTTTTAGTTCCCGCCCTGGCAGGCAATGCTATCAGCGGCGAAAAAGAGCGCCAGACCATTGACCTGCTGACCTGCACCCAGTTGACGCCCTTGCGCATAGTTACCGGCAAGCTGGCGGCGGCTCTCAGCGCCGTAATCCTGTTTATTTTCGCCAGCCTGCCTCTGTACGGATTTGTCTTTCTCTTGGGCGGGGTTTCTCCCCTGGAGGTGCTAAAACTCTTCGTTATCATCCTAACAGTAGCGCTGCTTGCAGGCTGCTGGTCCCTGATGTTTTCCGCCCTGTTCAGGCGGACGGTGGCGGCGATTGTGGCTTCCTATGCCCTCATTCTCTTCTTGCTGGGAGGCTCATCCATAATTTTCACTTTGCTTTCAGCAATTACTATGCAAACGCAAAGCAGCACGCCTCTCTTCCTGATTATGACAATGAATCCCTTAAGTCTTCTGGGATGGCTCTATCCCGACTTTTTTCGGGATGTAATATATGCTGTGAACACCAACTGGGCCCAAAGGGGTTTGCAGCTGTGGCATTTGGCTCTGCTGGTGCAGGGCGCCCTGGCTGCCTTAAGCCTCTGGGTGGCTACCCGGGCGGTCAATCCCCTTAAAGTGGGAAAACGCAAAGGTTAATATCTTTAGAAACGGGGGTAAGATTATGCCCTGGCCTCAGGAACTAAGAATGCTTAAGAAGGTCCGGCATCACTGCCGAATTGAATATTGGCTGGCGGGATTGCTTTTTGCAGGGGCTGCAGCCATGCTGATTTATGCCCTCCTGACCTTTCTCGCTGCGCCCTTTTCCTGGCTTTTGCCCTGGCGGCTGCCCGCCGCCCTGATGACGGCGGGGGCGGGAGTGGCGGCAATCTGGCGGACCCTGCCAGGGGATGTGGAAATTGCCCGTCGCCTGGACAGGGATTTGGCCAGCCAGGAGCGGGTTCAGACCCTGGTGGAAAACAGCGGGGGCCAGGGAGTCATTCTCCAGGAGCTGCGCCGGGAAACCAAGACTTTCTTCTCCCGCCGCCAGCCCAAATACCGGTTGGATAAAAAGCGCTTTATCCCGCCGGCGCTGCTGACAGGGGCGGCGGCTGTAATCCTCATCTTGTCAATTGTCTTTACTCCCCGCCTGGCTCAGTCCCTTGCTCTGCGTCAGGAGCTTCTTGAACAGCAGCAAGAGGCGGCGGAAAAGATTGAGGAGATTATACAGCTGTTGCCCGAGAATCCCCTGGGGGAAGAACTGGCGGCAGAACTGGAGGCACTTAAGGAAGAAGCCCTTAGGCTTACCGAGCCCAGTGAATTTGAAACTCTGCTGCGGGAAACCTTAGAACTCCTGGAAGCCGGCGGCGAACAGGCGGAAGCTGTGGAGTCTGCCTTGGCAGAATTGCTGGCGTCAATGGAGATGTCGCCAGAGGAGCTGGCCCAGGCGGCGGCGGATCCGGAATTTGCTGAACAGCTTGCCGAAGCTCTGAATAATCTGGCCCAGGCTTTGCCCCAAAATATTAGCCTTGCGGAAACCCTGGGGAAGTTGGCTGAAAACCCCAGCGCCGCGGATGCAGGCCAATGGCAGCAAGTGCAGGAACAGCTGGCCGGCTTGGACCCGGCAGCCTTTCGGGAGAGCCTGAGCAAGGCAGCCCAGGCTGCCGGCCTCACTGGAAACAGGCCCGGAGGCCAGGGCAGCGGCTCCGGCAATTCTGAGCCCGGCAGCGGCGAAGGCCAGGGCTCAGGAAACGGCGAAGGCCAGGGCTCCGGAAACGGTGAAGGCCAGGGCTCTGGGAATGGCGAAGGCCAAGGTCCCGGGAATGGCCAAGGCCAAGGCTCCGGCAGTGGCCAAGGCCAAGGTGGCCAGGGCAGCGGCCAAGGACAAGGCGCCGGCGCAGGCACCGGCAGCGCAGTTCCCTCACCCAGCCAGTATGTATATATTCCCGGAGAAGGGGAAGTGATTTTAGCCGGCAAGGGGGAAGCAGGGGAATATACCCTGCGGGAACTGCTGCCCAATAATCCCGGTTTGGTGGATGATTATGCCGATTTTTTCAGCGGTTACCGCCGGCAGGCATTGAGCACATTGGGCCGCAGCCAGATTCCCCGGCCGCTGGCAGACTACGTGCGCAGTTATTTTGAAGCGATTGCGCCGCAAGGGGGCAAGTAAATGGATTTACAACTTATAGATAAACTGGGCCGGGTTAAAGAAGAAATCGGCCGGGCCATGGTGGGGCAGCAAGAGGTCGTCGACCTGACCCTGACGGCCCTCCTGGCCGGGGGCCACGTGCTCCTGGAAGGGGTGCCGGGGCTAGGCAAGACTCTCCTGGCCCGCACCCTGGCTCAAGTGCTCGACATTTCCTATAACAGGATTCAGTTTACTCCCGACCTGATGCCTTCGGATATTACCGGCACTAATTTAATCCGGGCCGGCCGGGACGAGTTTGAATTTCACCCGGGCCCGGTCTTTGCCAGCCTGGTTTTAGCGGACGAGATCAACCGGGCGACGCCGAAAACTCAAAGCGCTCTCCTGGAGAGCATGCAGGAGGGCAGGGTCACCGTCTTTGGCGAAACCCATGACTTGCCCCGGCCCTTTTTCGTCATCGCTACTCAGAACCCTTTGGAGATGGAGGGGACCTATCCCCTGCCGGAGGCCCAGCTGGACCGCTTTCTCTTTAAAGTGCTGGTGCCTTACCCCAGCCTGGAGGAGCTGCGGGAGATAGTCACCCTGACTACCGGCACAAGCCAGGTCGAAATCCAGCCGCTAATGACGGGGCCGGAAATATTGGCGGTCAACCGTCTGGCCCGGGAGGTGCCGGTGGCGGAAAAGGTGCTGGAATATGCCCTGAAGATTCTGGTTGCTACCCATCCCGGCAATGCCCTGGCCACCCCTGGGGTCCGCCAGTATGTCCAGGTTGGGGCCAGTCCCCGGGGCATTCAGAGCATTATCCTTTCCGCCCGGGTGACGGCGCTGTTGGCCGGCCGCTTTAATGTCAGCTTTGCCGACATCGAAAAGGTCAGTTTGCCTGCATTGCGCCACCGCCTTTTCCTGAATTTTGAAGCTCAGGGCAGCGGCATCAGCCCTGATGCTATCATCGCTGAAATTCTAGCCGGCACCGAGAGGGGATAGAATATAAATAGCGACGAAAAAGGACGCGCTTCTTGTTAAGAAGGACGTCCTGTTCGGAACCCAAAGGGTTTAGTATTATACCTGGCTTAAAATTACTTGTTTTCCCATAGGGCTAAAAACTCAGTATATTCCTTAGAACCAAGTTGAAAAAAGCTGCCCCTGCTTGTAAGAACAAAATAGCCCGGTTCACGCTCTATTAAGAAAACAAGGTATTCACTGCCTGGTTCAATGCCGCCTGGCATCATAAGCCAATTGCCCTGGGGAGTGCCTTTATAGCTATTGGAAACTTCATACGATACATCAACAAGGGAAGCATTTACAGGTACTGGTTCAACAGTTTTCGGGACTATTTCCATAATTAGCTGGGATTTTTCAATAAGGTAATGCAAGTCAATATTCTCAGACACAGGCTTGCTCCTCCTGACAGAACGGGAATATTTGCTTATATAGTCTTGTAAATAGCTGAGTCTGTTATGCTCCGGATTTTGGAATGGTTCCACATAGCGCCTTGGGGTTCCCGCAAGGCTGTCTTCAACAGCTTGTAGACAATCAATAAATTCCCCTTCGGAAATTCTAAAAGTATAGGGGTCAAAGGGCACATAAAAATCGAAAGGGTATAAAGTGCTGCCAAAATAGCTTAAAAATAAAAGGTAAGTTTCTTCAAATGAATACAGGGATGTCGGGTTGATGATCTTTATTTCGTCAGCATACTTTTCCCCCGCTAAAAGAGACTTTATAGTAAAAGTAAAAATGGATCGACCAGTGTCCCCCCAAGGCTCGGCATCTTTGAGCTCAACAATTGCAACATGAGTTTTGTCTTGCAATAATTCCTTTATAGTAGGCATGGATCTGTAACTAGCTGCCCGAAGAGGGCATGGATCATATAACTTTACTAGCTCCGGTTCCGCTGGCGAACAGGAACAGAGAATTAACCCGCATACCAGAACGGCAAAAAATTTTTTCATTTCTTACTCTCCCTGCCATAATAATTCATATATTTGATAAATATGTCGCCTATCGAACCAATGTAAATCATAATTATTCAAGTCGTGGACTTGATACATAACACATACTTCGCCATTATAATAATATTAGCAATGCCCCTCAAACCATCCCGCCGCATGACCAAATTCATGTACGTATATGCTCTTATAATTTGTTTCAGAAATCGATTGCTTCGGTATATAACATATAGCTTTTTTTAGATGATGAACATACTTTGTTCTAGACCCGTATGTTACAGTTCCTACAGTAGGCGCATCTGAGACTTGCCATACAGTTATACCGTAATTGTCCCCAAGTTCTGGGCATCTTTCGTTTAAAACATCTCTACTACCGTCAAACATAAAAATTGTTCCGGGTGAACTCGAATCCATTGTCGAATTAACAAAACTCCACTTATTCCGTGCTGTATTCGTATAGCTGGTTGTTTTGTCTAAGCCGACACCGCCAGCAAGCGAAGCCACTTTTACATTTGCAGGGCTAGAGTATCCAACATGGTGATACATGACTCCATCTATCCTGGCCTCCCAAAAATCAACACTCTGTCCATTAAACTGGCTGGCGTAAGAATGCTGAAAAAGCAGCAGCAAAATTATTGTGCTAAAACCTAAGGATATGAGGATACGTTTCAATCTAGTCCCTCCTTATCAAAAAATAAACCAATAGCTAAAACCTAAGAACGTTTCAACCTAATCACTCCTTTATTATAGTGTATCGAAGTGGAAATGTTTTGTCAATACAAAAATTGCGAAAAGTATACACTCGTAATGACTTAGAAGGTAACGACCACTACTTGGGCGATAACCTTTTTAAGGAGGCGAAGCGATATCAGAACTGAGAATGTTTGGGGAAATAGCACACAACGCTGGGCCCCTTTTGATCTGGACCTGGCCCGCCTGGACCGGCTTATGCTCAGGCACAAAGGGGGCCTGGCAGGGACCAGCAGCGGCAAGCGCCTGTCCAATAAGTTTGGCGCCTCCCTGGAATTTGCCGATTACCGCCCCTACCTTCCCGGGGATGACATCCGCCGCATTGACTGGGCCATGTATGGCCGCAGCCGGCGGCTTTATACCCGCCTCAACCGCAGTGAGCTGGATGCTACCGTCAACATTGTCCTTGACGGCAGCGCCTCCATGGGCTGGGGGGACTGGGCCAAGGGGCGACGCAGCCTGGCCCTGGCTTTTGCCCTGGCCTATATCAGCATCCGCTCCTATGACCGGGTGACCTTGGCTGTGGGCGCCAAAGATGTGGGCAGTTTCCTGCCCCCAGTCCACGGCCGGGCAGCTCTGCCCCGGATAATTGGCTTTTTAGAGAAACAAGAATTTGGCCATACTGGGAATCTCAGCTCTTTGCTCCTTTCCCTCAAGAATTTACTCCGCCCCAATCAGTTTACTGTGGTCATCTCGGATTTTCTCAGCGATTGGCGGCAGGGCCTGGAGAGTCTGCTCTTTGCCCGCCAGCAATTGCTTGTCTTTCATGTTGTAAGCCCCGACGAGGCTGAGCCCCAGTGGCGGGGAGCCCTGACTTTGGTAGATTCTGAAACCGGGGGCAAAAAAGATGTGGATCTGGATCAGTTCACCCTGGCTGCCTACCAGCAGGCGGCAGAGGAACACCGCCGGGAAATCCGGGAATTTTGCCGTTCCCGGGGGATCGGCTTTTTTGAGTATAATGCCGGCGCCGAGCCTGTGGATTTCCTTGCCTCAATCGCTCCGGCAATCTTTAAATCCGTCTAATAGGAAGGAGGGAAGCCAATGCAGCTGCTGACACCTTTGGCCCTTTTGGCGGGCCTGGTCATTCCCGCCATCATCATCCTCTATATGCTGAAAAAACGCACCCGGCCCCAGACTGTGTCCAGCATTATGCTGTGGCAGCGCCTGGAACGGGTCAATCGCCCGGCCTTGCGCCTGTCCAAGCTGCTGCGCAGCCTCCTTTTGATTTTGCAGCTGCTAACAGCGCTTTTGCTGGTGCTGGCCCTGGCCCGGCCTGTGCTTAACCTGGTGACGGGTTCAGGCACCATCAGCGTTATTATCGTCGATACTTCAATTTCCATGGGAGTGCGGGAAGGGAGAGAGACCCGCCTGGAACAGGCTTTGGAGCGCATCCGCGCCCAAATCCGGGGCAAGGCCCCCGGGGACAAATTCGCCCTTATCTCTATGGGGGAAGAGGCATCTGTCGTCAGCGGTTTCAGCTCTGACAGCGCTGCCCTGCTGGCGGCCCTGGCTCAGGTGGATATCAGCTCCGCCAGGGCTAACCCCAATGCCGCTCTGGCTCTGGCGGTGAACATGGCTGCCGCCGAAGAGGGCGCCGGGGTGCTGCTTTACAGCGCCGGCTGCTTTGGTTCCCTGGCACGCCTGCCTGAGGAGGATTTTGAATTTATTGCTTTGGGCAGCCAAGAAGTTGAGAACCTGCTGATAGAAAATGTAGTCCCCGACGGGGACAGGCTATATGTAACTGTGTTTAATAACGGCACTGTCGCCGCTGCCGGCCGGGTGGAAATCCGGGATTCAGATGGGGAATTGGCGGGGAGGCGGGAAGTGCAGCTGGAGCCCCAGAGCCGCCAAGTCCTGGTGTGGCGAAATTTGCCCCAGTCTCCTTGGGTTTCGGCGGCTGTGGTGAGCAAGCAGGATCAGCTGGACCTGGATAACCTGCACTATGCCCTGGGGGCCAAGACCGCCCCGGGCAAACTGCTGCTGGTCAGCGAGGGCAATATGTTTTTGGAGCGGGCATTGCTTTTGTATTCTGATATTTCCGTGAGCAGAGTGTCCCCTGCCGCCTATACTCCTGCCATGGCAGGGATGTATAACCTCTTTGTCTTTGACGGCTTTTTGCCCGCGGAACTGCCAGGGGCGCCCATTCTGGTCATCGACCCTCCCCATCCCAATCCGCATTTTGGCACTGGGGAGGCAGTGAAAATAGAGAGTCTCCGCCCCCTTGCCCATCCCCTTTTGAGCCATGTGGATTTTTCCGAAGTGAGCATAGGCTTTGGCAAGGTGATTACCGGCGGCAGCGGCCTCCTGGAATTCGAGCAGGGCCTGCTGGCTGCTGCCATGGAACGCCGGGGCCAGCCCCTGGTGGTTTTTGGCTTTGCCCTTCAGGCCGGAGATTTGCCCCTGCGCCCTGCTTTTCCCATTCTCCTGCGCAACATTTTGGACCTCTTTGCCGGCAGCTCCCAGCCCTCAATTCTCCTGGGCTTTGGCCAGAAAGCGCCTGGGGGAGAAACCTCCGTCTACGCTTTTGGCAGTTCCGCACCCTTGGAGCCGGGGCATAAACTGGGCTCGGGGGTATATACGCTAATAACAGGCAAGGCGGAGGAACTCATTACTGTCAACCCCCCTGTTACCACCGACAGTGTGGCAGCCAGGGAGCAACTGGAAACCCCCGGCGGCCAAGTCAGGGGCCATGCCGGGGCCAAGGGAATGCCTCTTCTCTGGCCCTTGATTTTGTCTGCCCTGATTCTTACGGGCATAGAATGGTGGGTGGATAACTA
>DIPE01000086.1:36781-52028 GCA_002427015.1 Firmicutes bacterium UBA5496 | reverse complement strand
AAAACATATTATACGAGGAGGTTTAATCGGTGAAAAACAAAGAGAGATGTATTCAGAGGGCTAAAGAACTTGCATTTCAGTATCAGGGAACTCTGGTAGGCTGCGCGCACTGTTCCTTTTCAGCAGCCCTGGATGCCCTGAGAGAGGAAGGCATAGAACTTGTTTCACCAGAGGTTCAGGATGAAATTTTCAAGGCGCTTATTGGTTTAACCGGCGGCTGTGGCAATATGCACATCGGCACTTGCGGGGCGGTTATGGGTTCTAGCGCCGCCATCAGCTTGGCGGTGGGAATCGGCAGCGAAGAGCAGGAGAAAAACGGCAAGTGGCAGCGCTGGATTTCCTATTACAATGTCAAAAATGGCGTCGGCGATAAATTTGTCCAGGAATTCGGCTCCATTATCTGCAGGGATATTCTCCTTAAGCGCTTTGGCATGGCCTTTGATTCCCAGTTCCCCGGCCGGAATAAAGAATTGTTTGCCGTTGCCGAAAAGAAAGGCTGCAGAAATGCTAATGGTTGCATCATCTCTAAGGCTGCAGGTTATGCTGTGGAGACAATCTGGGATCTAATCGAAAATCCTCAAGATCAATCCTGGGTATGGAAAGAACACGAACCCGAAATCGACCTTTAATAACAAAAAATACAAAGGAGGTTATACAGATGGGATGCAAGCTTGATTGTTCAGGATGCAAGCAGGAACGCATTGACAGGGCAGTACAGCTGGGATATGAAAATACTACTAGATATTGGGGCTGCGCCCAGTCAACTTTCATGGCGGTTGTGGATACATTAAGGGAATATGGAATCGAGCTTACCGATAAGGAATCTGAAGAAGCAATCTTCAAATGTCTCGTGGGCCTTTCCGGGGGACATGGAAATATGGGCAGCGGCAACTGCGGAGCCTTGACGGGAGCGGCTTTTGCCATCAGCTTGGCCTCTGGCATTGGCCGGAATAAACAACTGGAAGACAAAGATTACCGCTGGATTGCTTTTGACAATGTGGCCAAGACGATTGGCCAAAAGTTCCTGGAAGAGTATGGCGGTTTGACCTGTAGAAGTGTGACCTGGAAGCGCTTCGGCAAGTGGTGGGATTCATGGAATCCGGAAGCAAAAGCGGATTTTTCTAAAGAAGAAAAGGAAAGAGGCTGCCTGGCTCCGGGAAAATGCACAATTTCCAGGACAGCTGGTCTCGCCGTAGGTTTCATCCTTGACATGCTGGAGAATCCGAGGACACTGGAGCAAATTAAAAAAGACCATAATTTAGCCTAGGTCTTTGCTGATGATGCCTTAAGGCATTAAAATACAAAACATTCCTGACCTGAATGGCCGCCTCCGCGGCAACTGATTGCCTGGGAAATCTTTTGAGAAGATTGATTGGCCCCTTTACTCTGGTGTCTGTTTGGCTAAGGTTATTACTGAGCACGAGTACGGGGGCCAAGCCCTGAAATTTTTCCTGCAGTATGATATCTCAATAATCTTAAATTTTGACAGGATTAATATCGGATCTAATTAAAAGGGAGGTTTACATTCATGGGAGTATTGGTGCATCTGCTTATTGCTGTTGCAATAATGGTATTTCTCATGGCTTATCTAAAACTAAACGCTGCCATAGGATTAGTGGTCGGCTCCCTGTATCTGGGAATTGCTTCAGGTTTGGGCCTAGTTGAATCAGTAAACACCATATCCGCAGGCTTTGGCGGTTTGATGACTGGGATTGGCTTGCCCATTGCCTTCGGCATCATGATTGGCAAGCTGGTTGCAGATTACGGTGGTGTCGAATCAATTGCCAATGGCTTCCTCAAAGGGATCAAAAAGAAGGAAAACACTCCATGGGCAATGGCCGCAACAGGTTTCCTGGCTTCTATCCCCGTATTCTATGACGTGGTCTTTGTCATCGTTTCCCCTATTGCTAAAGGATTAAGCAAAGTTACACGCCATCCCTTGCCCTATTATCTGGGAGCGTTGGTTGCAGGCGCAGGGATTGCCCACTGCTTTATTTTGCCTACCCCCGGTCCTTTGGCCGGCGCGGAAATTTTGGGAATTCCTATCGGTCAGATGTTTGTTGTCGGAGTAGTTATTGGAGCTATTGCAGCGGTTCTCACTTATTACATCTATAAAGTATTGCTGGACAAAAAGATAATCAAGTGGGATCCTGAAAAAGATGAAGAGCAAGCTGTCCAAGAAGAAGTAAAGAAAGAAGAAAACGTCAAACTTCCAAGCTTTATTCTTTCAATAATTCCAATCATCCTCCCCATTATCATGATTCTGTTTGGAACTGTTTATAACGCTTTTGCCGAGGCAACCCCTGCATTTGTGCAATTCATCTCCAACAGGGTAATCGCCCTCTTGACCGGCGCGATTGTTGCCATTATTATTTCCTGGGTTGTCATTGGCAGAGAAAAGACCAATAAATCCTTGACTGAATCTCTGGCAGTGCTGGGAACAATCCTTTTGATTACCGGCGCAGGCGGATCTTTCGCAGCAGTTATCAATGCCAGCGGCAGCGGCGCTTCCCTTACAGCCGTGATGACTAACTGGAACATCAGCCCTCTTCTCTTTGTGTGGATTGTGGCAGCTCTTATTGGCGCAGTGCAAGGCTCAGGAACTGTGGGCATGATTACTGCGGCCAGCCTCATTGCTCCTAACATTTCAAACCTGGGCGTCTCACCCTTGTATCTCGCCTGCGCGGCCTTTGGCGGCGCCATGGCTATCAGATGGATGAATGACAGCGGCTTCTGGGTATCCACATTAGTGCCCAATCTGAAACTTTCCGGCGGCTTTAAAACTTATTCCGCTGTATGTGGTATCATGTCAGTAGTTTCATTAGTCGTAACCTATCTGTTATCACTGGTTTGGGCCACACCCTTTGGTTTATAAGACAGGTACAATTGCCTTAGTTGCCTGAACTCTCTGTCACAGTGTGTTCAGGCAGGAATTGAGCTGGGACGGTTAGCTGGTCAGGAAGAGTACATGTTTTTCGGGGGCCTTAACGGGCCCCCTTTATAAATCCAGGCAAGGAGGGAAAATTTATGAAAATAATTATTGTGGGCGGAGTAGCTGCAGGGGCGTCAGCAGCAGTGAAGGCAAGGCGGGTTAATGAAAAGGCAGAAATCATCATCTTTGAAAAAGGGCCTTATGTATCCTTTGCAAACTGCGGTCTCCCCTATTATGTGGGAGGAGATATCAAGGAAAAGAACAATCTTCTGCTGGTTACTGCGCAGTTATTTAAAGACAGGTTTAATATCGACGTAAGGTTGGAGCATGAAGTATTAAGGATTCTGCCTGAAGAAAAAGCAATTGAAGTGCAAAACGAAGAGGGCGTAAAAAAGGAAGGCTATGATAAGCTGATTCTGGCCCCGGGCAGCAAGCCTGTGAGCCCTATGCTCCCTGGAATCCAATTGCCAGGTGTATATAACTTATTTACAGTTGATGAAGCTGTAAATGTCAAACAAGGCTTAGATGGTGTAAAATCTGCTATTGTGGTTGGGGGCGGGTTTATCGGCCTGGAAACCGCTGAAGCTTTGCTCAAGCGTGGGATTAAAACAACAATTGTCGAAATGGCGCCCCAGCTGGCAGCAGGCTTTGATTCCGAATTTTCAATTCCTCTGGAGAGGCATTTGCAGGAAAAAGGGATACAAGTAATCCTGGGAGCAGCCCTAACTGCAATCAAAGGGAATACAAAGGTGGAAGAAGTCGAGCTTTCAAATGGTGCTAGAGTTAAAGCTGATTTGGTGGTAGTGGCGATTGGCAGCAAACCCCAGCTGGAAATGGCGAAAAATGCCGGCTTGCAAATTGGGGAAAGTGGCGGCCTGATCGTTGATGCTACCATGCAGACAAGCCATCCCGACATTTACGCCGCGGGCGATATCGTAGAATCTTTGCATCTGGTATCCAAAAAGATGATCCGCATTCCCTTGGCCGGCAGCGCCAACAAGCAGGGCCGGGTCGCCGGCGCTAACGCCGCCGGGGGCAAATTGCTGTTTAAGGGTGTGCAGGGTACAAGTATTATCAAGGCCTGCGACATTACCCTTGCCCGCACAGGGCTTACTGAGGGGCAGGCAAAGGAATTGGGCAGAAAATATTTTGTCTGCTACAGCCCCTCACTTCATCATGCAGGCTATTATCCCGGGGCCAAATGGATGATCTGCAAGCTGGTGGTGGAGGAATATAGCGGCCTCATCCTGGGAGCGGAAATAGTAGGCTGGGAAGGTGTCGACAAGAGAATCGACGTCTTGTCAACAGCCATCTTTGCCAATCTCACAGTTTTCGACCTGGAAAATCTCGACCTGGCATATGCCCCTCCCTTTGGCTCTGCCAGGGATCCCGTGATCATGGCGGGCATGATTGCCAGCAATGTTATCAGGCAGGAAGGGCGGATTATTACTCCCCGGCAGCTGGATGAATTGCGCACAGGGGAAGATATAACAATCCTCGACTGCCGCACTCAGGAAGAGTATGACAGAGGCCATGTAGAGGGGGCAATCCTGATTCCTGTGGACCAGTTGAGAAAGCGCTATCAGGAGCTTGACCCCCAGAAAAAGGTTGTCATCTATTGCCGTGTGGGCTATCGGGCAAATGTGGGCTTCCGCTTCCTCATCCAGAAGGGATTTGACGCATACAATCTCACCGGCGGCTATTTAGGCTACACCATGAGTATCATCGGCTAAAACTTTTAAACCTGCCTATAACAGCGGCAGGTTTATTTCTGCCTGCCAGGGAGATACTAGCTGGTATTTAAACGGGCTTGCTGTAAATGCCAACCTATGAAAGACTGAAGGATCCCTTGGTTCAGGGGAAGTTCAGCCTATCCACTAATTACCAACTTCAAAACCTGTTAATATAGTATATAATTCTATATAAGGTATTTTGGGATCAAGGTAAGCACAAGTCTTACCAATTTGGGGGTGATTAAGATGAAGGACAAGAAAAAATGTTTACTTGAGGCCGCTGTTTTTGCGGTTATCCTCGCCCTTGTCTTCATCAATCCCGTGGGGGCTCAACCGCGGCTGGTAACAATTCTGTCGGAGGCCGGGAAGCTGGAGGTTTTTACAACCGAGACACTAGTGGCGGATATTCTGGCTGAAGCTAATATTACCCTGGATGCTGATTATGAAAGGGTTTTCCCGGGACTGGATATGGAACCTCAGTCCAACTGCATTATTATTGAAAAGGGGAAAAATGTTGTCATTAAGGGGGATGACCGGGAACTGACAGTCATTTCCTGGGCGGGGACCGTGGCAGCGCTGTTGGCAGAGCAAGGCATCAGTGTTGAGGGGGATTTGCTCAGCTGCCCCCTGGAGCAAAGGCTGACAGAGGGGTTGGCAGTGGAAATCATCCGGGTGGATACTGAATTGGTCAGCGAAGAAATGTGTATAGCTGCTAAGACAGTGTATAAAAGCGACCCCACCCTTGCAGCGGGCAAAAAAAAGGTGCAGATCCAGGCAATAGACGGCAGCAAACTGATTACCTATGAAGTCATCCGCCATGACGGGGCAGAAGTATCTCGGCGCAAAGTCAGCGAGACTATTCTTGTTCAACCTGTTGCCGGCGTCATCCTGAAGGGGACCCTTACAGTCTCCAGAGGCGCCACCGGCGACGCAGTGGAAGGACTCGCTTCTTTCTACGGGTCGGAACTCCACGGCAGGAGAACGGCCAGCGGCGTTCCCTTTGACATGTATGCATTTACAGCCGCCCACAAGACCCTGCCCTTCGGCACCAGGGTGAAAGTAACCTACCTGCCCACAGGCAAGACTGTAGTGGTTGAAATTAACGACAGGGGGCCTTTTGTCCCCGGCAGGATAATCGACCTTTCGGCGGCAGCGGCCAAGGCAATCGGCCTGTATGCTGACGGAGTCGGCAAGGTGCGGATAGAGATCATTCAGTAAATATGTTGCTGGCCAAAGCCCATAACACCACAGTGTGGTGTTTTTTTATGACAATATAGTTATCCTGGCGGGCAAGAATTAATATACATAATCTGCCTTGGGGCCGCAGACAATAGAATGAGGCGGTTACCTTGACAAATTTTTGTTTTAGCTTTAAAATATTGTTGTAAATACAGCGATTTGCTGGAAGGTGATAGACCTTACTCTAATACTAAAGCCAGTTTCAGCTGCAACATTATTCTAATACGGAGGTCAAGTCGATGTTTGATTTAATCATCAGAAGAGGCACTGTCATTACCGCTGATTCGTCCTACTTAGCAGACATAGCAATCAAGGATTCGAAAATTGTTGCAATCTCGGAAACGGGAATTCTTGAAAGCGCCAAACGGGTAATTGACGCTAATGGGAAATATGTTCTCCCAGGCATTATTGATCCCCACTGCCATATTCATGCCGGCGTAAACGGCATTTATGACACCTTGGATTTCTATACCGCCAGCCGCTGTGCAGCCTTTGGCGGAGTGACGACTATGCTGGATTTCTCTGAATCCAAAAAAGGCAAGTCAGTAATGGAAGCAATCAAAGAGCGGCATGAAGAAATGAAGGTTTCTGTGGTTGATTACGGCATTCATGCTAAATTCGTTGAAGCCAATGACAAAATCATTGAGGAAATCAAGGATATTGTCGCCTATGGCTGTCCTACATTTAAACTCTTTATGACCTACCGCAAATCCGGAGTTATGATTGAGGATGACGATATTTTGAAAGTTATGGCCGAAGCGAAGGCTCAGGGCGCAATGCCGGGATTTCATTGCGAAAGCAATGCCCTGGTAGAATACTGCACCGAAAAACTGTGCCAGGAAGGCAATCGGGCTTGGAGCGCTTTCCCCTTGTCCAGACCGAATATCTGCGAGCTGGAAGCAGTTAACCGCATTGTCGCCTACGCCAAGTTCATGGATTGTCCGGTTTATATTTTCCACCTTTCCACCGGCGAAGCCAAGGACGCTGTTTATAATGCCCAGAAGGCCGGCATAAAGGTAACTGCTGAAACCTGCCCCCATTATCTGACTCTTACTGATGAAGTATATCAGACTGCTGACGGCCACCTGAATATGATGAGCCCGCCCTTGCGCAGTGAAAAGGACCTGAATAAGCTCTGGGAAGGCCTGGCTGAGGGAACTCTTACTATTATAGGCTCTGACAACTGCACCTTTACTAGAGAAATCAAGGAACAGAACCTGGAGGTCAACGAAGATGGTTCGGTAATTCCGGACTT
This sequence comes from Firmicutes bacterium UBA5496, assembly GCA_002427015.1. Taxonomy (GTDB): domain Bacteria; phylum Bacillota; class Proteinivoracia; order UBA4975; family UBA4975; genus UBA4975. The sequence continues at coordinate 44,869 of DIPE01000086.1, read as the reverse complement.
CACCAAGGTCATCAGCGGCTCCTGCGGAGTGGAGGAGAGGCTGGCCCTGCTTATTTCAGAAGGAATTAATAAAGGCCGCATCACCTGGAATCAGCTGGTGAGGATGACTTCATTGAATCCCGCAAAAACATTCGGCCTTTATCCCCAAAAGGGAGCCATCCAGGTTGGTTTCGATGCAGACATGGTCATAGTTGATCCTGAAAAGGAAGTTACTTTGTCTGATGAAACCCTCCATTATGGAATTGGCTATACAATTTACCAGGGAATTACTCCTAAAGGATGGCCGGTCATGACCATTCGCCGCGGCGATATTCTGGTTGAAGACGGCGAATTTTTGGGGGAAAAGGGTTCAGGACAGTTTCTCCACAGAAAACTATCCAAGTAATTCTTTGGAGAACTAAAATTCTTTTTTGCAAAAAAAACACCACCGCTCATGCCGGAGGGGTCCGGCAGGGAGCGGTGGTCTCTTTCTTGAGGGCTTATGAATTTTTATGGAAAAAGTCGCAGCTGTGGCGATGAATGTATTTACCGGCATTTTCTAGAAGCACTTTGCCATTTTCCGCTGCCAGCTCTCCCCGCAAGAAAACAGCTTTAGCGCCGCCTTGTATTTTCAGGCCTTCATAGGGGCTGTAATCGACGTTTTGCACCTGGTTTTGAGCGGTGATGATGCCCTGAGAGCTGGGATCCCAGACGACAATGTCTGCATCGCTGCCAACTGCTATTTGCCCTTTTTGTGGAAACATGCCAAATAGACGGGCGGTGTTTTCAGATAAACAGGCGGCAAATTGATTTTCGCTGATGCGTCCGGCGGCCACGCCCCAGGTATACATGAGGGCAGGACGGTGTTCAATTCCCGGCAGGCCGTTGGGGATTTTGCTGAAATCATTGCGGCCCAGTTCTTTTTGACCTTTCCAGTTAAAGCTGCAATGGTCGGTAGAGATGGTATCGATGCTGCCTGCAGCTAGAGCGTTCCAGAGGGCAGATTGACTGTGTTTTGAACGAATTGGCGGCGAGCAGACAAACTTGGCCCCTGCAAAATCCGGCGAGTAATAGCTGCTGTCATCGAGAATAAAATACTGGGGGCAGGATTCGATATATATATCCGCTCCCCGCTGGCGGGCGCCTATAGCTGCTGACAAGCCTGCTGCGCTGCTGAGATGAACGATGTTGACAGGAACCCCCGCCAATTGCGCAATGTAGGTGAAACGGGAGATGGCTTCTGCTTCTGCCAGGTCAGGCCGGGTTTGGGCATGATAGCAGGGTTCGGTTTTATTTTGACGCAGGCACATTTCGATTAGCTTGCTGACAATGTCTCCGTTTTCGCAGTGGGCGCCTACAATCCCTTGCACCTGGCCTACGCGGCACAGGATTTCATAGATTGTGCTGTCGCTGACACGCAGGTTGTCATAGGCAAGATAGACCTTAAAGGAGGTTACTCCTGCGTCTGCTACTTTCTGGATTTCATTGCAAATTTCTGGATTCCAATCTATAATTGCCATATGGAAGCTATAATCGCAGGCGGAAATGCCATCAGCGCGATGATGCCATTCTTCCAGGGCATGGGTCAGAGTGTCGCCTTTGTCTTGGGTGGCAAAATCGATAATTGATGTAGTGCCGCCAGCAAGAGCAGCCTTTGTTCCTGTTCTAAAGTCGTCAGCGGTGACAGTGGGTCCCATTTTCATATCCAAATGGGTATGGGCGTCAATAAACCCGGGAAATAACCGGCAGCCCAGGGCATCATAAATTTCAGCGTCAGCAATATCCAGCCCCGGCTGGATAGCAGTGATAATGCCATTTTCAATTAGGACGTTACTTTGATATGATAAGCTTGGAGTAACAACAGTGCCGTTTTTAATCAGCAGTTTCATCGAATCACCTCAGTTGATTGAATTTTTAACCTGAAGCGGGCAGCAATCTGCCTATTGATAGTTTACACTATATAAAGACTGTGTGCCCTTATATTATTTGAAGGAGTGGGGAAATGAGCAACGAGTTGAAAATTGATTTTTTAAAGCGCCTTGCCAAGGGGATTGCCGAGCATTTTGGCGAAAACTGCGAAGTAGTGGTGCACGATTTAACCAATGGCAATATTGAAAGCTCAATTGTAGCTATTGAAAACGGGCATGTTACTTCCCGGAAGGTTGGCGACGGCCCTTCCCATGTGGTGCTGGAGGCATTGCGCAATAAGGACGCTGTCCTTGAGGACCATCTTAATTATTTAATGACTACTAAGGATCAAAAGGTAATCAAATCCAGCACAATATATGTTTATGACGAAAGTGGACAAGCCACTAATATACTGTCAATCAACTATGATATGACTGCGCTGTTAATGGCAGCCCATACTCTGACTAACCTGACCAAGACAGAACAAGGGGACAAAGAACCAGAACCCATTGTGCAAAATGTCAATGATCTTTTAGACGAACTGCTTGAACAAAGCGTTCAACTGGTGGGCAAGCCCGTGGCCCTGATGAACAAAGAGGACAAAATCAAAGCTTTACAGTATCTGTACGACTCCGGCGCCCTTTTAATCAGCAAAAGCGGCGATAAGATTTCAAAGTATTTTGGTATATCAAAGTATACCCTGTATAACTACATCGATGTTAAGAAATAAACCTCCCGGCAAGATTAAATGACCTGCTCTTCACCTTGGGTGAAAGCAGGTCATTTTTCTTTGGAAAATTTCCTGCTGTGGATTCAGCTGGCGAATAATCTACCTGAGAATTCCATTCAGGTCTACAGGCTGACAAAGAGCGCCATATTCTTGGGGGTGACGATCTTTGAGGCCGGGAGAGTGCTGGCGTATTGCCGCTATTTCGTCTAAGTCGATGGTCCGGACCAAAACGCTGCTGCCCTCTTCAGTGGCTTCGGCAAGGATCTTGCCCCTGGGGTTGACCAGCATGCTGTGGCCGAATAAAAACAATCCTTCCATGCGGCCAAAGGCATTTATGCCTGCGACAAATACGTTATTTTCGGAAGCCCGGCAGCGGTTATACAGCTCCCAGAGATCGGCCTCCTGGATTCTCCAGGCGGCAGTTGTGAATATTATTTCCGCGCCTTTGAGAGCAAGTATTCTTGCGGGTTCGGGATAATTATTGTCACAGCAGATCATGATGCCGATGGTTCCGTACTTGGTTTTAAAGACGGGATATTCGCCGCTGGTGGTGAAATATTTATCGTCATTGCCAAAGAGATGATTTTTTGAATAAACTCCTTGCACCTGGCCGCAATCATCAATGAGAACAGCCACATTGAGGAGGGGGCCTTGGTCTGGATTCTTTATGGCCAAGGGGGCAATGATATAAGCGTTTATTTCTTTTGCTAGTTTGCTTAAGGCGGCAATAGTGGGCCCGTTTATATCTTCACTGAGGTCGTAAAGAGAGTCCCCAAGAATGTCTAATTGGTAGCCGGTAATAAACATCTCCGGCAGACAAATTAACTTAGCCCCTTGTTTGGCCGCGTCCCGCACCAGCTGAATGGCATGGTTCAAGTTCGTTTCTTTTTCGCCTAGGACGCTTTCCATTTGGATCAGGCCTAATGTCACATGCATCAGATTACCTCCTAAATAGTGATGCCACTGGAGATTACTGCTGAATAATTGTCCCGCTCTCACCCCGAAGGGCAAGGGAGGCATTTTCCAGAGAGGCAATGATTGCCTTGCGTCCGGCTTTGGATTTAGCAAAGCCGATAGCTGCTTTCACCTTTGGCAGCATGCTGCCAGGGGCAAAATGGCCTTCTTCGCAGTATTGTTCTGCCTGAGCGACGGTCATCTCCGCCAAAGACTTCTGGCTGGGCTTGCCCCAATTGATGGCTACCCGATCTACGGCAGTCAAGATAATAAGAGCATCTGCATCAAGGAGTTCAGCGACTTTGGCGGAAGCGAAATCCTTGTCGATTACAGCGGGTACCCCCACCAGGCGACTGTTCTTTTGGATGACAGGGATACCGCCTCCCCCGGCGGTAATTACAACCACGCCAGCAGCTACCAGGGCTGCCACCACATCTTTCTCTACAACCGCTACGGGCTTGGGAGAGGGAACTACCTGGCGGTAGCCGCGGCCGGCATCTTCTGTCATGGTATAGCCCTTTTCCGCGGCTATTTTTTCTGCCTGTTCCTTGGTGTAAAAAGCGCCAATGGGCTTTGTCGGGTTTTGGAAGGCGGAAACATTTTCATCTACCAGCACCTGAGTGACTATTGTAGCGACGCTTTTTTGGATGCCTCTGGCTGCTAGCTCGTTGCTGATGCTGTTTTGAAGATGATAGCCGATATAGCCCTGGCTCATGGCTCCGCATTCGGGGAAGGGCATCTCAGCTTTGATGGCGCCGGCTGCATGCGCGGTGCTCATTCCTAGATTGATCATTCCTACTTGGGGTCCATTGCCATGGGCAATAATTACTTCGTTTCCTTGCTGGATCAGGTCGACAATGGGTTTTGCGGTCCGGGCTACAAGCACCAGCTGTTCAGAAGCTGTGTTGCCCAGAGCGTTGCCTCCCAGCGCGATTACTAGTCTTTTTCCCATTAAATCAATCACCTATTTCTTTTTGTGTTATGAAATTAGCGAGGCTCACCGGCATTTGCCGATGAGCTTCGCTAAAAGAATGATTTGCAACAATTACTTCATCCAGCGCTGGGTGCCGCGCTCAGCTAGCGCCTTGAACATTGCCTGGGGATCTTTGCATTTGGCCAGGAAAATCATCGCTGCAATGATATAGGGTTTAAAGGAAGCTTCTTTGTACAGAGGGGTGCGATAGCGGTCAAAGACAGAGGCTTCAACTTCCCCATCCTTGCAGGAAATATCATTGATATCGGCAGGCAGGCAGTGGAGGTAAAGGGCCTTGCCATCTTTGGTGGTCTTCATCAGCTCTTCCGTGCAGCACCAATCTTTGTGCTGGGCGTTTTGGGCCAGCAATTCTTTTTCCAGGGTATTGATGCCATCGGTATCTCCTGCAGCATACAGATTGGTTCTCTTTTCCATGGCGGCAAAGGGAGCCCAGCTCTTGGGATAAACGATGTCAGCGTCCTTAAAGGCGACCGCCATGTTGTTGGTCTTAGTAAAGGTGCCGCCGGTAGCCTGGGCATGTTTCTTGGCGACTTCTTCAACTTCAGGCATTATTTCATAGCCTTCCGGATGAGCCAGGACTACATCCATGCCAAAACGAGTCATCAGGCCAATGACGCCCTGAGGAACGGAAAGGGGCTTGCCATAAGAGGGGGAATAGGCCCAAGTCATGGCGATTTTTTTGCCTTTGAGGTTTTCGACGCCGCCAAACTGATGAATGATGTGGAGCATATCGGCCATGCACTGGGTGGGATGGTCGATATCGCATTGCAAATTGACTAAAGTGGGAGTCTGTTCCAAGACGCCATCTCTGTGGCCTTCCCGCACCGACTTGGAAACTTCACGCATGTAAGCGTTGCCTTTGCCAATGTACATGTCATCACGGATACCGATGACATCAGCCATAAAGGAAACCATGTTGGCGGTTTCTCTAACAGTTTCACCATGAGCGATTTGGGATTTTCCTTCATCCAGATCCTGTACTTCCAGTCCCAGCAAGTTGCAGGCGGAGGCAAAGCTGAACCGGGTCCTGGTGGAGTTGTCGCGGAATAGTGAGATGCCCAGGCCGCTTTCAAAAATCTTCACGGAGATATTATTTTCACGCATATAACGCAGGGCGTCAGCAACAATAAAAACCGCTTCCAGCTCGTCATCAGTTTTCTCCCAGGTAAGGAAGAAATCGTTGTTGTACATTTTGTTGAAGTTAAGCGCATTTAATCTGTCAATAAAACCTTGCAATTTTTGATCCAAATCAGTCGACTCCTTTACTTTTTTTTTACGCCTTATTTGCAGTACAGAGTGGGCACGGCAGCATAAACCGCGGCGCAGCGGACCAGGTCTTCTTTCCAGGTCTTTTCGTTGGGAGCATGTGCCTGGGCTTCTTTGCCGGGGCCAAAACCGATTACGGGAATTCCGTAGCGTCCCATGATGGAAACACCATTGGTGGAGAAGGTCCACTTGTCAACCAATGGCTCCCCATACATGCCTCTGTAGGATTCCACCATCGCCTGGGTGGCAGGATGATCTTCGGGAATTACCCAGCTGGGGAAGTAGCAGTCGGTGGGGTAGACCAGGTTGGTCCAGGAGGGACGGTCATACTTGTACATACTGACGACTGCGCCGTATTTTTTGCAGGAAGGAAGGTTGCGCACTTCATCCAATGCCATTTCATAGGTTTCGCCATGGGTGAGGCGGCGGTCCAAACTTACTGAACAGGAGTCGGCTACTGCACAGCGAGAGGGAGATGTATAGAAAATCTGTGAGGTGGTGACTGTGCCCTTACCAAGGAAGTGATCATAATGGAGTTTGTCGTTTAAGGCGCGGATTTCCTGAAGTATGTCGGCCATCTTGTAAATAGCGTTATCGCCCCGTTCGGGAGCAGAGCCGTGGCAGGAAATACCCTTGACATCAACGCGGATTTCCATTCTGCCTCGCTGGCCGCGATAAATATTACCATCAGTAGGTTCAGTAACTACCACAAACTCAGGTTTAACTTTGTCTTCGTTAATGATGTACTGCCAGCACAGGCCGTCGCAGTCTTCTTCCTGCACAGTGCCTGTAACCAAGACGGTGTATTTGTCGGAGAGGAGGCCAAGATCTTTCATGATTTTGGCGCCATACACAGAGGAGACAATGCCGCCTAATTGGTCAGAAGTGCCGCGGCCGCCGATTTCAGTTTCAGTTTCAAAGCCTTTATAGGGATCAAATTCCCAGGTATCGATATTGCCGATGCCAACGGTGTCCACATGGGCGTCATATGCAATCAGGGTTTTGCCTGTGCCCATATAGCCCAGGACATTGCCCATAGGGTCAATTTCTACCTTGTCAAAACCAACCTTTTTCATTTCTGCTTCAATGCGCTTGACGACGCCTTCTTCGCCGCAGCTTTCGCCGGGAATTGCTACTAAATCCCGCAGAAACTTTGTCATATCTTCTTGATAACCTTCTGCAGCCGCTTTGATTTTTTGGAAATCCATTAACGCATCCTCCTTAATTTTCAGTTTTTATTTAAATCAGACTTAACAAGACTTGGTATTTCCCCAGACAATTCTCTTGTAGTTTTCAGGATCGGTGTCGCCTTCGGTGGAAAATAACAAGATAATACTGTCTTTGTTTAGTCCGATTGCATCCCGCAAATCTTTATAGTTTTCATCCTGCATTAGGGTCGCCAGCAAGCCCATGCCTACAGCGCCACTTTCACCGGAAACAACCTGAGTATCGCCTTTGCAGGGGGCGGCCAGCATTCTCATGCCTTTTGCGGCAACCCAGTCAGGGCAGGAGACGAATATGCTGCTGTGATTCTTGAGAATGTCCCAGGAGATGGTGTTTGCCTCGCCGCATGCCAGCCCCGCCATGATTGTCTGCAAATCTCCGCCTACAGCTCTTGCTTCTCCATCTGCTGCTACAGCAGATTGAAACAAGCAGTTGGCCACCTGGGCTTCCATGATTACAGTGGTAGGGGGATTATCAGGATACATATTGGCAATGAATCCTTGGACTGCGCCAGCCAGGGAACCAACACCAGCCTGGACAAAGACATGAGTAGGACGTTCAACGCCTGCCCCTTTTAGCTGTTCGACAGCTTCCATAGCCATGGTGCCATAGCCCTGCATAATCCAGGCAGGGATTTCCTCGTAACCTTCCCAGGCAGTATCCTGGACCATGACTCCATGGGGAGTGGCAGCTTCTTCGGCAGCTAAACGAACACATTCATCATAGTTAACATTCTCTATTGTTACCCTTGCTCCCTCTTTTGCAGGAATTACTGGAAAAAGCCAATATCAAGCCTCCTCAAATTACAAGACTGGCTCAGCGGTTAGAAGCAGTCGGGTTTGATAATAATATTATTTCTCCGGAAAAGATGTTTGAGCAGTGGTCTCAGCTGGCTAAGTAGCCCATGCAAATAACTGCTGAGGAGGACAATATGAAGCAAATACTTTTAATCAATCCCAACAGTTCTGATAAAATGACTGCAGATATCCAACACACCGTTTCCGGACTAAATCTTCCGGATTTAGCCGTGACT
>DIPE01000086.1:34938-36686 GCA_002427015.1 Firmicutes bacterium UBA5496 | reverse complement strand
GGATTTAGCCGTGACTGTTGTCAAGATGGATGCTGCCCCTGAGGTTTTGGAAAGTTTCGTTGATTATACAGTAGCCGGAACTGAGGTTATTAAATATCTAAATCAAGTACAGGCCTCGGGGAAACACTATGATGGCGTGCTGCTTGCATGTTTCGGTGATCCCTGTCTATATGCGTTAAAGGAAATTTGCCAGGTCCCCGTAATTGGCATCGCCGAATGCGCGATGTCCATGGCTTTGCTCTTAGGGTTTAAGTTTTCTATTCTTGCTTCCTCCACCAAGGCCAAGCCAATGATGGAATCTGCAGTAAAAATGTATGGCCTGGAAGCGCGAATGGCTTCTGTGGAAACCTTTAATCTGCCGATTGCGGATTTTGTCAATGATAAAGAAGTGCTTAGAAACAGCATTCTCAACTCCTCAAAAGCAGCAAAGGAAAAGGGCGCAGAGGTTCTGTTGCTGGGCTGCGCAGGAATGACAATGATTGGCGATGAAATTGAAGCCCAGGTAGGCATTCCGGTAATTGACCCGATAAAAACCGGCATCATAACATTGAATGCCATTCTGGATGGAAAACTATCTATCAGTAAAACCGGATTATATATGTAAAATCACCAGAACCCCGCTTGCGTCAGCAAGCGGGGTTCGTTGTCTGTATCTTGGCTCAAAATTAATTTACACAACAGACAGGATTCGACAATTTTCTTAAATACTTCATGTTATAGTGGTTCAGGTTACCTTTGCAATCTGTAAAAAACGCCCCGGGGGGGGCGGAGGAGATAGCTTATTGGATGCGGATTTCTTTAACTTTTGGCTGCAATTCTTGAGGTGTTGGCACAGTCAGCCGCAGCAGGCCGTTTTCAAACGTAGCTTGAATTTTGTCAGCATCTAGATTATCCACGATGAAGGTTCTGCAGACTTGGCTGAGGCTGCGCTCTCTGCGGATATAATTTTCCGCCCTTTCTTCATTTGTCTCCTTGCGCTGGGCGGAAATGGTCAGTTGTTTATCATTGACTTTGATCTTGATTTCATCCTTGTCGAACCCAGGCAATTCTGCCTCGATGACCAGTTTGTCGCCTTCTGCAAAGATGTCAGCTTTAATAGTAGAGAGACCACCCAAGAAGTCATCAGTAAAGATGTCACGGAACAAAGAACCAGGCAACATGGGATTGCGGGAATAGGGAGTTAATTCAAACATAAGGCACCTCCAGTAATTGTACTTACTTGTTAAAGCAGGTCATTATCTGTTGCTTCATCTAGAGTATATCATCATAGTCAGGAATGGTCAAAGTCAGTAAAGGTCTAAAACTGAGTATTTTAATCGGCTTTATCTTTTTGTCCGGGTATAATTAGAATTTTTCTGGCGGTTGCTTTAATTTTCTTGCGATGGGGCTTGTTTTCTAATTGTAGTATATAGATATTTTTAGTTTATATATTCACATGAGCCCAAAGCGGGGGCTCAGGGAACTCTAAAAGGGCTCATAAGCGCAACTATCGGTTCTTAGCCCAGTAAAAATTACGGGGGGAGAGTTTTGGCCGCTAGTAAAGAATTGTTTGCCGAAGATGAGGGCATAGATGCCTTAAAGATTCGGCACAGTCTAGGGGAGAGCTGGTTTTTGACGACTTTGCGCAGCATCGGGGACGGGGTAATTGCTTTCGATGCTGGCAACCGGGTAATATTTATGAACCCGGTGGCGGAAAACTTGACGGGCTGCAAGGTTGCAGAGGACTCTACAAATAAGCTGGAGGAGAT
>DIPE01000086.1:30791-34799 GCA_002427015.1 Firmicutes bacterium UBA5496 | reverse complement strand
AAATTTGTTAACCGGGCAGTAATGGTATCCCGTGCTGGCAGAGAGATTCCCATTGATTTTAGCGCTCATCCTGTCTTTGATGACCAGGGCCAGGCCAGCGGCAGCATTCTGGTCATTCGGGATGTCACCGAACGGGAGAGGGCAGAGGCGGAAGTGCGCGGGGCTAACGCTAATCTGGAGACAAGAGTGGAACAGCGGACAGCTGCTTTGCGCTCCGCCAATATTCAGCTTATTGAAGCAATAAAACATCGCCATTTGGCTGAAGACAAATTGCAGGAGATTAATCAACAGTTAAAAAAGGCAAGCGATGCCAAGGACAGTTTTTTGGCCAGGATGAGCCATGAACTGCGCACCCCGCTGAATGCAATTATCGGATTTACCGGAACCCTGCTGATGAGGCTGCCTGGTCCCCTCACTCAAGATCAGGAGAGGCAGTTGAATAACATTTCCGTCAGTGCCAAGCACTTGCTGTTGATGATCAATGATTTGCTGGATTTAACCAAGATTGAGTCGGGAGAATTAGAGATTAAGCGGGAGTTATTTGTCTGTGGGGCATTTGTCAAGAAAATCGCCTCTACCATGACTCAGTTGGCAGGTAATAAAGGCTTGACCCTAAGTGTCAATCTTCCCGACCCTGACCCGGTTATCTGCACTGATCGCCGAATCTTAAGCCAGATACTGATTAACCTTATTGACAATGCCATCAAATATTCTAAAATTGGCGAGATCACTATTCATGTCAAAGGAAATGAGGCCAGGGGGAGAATAGAGATTTGCGTTGCCGATACCGGCATAGGCATTAGAACCGGGGATTTGGACAAGCTATTTGAGGCCTTTACCCAGATTGGCCCCTGCCGCAGTGACGGCACCGGTTTGGGACTGTATCTCAGCAATATCCTGGCAAAATCCATCGGCGGCCAGATTGCCGTAAAAAGCGAACTTGGCAAGGGCTCAGAGTTTACCCTTATTCTCGAAGAAGGCAGAAGTGAGCGTTGATGCGATCCAAGCAAGTGCTTATTATCGAGGATAATCTTATCAGCCTGCAGCTGATGACCTATCTTCTTGAAAACGCCGGCTGCAGTGTCAACACTGCCCTTGAGGGGCACGGGGGGCTGGAAAAGGCCGCTTTGCTGAAACCGGACCTAATCATCTGTGATGTACACTTGCCGGGAATAGATGGTTATCAGGTTGCCGCCGCTTTGAAGGCCCAGCCTGGACTGGCGGAAATTCCCTTGGTGGCAGTAACTGCTCTGGCAATGGTGGGAGACCGGGAAAAACTGCTCAAGGGAGGCTTTGATTTCTATATCAGCAAACCCATTGAACCGGAGATCTTTGCCACACAGATATTAGCGGTGGCAGAAAGGGAGGGGGTTAAAATTGGCTGAGATTATGATTGTTGAAGACCACGCCTTGAGCCGGCAAGTCTTAACCAATTTGTTCTCCAGTTTGGGGCACCGGGTGCTGGAAGCTACAGACGGCACCGCTGCTCTCAGCATGGTTCAAACCAGTCATCCAGATATAATTATCAGCGATATTCTGCTGCCGACTATCGACGGCATTGAATTTGCCCGGCAGTTGCGCGCGCTGCCTGGCAAAAAAGATACACCGATAATATTCTATACCGCCACCTGCCGCCTCCAGGGTGAGCTGAGTTTGGGGCAAAAACTCGGCACCTGTGTAGTAATCCCCAAGCCCTCAGATCCCCAGTACATTTTGGCCTCCGTCAATGACCTTTTGCAAAAAAACGGCAAAGATGCAAGCCCGCAAGTTTTCCCTGTCCATGCCCTTGACTATCCCCCTTCCCAGGCAGGTTCTTTGAGGGCAGGTCTGCAGCTAGCCACCCTGGCTGATTTGAGTTTCAGCCTAGTTTCTCAACGCAATCCCGAGCAGCTCCTTAACTGCGCCAGCCGTGCTGCAGGAGAGTTTTTAGACTGCAACTCCCTTTTAACAATTTGCTTGGACAATGGGGGCAGACGTTATTATTGGGGAAGGCGGGAGCACTCTCACTGTGACTATTGTCCGTCAGTGCCTGAGGCGGTTGAGGAGCAGGTTATGAGGGATTTGGCGCCGGTGCCCTGGGGACCGATAGCAGAATCCAGGGGTTACGGTTTGGCGGTGCCTTTTACTACCTCAGGCTGCGCTTATGGCTGGCACAGCATTTGGGATGAGGAAAGAACAGCGGCTTTTTCCGAAAAAGACAAAGAACTGATAATGACCCTGAGCGCTTATTCTGCCCTGGCCTATGAAAATATTCTTTTACTTGAAGCCCTGGAAAAGAACGAAAAACACTTGGAAGAACTGGTGAAAGAGCGGACGGCGAAGCTGAAAGAAACCAAGACTGAGCTTATGAATGTGCAGAAACTAGAGTCTTTGGGGATTCTTGCCGGGGGAATTGCCCACAATTTTAATAATGCCCTCACTGGCATTTTGGGCCACATTCAGGTTGCCAAAATAATGTCCAATTATGAAGAAGGCATGGTCAGAAATTTAAAAATGGCAGAAGACGCTTGTTTTGAGGCTCAGGAACTGACTAAGAAGCTCTTGACCTTTGCTCAGGGCGGACGGCCAGTAAAAAAAGTGTCTGCTCTTGGACCGCTCCTCCGGGATACTGTCCAGTTTGTGCTGGAAGACTCGGAAGCCATGGCCTTATTTAAGATAGCCTCTGGGCTTGCTGCCGTGGAAATAGATCAAGGTCAAATTAAACAGGTAATCGCCAACCTAGTTCTTAACGCTGAGCAGGCTATGCCCCTTGGAGGTAACATCATTATTGAAGCCGCCAATGGGGAGATTGGTGAGGAAAGCGCTCTGCCGCTGCCCCAGGGGGCATATGTCCGCTTCTCTGTAAAAGATACGGGGGTGGGAATTGCCCCGGAAAACCTTAAAAATATATTCGACCCTTATTTCACTACCAAAGATATGGGAACAGGTCTGGGCCTGGCCACGGCATTCTCCATCGTCAAGAATCATGGTGGCCTGATTGACGTTGAGTCTCAGGAGGGGAAGGGCACAACTTTTAATGTCTATCTGCCGGCTTCCCAGGCAGAGCCTATCCCGGGAGAGCCAGAAAAGAAAGCCCCGCCAACTGGCGGCCGCATCTTAATCATTGAAGACAACAGAATCATCGCCCAGACACTGTCCGAGCTTTTAGGCATGCATGGTTTCCAAGTGGATTTGGCCCGGGATGGGCTTGAGGGACTGAAACTTTACCAAAAAAGCATGTCCAACACTAAATATGATGTTGTATTAATGGACTTGGTCATTCCGGGGGGAATGGGGGGCAGGGAAGCTATTGGCCAGCTGCGGAAATTGGACCCCAAGGTCAAGGCTGTGGTAATCAGCGGATATTCCCATGATCCTGTTATGGCTGACTGTAAAAAATACGGCTTTGATGCTGCATTCCCAAAGCCCTTTAAAATTAAGGATCTGGTTCAAGGCATAGAGAAACTGACCAACTGCAAGTAGAATAGAGGCGCGGGAATTGGTCCGCGCTTTTTTTATGGACCTGGCAGGAAGCCAGCAGTTAGGGTAAGATATAGGCATGTGCGAGGAGGGCTGAGAAATGTGGATGATCATAATTCCCCTAGTTGGCGGTTATATTTTGGCGGCGAAAAAGCCTGATTGGGCAGCAAAGCTGCCGGTGTCGGCTATTTCCAATGCCAGCCTGATCTTGCTGCTCATGGTGATGGGCGCCAGGTTGGGAGCGGATCCGCAAGTGGTAAGCCAGTTAGGCAGTCTGGGGGGGCAGGCTCTTTTTATGGCCACCGCTACAGTCTTGGGGAGCATTTTGGTCTTGTTTTTCCTGGGGTTTATGCTGCCAAAATTCCGGGTTGAAGGAGGAGAGGGCCGCCGCCAGCAGACACAGGGTCCTGCAGGCATTAAGCTGACCTTAATTTTGCTCAGCGCTGTAGTGGCGGGTTTCATTTTGGGCTTGACTGTCGCCAAGGGGATGCTGCCCATTCTTACTGAGGCCTCTGTCTGGGTGCTGGGCCTGCTCCTGCTGGGGGTGGG
>DIPE01000086.1:30352-30693 GCA_002427015.1 Firmicutes bacterium UBA5496 | reverse complement strand
GCCTGCTCCTGCTGGGGGTGGGGCTTGATCTGGGCGGGGCTAGCCGGGTTTTTTCCAGTTTGCGCCAGCTGGGACTGGCAATCATTTTTATCCCTATAGGCATACTGGCAGGGAGTATACTGGGGGGAATTTTCACTGCTCTCATCTGGGACTTGCCCTGGCAGGAGGGAGCGGCTGTAGCTTCGGGCTTTGGTTGGTACAGCCTGTCCTCTGTGCTGATTTCCGAGATCCACAGTCCCCTGCTGGGGGCGCTGGCATTTTTGGCTAATGTCTTTCGGGAACTGATTGCTGTCATCATTACCCCCCTGGTGGCGCGCTGGCTGGGACCGGTGCCGGCCATT
>DIPE01000086.1:0-30274 GCA_002427015.1 Firmicutes bacterium UBA5496 | reverse complement strand
CTGGGACCGGTGCCGGCCATTGCCCCCGCGGGCGCTACCGCCATGGATGTCCTGCTGCCGATAATTTCCCGGGGGGCGGGGCGGGAGTATGCTCCCTTGGCTTTTTTTGCCGGTGGAGTGCTGTCCCTGGCAGTGCCGGTATTCGTCAACTTATTCCTGAGCCTATAACTAAGTATAAAAAATAAAGCCGGCAATGCCGGCTTTAAAAACTTGAGGCTGCGATCCACTCTTCCAGGGAGAGCTCACCATTTCTGACCTTTTTCAAAGTTTTAGCGTTCCAAAGAAAGACTGCCCGCTGGGCGGCTTCTCTATTGGCGGCGCTGGTATAGCCTGCCACAGGAATGAGGATAGTTTTGTGACAGCCATTGGTATTGGAATAATAGCGGGCTTCCTGAACGGTGCGGGGGGTCGCTTTTTTCTTCCAGTCTTTGACTTGGACATAGGCTCTTATGCCTTTGGCGGCAACAATAAAATCTGCGCCATAGGTCCCGTGATAAGCGACTTTTTCAATGGTGAAGCCCTGTTTGCTGAACAACAGCAGGATTTCGCTGGCAAAATCCGATTCCAGAAGTGGCAAGGGATCTTGAGCCAATGCTGGTTTAAAAGCGGTTGCCGCTTCCTGCGCGAAATCAGCATTCATAAAACGTTGAAAGGGAGAACTCTCAGGGGCTTGAGGCGGGGAAGAGAGGTCCAAAGGCTCCGGTTTTAACGGTGAAAGCGGTTGCGGTTCGGGTTCCGGCGGAAAATCCGGCTGGTCCAGGAGTTGCCCCAGGGGTTCCGGAGTCAAGTCCAACTGAGGAAGGGATTCCGGCTCAGGTTCCGGAGTCAAGTCAAACTGGGGCACAGATTCCGGTTCAGGTTTTGGAGTCAAGTCAAACTGGGGCACAGATTCCGGTTCTGGTTCTGGAGTCAAGTCAAACTGGGGCAGGGCTTCAGGTTCCAGCTCCGGCTCCGGCTCTGGCTGGGGTTCTTCCTGTTTCCGTCCTCTGCCATAGACAATCACCGGTTCCGGCCCTACTTCCAAAAAACCGGAATCGCTGTCCTTATGTATTTTTTGTCTGCGGGGCTTCTTTCTGGCGACCATTAGGATAATCAGCAGGAGCAAGAGCGCTCCCAAGCCAATTATGAGGAGTAAGTCTGTGGATAGGTCCAGGGCAGCAGAAATATCCAGAAATAGTTTTTTGATAATAGCAATTACATGTTCCATATTACTCCTCCTCAAGAAGTATAAACCCGGGGCAATAGCACCGGGATATTTGGGCTTGTATAATTTATTCGCCGTTGGCTTCAGGAAATCCTTCCTCCCAGCGGAAAAGGCGATGAAATTATTGGCGGCCCCTAAGAGGGAATTCTGTCTGGCGGCGGCGCCTTAATCTTAGGACTAGGATGGCGGACAGGAAAACAAGTGCGCAGCCATAGAGGATCAGAGCTGGCTCAGTCCGCCACCAGGGCAGGGGGGCCACATCAGCCGTGACTATCAGATCTGCAGAAAACAACTTCCTGCCCCTTAGTGTGATTTTTACCTGACCGACAACCTGGCCTTTGATCAAGGGCGCTCGCAGGGCATACTCTGCCTGGGCAGAGGCTGCCGCTTCTCCCAAGGATTTCTTGGCAGCCAGCAGGTTATTGTCAATGACTGTTTCTCTTTTTATCTCCCCGGCATCTTCACGGGCAAATACCCCGGAAAAACCTTCTGCGGCGGTGAGTGTTAGCGAGTCTGGCTGGCCCCAGTCAGGGTTATTTACGCTGACAGTTGTTATTTCTTCCTCTGCTTGGACCAGCTGCAGCCAAGTATAGCTGGCAAAGCCATAATCCAGCAACGCCTTGGCTTCCGACCAGCGCCCGTCTTCGGAAGTATTTAAGCACACAGCAATAAGGTCCATTTCCTCCCGGCTGCCAGAGCTCACCAGGCAATAACCTGCCTTGCCGGTATAGCCGGTTTTAAGGCCTGTGGCAGCGGGATAATAAAAGTTACTGCGGGGGTCAATGAGCTGATTGTTGTTTTTCCAGCTCCGGGTTTCCCGGCCTTTCCAGGATTCCGGTGCGTGATTGGCGGTGGCAACCACAGTCCGGAGGAATGGGTGCTTCATTGCCTCTCTGGCAATCAGGCTCAGGTCATAGGCGGTAGTATAGTGGTCAGAGGCGTGAAAGCCATCTGGCCCGGAAAAATGTGTGTCCTTTGCCCCCAGCTCCCGGGCTCTGGCATTCATCATTTCCGCGAAGACTTGAATGGCCTCCGGCGCTGACAAATCAGGATTTCCGGCTTGGCGGCGGGCAAGGTGAGCGGCAATGGTATAAGCAGCGTCATTGCCTGAGGGCAGCATAAGTCCGTAGACCAAATCCCGGAGGGAGATGGTGTCGCCGCTGCTGAGATGGGCAAGGCTGCTTCCCTTGGCGACTAAATAAATTTCTGAGCCAACAGTTACCTGGGCATCCAAATCCCCTGTCTCCACTGCCAGCAATGCCGTAAGGATCTTGGTGGTGCTGGCGGGATACATTTGGCGCTGGGCGTCCTTGGCGTAGAGGATTGTTCCCGAAACCTGTTCAATGAGAATCGCAGCCTGGGCCTCAGTCCGAGGCTCTTGCGCCTTTGCCCCAGCAAGACCGGGAAGAAAGCAAAGCAAGACAAGGACTGCAATAATTAGATTTTTGCGCTTGTTTTTCATTTTTAAAAGCCCCTTTATGCTGCATATGCTTGTACTATTTTAGCTTAAAGCCATTGTTTTCGCCAATATTTCCTCTGGGATGATAACGGCCAATATTTTACATTACATAAACAAGAGCAAGCTTAAAGCCATTATCGCCATGCCGCCCAGCATGCCCAGCATTGAAAGGTGATGGTCCCCGTATTCTCGTGCTGCCGGCAGCAGCTGGTTGAAGGAGATGAAAACCATTATTCCCGCCACAGCGGCAAATATTATGCCGTAGACTGCGGCGCTGAGAAAGGAGGCAAGTACCAGGTATCCCGTGAGGGCGCCAATGAGTTCAGCGATTCCCGACAAAAATGCCCACAAGAATGCCTGCCGGCGGCTGCCGGTGGCATAGTAGATGGGAGCAGCCACGGCAATTCCCTCAGGAATGTTGTGAATGGCAATGGCGGCGGCAATGCTCAGTCCCATCACCGGATTTTGCAGGGTGGAAAAAAAGGTGATCAGCCCTTCAGGAAAATTGTGGATGCCAATAGCCAGAGCTGTAAACAGGCCCATGCGCAATAGCTTACGGTTATAAGCGCCGGCGCCGGCTGAGCCCATTCCTTTGGCTTCAGGGATTGTTTGGGGCGCGCCGGGGCTTTCCTCAAAGGATGGAATAAACTTGTCAATGACGGAAATAAAGAGCATCCCGCCAAAAAACGCCGCCACCGCCACCCAGTTGCCGGCCTTATCTCCTAAAGCGCCTATGAGTATATTTTTTGCCTTGCCCATTATTTCCAGCATGGAAACGTAAATCATCACTCCCGCCGAAAATCCTAGGGCTACGGCTAAAAATTTGGTGTTTGCCCGCTTAGCATAAAAGGCGATGGCCCCCCCCAGGGTGGTGGCGAGACCGGCGAAGAGGGTCAGGCTGGCAGCCAGGAGAACAGAGTTTTGTGTCATGAAAGCAGCCCCCTTATAGACATATGCCATACAGCATATGACCTCAGGGGTATTTTTGCCCCCTGTCTGGGCGGATGTCTACACAAAAGAAAAGGCACGGGAATGCCTTTCCAGCTGCTATGTTTTGATCCTTTTTGGCCCAGGGGAAACTGCCCTTTTCCAGGCGTGCATGGCCAGGGAAACGGCGATGACGCCATAGGCGACAAAGACCCGGAAATATTCGCCCAGCTGGGCGTTGTTAAACAGCTCTTTGCCGGCTTGGGGAGCCACGATAAAGAGGGTGTGGAAGAGGATTACGCCAATGACCGCCTCTTTGTTGGTAGCCTTTTTTACCGAAGCGCCCCCCACCAGCAGGGCGGCAATGGCATACTGCCCTACCTGGGTATGGGCGCCATAGGTGGAAAATGTGCCGATATTCTGCAGGTAGATTAGCTGCCCCCAGCAGGCCAGTAAAGTGGAGATTATCATGGCGATTATCCTGGTTCTGTCCACATTGATGCCGGCGGCATTGGCCACAGTCTGACTTTGTCCTACAGTGCGCATGTTCTGGCCCAGCCGGGTTTTTAACAAAGCGGCATTAAAAAAGCAGAGGCCAATAATGCACAGATAAGTGGTGACGGGGATTCTAACGGACAAGAGTATTGCTTCCAGCGGCCGGATATTTGTCAAGAAAAAGCCCACAGCGGCTAGGCCGATCCAGACCAGGGGCCGAACAAGGGAGTATTCTTTAGGGCGCAGGATCTTATTATAGAGGATGCGCCAGAGCTGCCAGGCAATCACCGCCCCCAGCGCAGCGAGTACCGCATGGAGTAACAGCAGCCGGTCTGAGGAAAGAAAGGTCTGAAGGGCAGGGATATAGGTAAGAGCATAAATTATTGGCGCCGCTCCCAACCCAATCCAGCATCTTGGCCCGGGTGGCTTTTTTTTCATCACTCCAAGGATGGCTTTTAACAGGGTAACAAGGAACAGCACTGCCAGGGCAATTTTCATGATTTGCAGCATGGGCACATTGTCCAGAGAATATTTAAGATTGCCCGCCAGGTCGATGGTGTTTTTAACGCCAATTCCTCCCGAGATTATAAGCCTATCATTGTGGACGGGAATTAAGCCTCCGATGACATAGAGGAAAAAAAGCTGGTATAAGCCGTCGGCAAAATAGCCCAGGACCAGGCCGGCAATCATTTCGGCGCCTTTCATCTTGTTGAAAACCCTGCCCACCAGCCAGCCAAAGAAAATAGCGATGGGCGTGGAAAGGAGCAGACAGAGGAGAAAGCCTTCACTGCCGGTAAAGCCCCAGTACACCGTCCAGAAGACGGCGATTTGGGCGGCAATGGCGCCGATGACGATGCCGAAATTGAGGCCCATGCCCGCCAGCACCGGAATGAGCAGCGCCAAGACCATAAAGCCATTGCGGCCGATGCGGGTAAAAAGTTCAGCGGCAACAAAAGTCAAGGGGTTTTGGGCTGTATAAATTGCCCCAATGCAGAGGAGCCCAAAGAGAAGGGCTACTTTGTTGTTTCCCACCAGTTCTCGAAACTTAGGCATTGGCTCTAGCCTCCTTTGGATTTGCTCAGGGCGAAGAGGATTATTCCGTTTGAGATGATAATGCGAATGACATCTGGCAGGTTACTTTCCGGCAGCACCTTGTTGACTACAGGCAAGGCCACTGCCAGCATGCCCTGAAAGAGGAATGCGCCGATGATGACATTTGCTATGGTGGCCTTTTTTGTGCTGGCGCCACCGATGAGGATGGCGGCGACGCTATGAAAGCCCATCATCAGCGGGGCATTGTACAGCTGCAAAAATCCATAGCTCTGGGCGTAGACAATTATTCCCACTGCCCCCAAAGAGGTGGAAATTGCCGTGCCAATGATCCGCATCTTGTTGCCACTGATGCCGGCTGCCCTGGTGAATTGGGGATTTTCGCCGGCGGCGCTCATCGCTATCCCCGTCTTGCTTCTGAGAAAAAGCCACATGGCCAGGCAGGCAGCCAAAAAGACAAGAATCAAACCGGTGGGAACGAAGATGCCCGTTGTTTTATCCCCCAGGAGACAAAAGGAGAACAAGTTATTGAAGACATGGCCAAAACTGTCAATAATGCTGATATTATTGCGCATGCCCATGCCGGCCAGGGGCCAAATCAGGGTGCCGCTGGAAAAGGGCAGGGACAGCCACATAATATTCATAAAGGCGATTACCGAAAACCCTACATAAGTAGATACAGTCATTTCCGAACCCTTTACCTTGTTTAAAAGCAGACCGTAGAGAATACCAAGGACACTGGCAATTGTCGCTCCAATCAGCATGGCGACAATTATGGCAACCCAGGGATTGGTCAGGCCCATTTCAATGCTGACAGTAGCCCCTAAGAGGCCGCCGACGATGCCCAGGGAAATGCCGAAATTAGGGCCGATGCCGCTTTGAATTGCCGGGACCATGGCCAGCACAAGAATGCCGTACATCGCCCATCTTCTCAGGGTATCCCCTATCAGGCTACGAACGCTGAGGCCAAGAGGGGCGGCAGCGGCCAGCATAGACAGGAAAAAAACGACGATAATTATATGGGGCAAGCTGATTTTGGCAAAGATTTTTTTTATTGTCTGCAATTTTCTTAGCTCCCTCCCAATAGCAATGATAATCCGAATCCAGCCCAGTATTTTGGTAAATTCATGGCTTTAGCTTCCGGACATGGCCAGGCCAAATTCAGCGTCGGGGGCATCTGGCTGCAAAATTTTCGCCACTTTCCCATCAGCAATGATGGCGATGCGGTGGCAAAGGGAACGGAGTTCAACCAATTCCGAGCTGATGATGATAATCGTCATGCCCTGCTGGCGGTTAAGTTCAAGGAGGTATTCCAGCACCAGTTTTTTGGCGCCGATGTCAATGCCCCGGGTGGGCTCAGAAACTATAAGTATTTTGGGATTAAGAGTCAGGGCCCTGGCAAGGCAGACTTTCTGCTGGTTGCCTCCCGAGAGACTGCCTGCTTTTTGGGCAGGGCCAGTACAGCGGATATCCAGGAGTTCAATCATCTTCAGGGCATGCTTTCTCGCCTTGCGGCGATGATATAGCTTAAACAGTTTGAGGTTGATGAGGAATTCTTCCTGGACATGAATGGCTGAAAAGACCAGATTATGCTCAATGGATTGATCCAGCAAGAGGCCGATACCTCTGCGGTCTTCGGAAACAAAAGCGATGCCGCTGGCCAGGGCGGCTCCCAGCCTCCCCAGATTCAGTTCCCGGCCCCAGACAAATACCTTGCCCTGTGATCTGCACAGGCCCATAATGCCGTTGGCTATTCCCAATTTGCCCTGGCCGGCAAGGCCGCCGATGCCAAATATTTCTCCCTGCCTTATATCCAGGTCAATACCCCGCACCATTTCTCCCGGCATATCCACATGGAAGTCTTGTAAAGACAGGGCAATTTCCACAGATTCTAGTTGATTCGGAACTGAATCCACATATTTCTCTGTCTTGCGCCCTATCATCAGCTCGGCAATTTTTACCATGCTGGTATCTTTGACTGCTGTGCGCATTATCAGCTCTCCATCTCTGAGGATAGAGACACTGTGGGCATAATGCATAACTTCCCCTAGGCGGTGGGTTATAAAGATTATCCCTATGCCCTTTTTGGCAATCAGCTCCATTAACTTCAGCAGCCTCTCCGCTTCACTTTCGGTGAGAACAGCTGTGGGTTCGTCGAATACCAGCAGCTTAATCCCCGTTTTATCGATTTCCCGGGCAATTTCGACAAACTGCTTGTAACCTACCGGCAAACCGGCCACCAAGACGTATTCTTCTATATTGAGGCCAATTTCCCTGAGGGCCCTGCGGGCGTCTGCCGCCATCTGCTCCAGGTCAAGGGTTTCCAGTTCCTTGCTGAAGATCTGGCTTAACAGGGTTGGGCAGCTGATTTCTCTCCCTACCTTGATGTTTTCAGTGACGGTGAAACCGGGAATGAGCATAAAATCCTGATGGACCATGCCAATGCCGAAGTCAATGGCCTTATGAGGAGCATCGATAGTGACCGGTGCGCCGTTAATTTCCACTTGTCCTGCAAAGCCGCCGCTGCCATGAATGACAGGCATGCCAAAGAGGATGTTCATCAAGGTGGATTTGCCTGCGCCGTTTTCACCCACCAGGGCATGGATTTCGCCGGGTTTTACTTGCAAGGTCACATTTTTGAGCACCGGGTTGCCAAAGTATTCTTTGGAGATATCCTTCATATTCAAGAGAAATTGGGTTTTCAAAGATAGCACCCGCTTTCGTATTTGGGAATGGGTAAATAAATTCGCCGGCTTGCCGAGCAGGCCGGCGAATTCACCGGAGTTTATTTACTGAAGTCGTAGTAATCGCAGAGAATGAGGTAGAAATTGTCTATGGGCACGCCGTTTTCTTCATAAATGCTGACAGCTGTTCCCCCTTTAGCAATGGCATCGATGATGGGGAAGAGCACATCTTCATCTACTCTGCCCTGGGTATTGCCTTCCAGGAATTCGATGGCGTATTTGACGCCGGCTTCAATCATCAGCATGTTGACGGCCACGCCCCAGGTGGACATTCTCCCCTCCTGGCCGTATTCTTTGAGCACAGTGCCGATGGAATTCAGCATGTACTGAATATCGCCTTCATGGCCGCTGACATCGATATTCAAAGCCGCCGGGTAGCCATGGTAAGGGCTGGGACAGCACTGCTGGGGATAGATGGCGCCCCCTTCCAAGACGGAACGGATGAGGGGCTCCTGCATGGCGCAGTTGGTGGAGAAGAAAGCTGTATCCTTGCCGTATTGTTCAATCTGTCTGGGAACATCCTCCAGGATGAATTGCTGGGCTCCGGATACGCCTGCATCGCCGGTGGGATCCGGGGCGGTGACATCATAGTAGGCAATGCCAAGCTCTTCACAGGTTTCCATGATCAGGTGGCGGCGGGCGGCAATGGTGGCATAGGAGAGGTGACGGGCAAAGGAATAGTGGATAAAGGTCTTTGCTCCCATCTCTGCCGCCTTTTTCGGCATGGCTGTGCCCATGGAGATTTCATCCACCAGCAGGACGATATCGGCTTTGCTGGCGATGGTAGCGGGATCTTCGGCTGCTACACCGGCAATGAAGAGCATGTCGGGACGGGTTTCACGCACCTTGTCAATGGCGGCAGCCGCTCCTGGGACTGCCTGCACAAAGACAATAGCCTTGACGTCGGGGTCAGAAGCAAGGGCAACTGTGTTGGCGATAGTGGTTTCTGTTTCTGAAGAGAAATTGTCAGGATAGGTGGCGGTGACAATTTTGTCGCCATACTTGGCAGCCATATTATGGGCAGCCTGATACTCTTCTTCCCCCTGGGATACTGTGCCTGTAATAATCCCAATCTTATATTCCGGTTCTTCAGTGATGGCGGGATCCGTCCGACAAGCTGCCAAGGTCAGCAACAACAGGACGCACAGGGCCAAAGCAACCAATCTCTTTGTCATCGGGTTATCCTCCTTACCAAATTCTGTAATAGTGGGTATACATTATAATTCTATTCAATATAGTCCTGTATAAGACTAGATGCTTTTTCCCCCCGGGGAAAGAAAGGGGAGATGGTTTTTTTTTCAGTATTTAACTGCACTATGCTATAATAGGCGGAGAAAGTTGCAGGCGGTGGTTAGAAATGAAGTTATTGCGCACAATCTATTGGCTAATTATTGCTTTTCTTGCTACACTCCTGGGGGCATTTTGCCTGCCTGTTTTTTGGTTTTTAAATATTACAGGACGCAAAGGCTTGCGCCAGAAGCTGGCATATAGATATGCCCATTGGTGGGGAAAAGTAGTCTTAGCTGCTACGGGCAGCCAGGTGACAGTTAGGGGCGCTGACACCATCCCCCCGGGGCCCGTTGTCTTTATGGCCAATCATCTCAGTGTCTTTGATATTATGCTGCTGCTGGGATTCTTGGATAAGCCCCTGGCTTTTGTAGCCAAAAAAGAACTGGCCCGGGTGCCGGTGATTAACAGCCTCATGCGCCATGTGGGCTGCCTCTATCTTGACCGCCAGGGTATACGCCAGGCAGTTGAAACCATTAATCTGGCTGCAGAGCAAGTTCGCAACGGCTTATCTATGGTAATTTTCCCTGAAGGCACCCGTAGTCAGACCGGCGAAATCGCCGAGTTTAAGAGCGGGAGCATGAAGCTGGCCATTAAGGCCAATGTGCCTATTGTCCCTGTCAGCATCCAGGGCACCCGGAAAATCTATGAAGGCAACGGCCATAAAATTGGGCCAGCCCAGATTTCTTTATTGGTGAGTCCTCCCATCATGCCCGGGGACTATGAGGAAATGGGGACCAGCAGGGTGGCCAAAATGGTCAGGGAAATGGTGGGCGAGGGCTGGCAGCAAATTGCCCCGGAGACCGACAAATAGCAAAATGCACGGCGCCGGCGTTTTTCAGTAAATTTGCCCCAAAGAATAAAAAGTGGTATTTTATATGGCAAAGGGGGAATGACTGGTGACTAAACCTGATAACTCCCGGACGAAACTCGTGACCTATATTTCTACAGGTGCAGTAGTGCTGGTTTTGGCCCTCATTGTCTTGGTGGCGGCTCTGTCGCCGCCGGCTCCGGAAAATGTTGTCAGCGATATGCTGGATAGCCTTGCCCGCAAAGATGTCCAATCCCTGGAAAAGGTTGTCAGCAGCCCTGTCCTGAAGGATTTGCAGGCGACGACACTGGCAGTGGATGAATCTCGCTGGCAGCTGTTTTGGCAGGATGGTTCCCAGCTCTTTGAACACTATAGAATCGATGAGGTTCAAATTGATGGCGACCAGGCGGTTGTCACTGTCTATTATGGTCCAGGCCTCATTCAGGCTGACGACTTTCTCTTGCGCCGGGAGGGCCGGCGCTGGAAAGTCTATGGGACCACTGATTAATTCAATCCGCTCTTGATTGTCTTTTCAAGCTTAAGCTGGTATAATTCAAGTCAATAAATTTAAGCGTTGAAGGGGAGAGCAGACCCAATCTTTGTTTACAGAGAGCCGGTGACAGGTGGGAACCGGCAACAAAGGGGGACGCGTACACCCCGGAGCTCCGCACCCAAAGGCAATTTTGCTCAGTAGGCTGCGGCGGCGGCACCGTTAGCGGCCAAAGAGCGGACTGCCCCTTAGGGGCAGTCAAGCAGGGTGGTACCGCGGGCAATCAACTCGTCCCTTTTTGGGGGGCGGGTTTGTTTTTTTCTTGAATGAAATTTTGGAGGGAAAAGTATGACCACAGATGTATTAAAGACCTTGACCGAAAGGGGCCTGGTCAAGCAGATGACCCATGAGGAACCCCTGGCAGAGCTGCTGCAAAAACCTGCTGTTTTTTATGCCGGTTTTGACGCCACTGCCGACAGCCTCCACATCGGCCACCTGCTGCCTATGATGGTGATGGCCCACATGCGCAAGGCCGGCCATCAGCCGATTGCTCTCATTGGCGGCGGCACCACAATGATTGGAGATCCCAGCGGCAAGACGGAAATGCGCCAGATGCTTGACCCGGCTACAATTTCCGCTTATGCCCAGGCAATTGGCGCCCAAGTCAAAGGAATTCTGGACTGTGTGGATGGTCCCGAACTTAAGGTGGAAAACAATGCCGACTGGCTGCTTAAGCTCAACTACATTGAAGCCCTGCGGGAAATTGGCGTGCATTTTTCCGTCAACCGCATGCTCACCTACGAATGTTTCAAGTCTAGGATGGAGAGGGGGCTGTCTTTCATTGAGTTTAACTACATGCTGCTCCAGTCCTATGACTTCCTCACCTTATTCCGCCGTCATGGCTGCCGCCTGCAGATCGGCGGCGACGATCAGTGGTCAAATATCATCTCCGGCGTCGACCTCATCCGGCGCTTGGAACAGGAGGATGCTTACGGCCTGACTATTCCTCTCCTGGAAACCGCCGACGGCAAGAAGATGGGCAAGACCGAGGCCGGCGCCGTATGGCTCGATCCCAGGCACACCAGCCCCTATGACTTTTTCCAGTACTGGCGCAACACCCATGACCAGGACGTCAATCGCTTCCTCAAGCTCTATACTTTTCTGCCGGTGGCTGAAATCGACGCCGCGACCGCCATTCAGGGCCAGGAAATCAATGCCGCTAAGGAACTGCTGGCCTTTGAGGTGACAAAACTGGTCCATGGCGAGGAAGAAGCGGTCAAGGCCCGCCAGGCTGCTCGGGCTTTATTCGCCGGGGGCAAAGAGGCTGGGGCAATCCCCACAACCCAAATAGAAAAGGGGCGGTTGCAGGCAGGCATCCCCCTCCTGGACCTGCTCATTGAGTGCGGGCTTACATCCAGCAAAAGCGAAGGTCGGCGCCTCATTCAGCAGGGAGGGCTGACGATTAATGAACAGAAGATAGACGATTTTGAGTTAATCATTGATGCCTGCTGGCTGAAAGATGATAAGATTTCCTTACGCAAAGGCAAAAAAGTCCATCACCATGTGGTACTAGGGTAATAAGTCAAATTGGTCACCGGAACCAAAGGGAGGAAGGTTTTTCCCTTGGTCAGGCGAATTATTATGTATAAGAAAAATAGCAGGAGGGAATAAAGTGTCAGAAGTGAAAAAAGGCGGTGTCCCCGCCAGACAAGAAATTCAGCAGAAGTACAAGTGGGATTTGGAATCTGTCTATGCCGATGATGCCGGCTGGGAAAAGGATTTTGCCAAAGTTAAAGAGCTCTCTGAGCAGATTAAGGGGTATTCCGGCCGTTTGGGAGAAGGTGCCAAGACGCTGCTGGAGTGTCTTAAGCTCCGGGATGAAATCATGGTTCTGGGTGCCCAGGTCATTGTCTTTGCCAATTTACGCCGGGACGAAGACACTGCCAACGCCAAACATCAGGGCATGGCTGACCGGGCAGGTTCTCTGGGAGTTGAGCTGCATACAGCTGTATCCTTCATCGAGCCTGAGCTTTTGAGCCTGGAGGATGGGGTTGTCAGCGGATTCTTAAGTGAAGAGCCGGGTCTGGCTGAATACCGGCACTACCTGAATAATGTTCTGCGCCGCAAACCCCATACCTTGAGCCCCCGGGAAGAACAGCTGCTGGCTATGGCCGGAGAACTGGATGATGCGCCCTACAACATTTTTTCAATGCTTAACAACGCGGATATGCGTTTCCCCGAAATCTGCGACGAAAGCGGAGAAAAGGTTGAGCTTTCCCACGGCCGCTTTATTAAGTACATGCAGTCTCAGGACAGAAAGGTGCGCCGGCAAGCTTACGAGGCCATGTACACTACTTACGGCAAGGTTATTAACACCCTGGCCACCAGCCTCAACGGCAAGATCAAGGGAGGCATGTTCTTTGCCAAGGCCCGGAATTTTGCCAGCTCCCGGGAGGCCGCCCTTTTTGAAGACAATATTCCTGTCAGTGTCTACGACAATGTAATTGACACCATCAATGCCAACCTGGAGCCCCTGCACAGATATGTAAGCTTGAAAAAGCGGGTTCTGGGGCTGGAGCAAATCAGCATGCACGACATCTACGCCCCCCTGGTAGCCGAGGCCAAGCTGGAAGTGCCCTTTGCGGCCGGCAAGGAAATGGTTCTTACCGCTCTTGCCCCCTTAGGTTCCGAGTATGTCCGGGATGCCGGCAAGGCCTTTACCCAGGGCTGGATTGATGTCTATGAAAACAAGGGCAAGCGCAGCGGCGCTTACTCCTGGGGGACTTATTCAACCAAACCCTTTATGCTCCTGAACTATGACGATACACTGAATTCTGCCTCTACCCTTGCCCATGAACTGGGCCACTCCATGCACAGCTATTACAGCAGGTCAACTCTGCCCCCTTCTACGGCAGAATATCCCATCTTTTTGGCGGAGGTGGCTTCCACACTCAATGAAGCCCTGCTTAACGACCACCTGCTGAAAGTCACCACCGACAAGCAAAAACGCTTGTATATCATCAACGAGTACTTGGAAACAATCAGGGGCACTGTCTACCGCCAGACCCTGTTTGCCGAGTTCGAAAAAGAAATCTACGCCCGCAGCGAAGCCGGCAGGCCCATGACCAATGAAGATTTCAGCGCTCTTTGGCTTGAGCTCAACAAGAAGTATTACGGCCCGGAAATGGAAGTGGACGACCTCATCGGCATGGAATGGGCGAGGATTCCCCATTTTTACTACAATTTTTATGTCTACAAATATGTCACCGGCTTTGCCGCCGCTACCTGCCTGGCGCAGAATGTGCTGGCGGGAGACCAGGAAGCTACCGGGCGCTATCTGCAATTCCTCAAGAGCGGCGGTTCAGATTACCCCCTCAATATCTTAAAGGCTGCCGGCGTGGATATGACTGAGCCCAAGCCACTGGTCACTACCCTGCAAGTCTTCTCAAAATTGCTGGCGGAATTAGAGCAGCTGCTATAATTTCGGGAGGAGATTAGTCTTGAAACTGCTGGAAAATCCAGAAATCCGCTATGGGCCTCTGCCCAGAATTGAGGCGGCCCAGAAACTCCTGGAGCCCCGTCCCGACCTGCAGGTGTATGAGGGAGCCATGGAGTACCTGGAACTGCATCTCAAGCGGGTGCAGGAATGCTATGCGACCCTGATGTCCCGGGATAAGGGCTTTTGGGCCTTTATGTTAAAGGCCAAGGCCAAGAAGTCATTTACCAATACCACACGCGCTCTCCGGATGATTATGGTCTTTCACCGTGAAAACAAATTTGTGCTCAACCAGATTGCCCTCAGGCTGAAAAATGAGCTGGAGCAAGGTAGCGTTCTTAAGCCCCATTACGAATATCTCCTTCGCCTCTTACAGGAACTGGGCAGCCGGGAAGCCGGGGCCAAGCCCCAGTAATATTTTAGGAAACGGGGGATGTTGATGGAAATGCTGAAGCTGGCCTGGCGCACCCTTAAGGAATTTGTCCGCTTCGCCTCTCCTTACTGGCCGGCGCTGGCCGGCCTTGTCCTGGTGTACCTGGCTGCTTTTGTGCTGCGCCGGCGGAAAGTTCAAACCCCTCCCGGCAGCAACGCCGCCGCTTTGGACTACTTTTTCTGCCAGGGTTATGAGGTGGAGGAAGTTCTCTACCAGGGGCGCATGGGGGCGGAGTATATACTGTCCAGGCTGGGAGCAAGGACCTGCCTCCACATCAAGTGGTGGCGCAAGCCCATCAATGAGAGACCCGTTATCGATATTGGCGAAGCCCGGAGCAGGCTGAACTGCGAGTTTGCCATCCTCGTAAGCAAAGAGGGCTTTACCAGAAAAGCCCGCCGTCTGGCCCTGGAAACCGGTGTCTGGCTGTGGCAATTCAATCGCCTGGAAGCTGAGCTGGAGCGCTTGGCCCAAGGAATACCCGAGGGAATGAAAACCGCCGCCGCTGCCAAAACCCGGAGTTAAGGCGCCTCGTAATTCTATACAATCTAAGGATCGCCAGTCACCCTTTGCTGCAGGCCCTTATGATTGTTGGAGCTAGTTTAGATTGTAAAGCTAATTGAAAAAAAAGAATGAGTCACATATTCCGCTGTGAACCCCAAAAATCCGGATAAACATCTGGGTCTTTGGGGTTTTATTATAGAATTTGAGTCTTCGGTGAGGAAAGGACTAGCGGAGAATTGAAAATAAACCTAAGTTTAATTGACCTTTTTTTTTTACCATTTATAATTAAAATAACAGATTCTGAAAATTGCACAGAAAAGCAGGTGAGCAAGTGAAAAGAAAGGTAAGAAACATCTGCCTGCAGTCCACCCTGCGCCAGCGGGTGCGCACACTGTTTTTGCTCCTTCTGGTGGGACTTATCTCCTTTGCCTTTATCTCCCGGGTGGTGGAGTACCTGGTGGTGGAGCGGGAGACGGACAGGCTTGCTGGCTATTACCGCAGCATCGGCATCGTGGAAATGGAAAATGCCATATCGGTCGGAGTTAGGACTGACAATTCCACTGACTGGACCGTAGATGAATGGCCGGAAGCAACTGAGGCCCAAAAGACTCACAATGAAGCCGTTTACGCTGATGCTGCCGAAGGAGTGGCGCTGGTTGCCAACAGCCGATACGTTGCCTTCGCCGACCGACGGCGGTTAGTTCATGGGGTGCTCCAGGGACTCTACAATGCAGATGTAGCGAATCATGGCTACCATCGTTGTGTCGGCGGCGTCCTGGTCTATGGGGAGCTGCTCTCTATGTCCAATTCTTCCCTTGTTTCTCAGTTCAGACTTAAGGTGGACCAGGTGGCGGCGGGCTACCCCGAGCACGTCCAGGAGGGCAGCTCAATATGCATCAGATATTTTCCCGACAGTCCAGGCGAACTGGACACAGTCTTTGATTCTCTCCAGGTGGGTCAGCGTTATCTGGTTAGAGCTTATTACAATTCTTGGGACAACAATCATGAATGGCAGAAAGCCTCAAACAATCTCCTCCTTGAGCCGCTGAACGACAACGGGCTGTGGTTCTTGCCGGTTGAGCCGGGGGCTTTGGCGGATTTTGCCGATCCGGCACTGGCGGCTCTGGCGGAGAAACAGCGGGCATTGGAGGAAAACCAGCGCACGATGATGGTATATACCACCAAAGACATGAGCGCCATGCCCGCAGTCCAGGAAGCCTCCCGGGATCTTTACTTGGCCGAGGGGCGCTGGTTGAATAGAAATGACGACATCGAGGGCCGACGCGTCTGCGTGGTGCACCGGGACTTTGCCGCACTGCGCTGTCTCGCCTTGGGAGACAGCATAACCGTGAAACTTAGAGAACTTCCCTCTGGAAGGATCTATATAATTCCAAGAGATGATTCGGATGATTGGAAGGCGTGGCAGGAATACGAGACCTACACCGAGGAGTTTGAGATTGTGGGGCTGTACTGCAGACTGGCTGAGGGCTACCAAGCCACCTTCAGCAGCAACTATATGTACATCCCGGACTCTTCCTTGCCCGCCGGGTATGGAGATTCGCTTCGGGGAATCGGCCCAAGCAACTACAGCTTCGTCCTCCGCTCGCCCTGGGACGAGGAAGCCTTCCTGGCCGAAAACCAGAATGCCTTGGAGGAACTGGGCCTGCCTGTCTCCTTTTTTGATACCGGCTGGAACAACTTCCTGGCCTCCGTCGTCCCCATTAAGCAGTCTGCCGCTCTGAGCGCGGTAATTTTCACCCTGGTGCTGGTGTTGGCCTTGGCACTGGCCGCCTTCCTCTATTTGCGCCAGCGGCGCCGGGATTTCGCAATCCTCCGCTCTCTGGGCGTACCTAGGCGAACCGCCATCAGGCAGATGCTGCAGCCTATGGTCCTAATCGGGGCTGTAAGCATCTTAATGGGCGGGATTACAGCCTGGTTCTACGCCCTGGGGAAAGCCGCCGGAACCCTGGCCTCCCTACAGGGGCCGGAGGGGGTTGGTCTCTCTACTGCCCTTTCCCCGGCCTGGCTGGCCGGGTTGTTCGCTGCAGTCTTTGCACTGCTGCTGCTCTTCACTACCGTGGGGACGGTGATGACTGCCCGCAGCCCCGTCCTGGAGCTGCTGCAGGGTGTGGCGAAGCAAGGGGGAGAGATAAGAAAACCGGCGGCGAAGGCAGTGCCGGAGAGCGAAAAGGCAGGGTCCCAAGAGATGCAATTTGCTCCGGCAAGAGCTATCTCTTTTGGGGAGGCTCCGGCTCCCGCCAGGAATCTGGGCTTAGCTCAAGTACCCCGTTATGTGTTCCAGCATATCCGCCGAGCCCCTATGAAGTCCATCCTGACAGTGGCGGTGGCCCTGTCCTTTACCCTGGCCCTGGGCTGGATGAGCTGGATTATGGAGCGCAACGACTCCGAGCTCGACCGGCTCTACAGCAGCATCCAAGTGGAGGCAGAGATCATTCAAAGCAATCCTTCCTTCTTTGTCCCAGGCGGATTCATCCGCTACCGAACGGTGGATAGCATATTGGCCAGCGGTTTCGTTGAGAGTGCCTATTTGGAGGCAGCCGCAACGGCGCCGCGGGTGGCGGCCACCGACGAGGAAGGTAAACGGGACGATGAACGCATGATCGGAGGTGTACAGCTTCGCTCCTTCGATCAGCTGGAGCAATTTTTCGCTCTCAAGGGAAGCGACGTCACAGTGGAGTACGCCCCGGGCTGGGACGAGGATCTCTTCGCCAGGGATTGGACGGAAGAAGACGTGCCACCGGTGCTGCTGCCTGAATTTTTGATGGGGTTTCTCCGGCTGCAGCCCGGAAATTTGATCCTGATCTATTCCAGCAACACCGTCATTTCAGGCAGCTATGTAGTTGCCGGACAATATGCCGGAATGGTCAGCGGTGGCAGTGCTGACCTCATCCTTCTTCCCACCTCGGCGCTGTGGCAGTTGGAGGGGTATGAAATGCGCTATTCCAAGGCAGAGTTTGTTCTGGACCCAGCTAAGAATCGGGAGCTCCCCGAGTTTCGGGCTAAGATGGATTCACTCTTTAACAGTGGGGTAGCTGGAACCGTCCCGCTGACCTTTCTCTTCTGGGATGAGGAGCTGACCCAGGTGGTGGAGCCCCTGGAGAAGAACCTCCAGCTCATGGAGATACTCTTCCCGGTGACGGTGGCAGTCTCAGTGCTCATTGCGGCGGGGCTGGCAGTGCTGCTGATTTTACAGACCTCCAAGGAGGCTGCTTTAATGCGGGTGCTAGGCACCACTAAAGGGCGAGCCCGGTCCATGCTGTGCGGTGAACAGCTTCTGTTGTGTATCTTGGGACTGGGGTTGGGACTGACCGCCTTGATTTTCCTGCGCCAGGATGCAGTCGCCGTCCTGGCCGGTCCCGCTATGCTCTCAGCCGCGCTCTATCTAATCGGGGTTATCGGCGGTTCTATTCCCAGCGCTGTTTCCGTCACCAACCGCATGCCCCTGGAACTCTTGCAGGTAAAGGAATAGGAGGGATTTCATGTCTGAACTGAAACTGGAAAACGTGGGTTATTGTTATAAGAATGGGGACCGGGATGTGCTACAAGGCGTGACCTGTACTTTTAAGCCCGGGAGCCTTTGCGCTGTGGTGGGGCCTTCAGGCAGCGGCAAGACCACATTGCTTTCCCTCATGGCCGGACTGGACAAGCCCAGTGCCGGTAAGTTGTTCATCGACGGAGAGGACTTGGCTGCCTTGGATCTGGATTGCTACCGCCGGGAGCGGGTGGCCATGATCTTTCAGGCCTTCCATCTCTTTCCCCTGCAGACCGCCTTGGAAAATGTCTGTTACCCCATGGAACTAAACGGTGTGCCCCTGGCCCAGGCCCAGGAGCGGGCCAGGGAACTGCTGGCCGCAGTAGACATAGCCGAGGAAAAGCAGCGGCGCTTTCCCTCCAACCTCTCGGGCGGGGAGCAGCAGCGGGTGGCCATCGCCCGGGCGCTTTCCACCGGGGCGCGGTTGCTGCTGGCCGACGAGCCTACGGGCAATCTGGATACCGTCAACGGCAACAGGGTCATGGACATACTCCGGCATCTGGCCCATGATGAAAACTACTGTGTCGTCGTGGTTACCCATGACCTGGCCATCGCCGACGCCGCCGACCAGGTCTACAGGATGACCGATGGCATCCTCACGGCCCGGGGTGCTTAAAATATAACTACAATGATAGGGACGGTTTTATTGCTTCCGCACCTGGGATTAACAGAATCCAGGAAGCAATAGACCGTCCCTTGTTGCATGGACCAATGGTATAATAAGGGCGGGAGGGGTTGGTATGGAAATGCTCTTGGTGGGCCCCGGCGGGGCGGGAAAAACTGAAAAGCTGTGGCAGCGCTACAGTTCTTTGGCCCGAAAAGGCCGAACTGATTCAATCCTGGTGCTGCTGTGGAACGCCCGGGATGTCCGGGACTGGCGGGAGCGGGTGGATTTTCCCTGGGCCGGTCCCTTGCATGTCTATACATATTTTGGCTGGGTGCAGCGGGAAATCCGGCGCTGTTGGCCGCGCCTGGATCCTTGGGGAGAGATGTGGCTGGAGCCGGAATTTCTCACCGTAGAGACCGGCCAATTTGCCATGCTGCGGCATATCCAGGCCCGGCAGGCAGATTTTTCCGGCCTCGTCACCAGTCCCGAGCGCCTGGCCATTCAGCTGGGGAGTTGCCTGGTTTTGGCCAGCCTCAATGGAATAGCTTTCTCTGAAATCGGCAGCCGCCTGGCAGCGGCAATGCCCAGCAAAGACCCGAATGTGTATAAATCTGCCCAGCAGGTGCTGGACAGTTATATTGCGGGGGCGGAAAAATCCGGAACCCTGGATTATGGTTTGGCGGTAGCCCTTTACCGTAGCTTGCTGGCTGAGCCCTGGTACCGCCAGGAATTACGGCAATTTAAGCACCTGCTGGCAGACGATGTGGATGAACAGTCTCCTGCCGCCCATGATTTAATTGCCGCTATGCTGGAGCATGTGGAGAGCGCTGTTATGACTTTCAGCACCGACGGCGGCCACGCCGGATTTTTCGGGGCCGATGCCCAAGGGGCCTGGCAGCGCTTCGGCGCCATGGGCAAAATTGTGCCGGTGCGCTCTCCCCGGCAGCGGCTGGGGGCGGGAAGGGCAGTGTATACAAATATCCTTTCCGGCAATGTCCCAGTCTTGCCTAAATATCGGCCGGAAATAGAACTGATTCATGAAGACCTGCGTAGCGAACTCCTGGACCGGGTGGGGGAAAGGGTAGTCCGTCTCCTGGAGCAGGGAGTGCCTGCCCCTGAAATTGCTGTCATTGCCCCCCTGGCGGATAAGGTCCTGGAGCATACCCTGGCTCTTCATCTCAGGGAGGCGGGAGTGTCCCTGAACGTGCTTACCAAGAATCGTCGGCTCATTGACGAGCCTTATGTGCGGGCGATGATGACCCTGGCCTTGCTGGCTCATCCCCAGTGGCAACTGGATTGGGGGGTGCCTGACCTGGCTCAGTCCCTGCAGCTGCTGCTCAAGCTGGACCCCGTGCGCGCCTGGCTGCTGAGCCGGCAGGTCCGGGATTGCAATTTGCCGGCCCTGGAGCTGTGGCAGCGGGAGCGGGTAGGCTTTCGGGCCGCCCAGGGCTATGATCTCCTGCGGCAATGGCTAGACAGTTACCGCAAGGGGCCTGAACAGCCCATTGACCTTTTCTTTCAGCGGGTATTTGGCGAGCTTCTGTCCCGGCTGCCCCCTGCCCGGGATGACTTGGTGGTCTGCCGGCAACTGCTGGTGTCCGCTCATAAATTTCTGAACACTACCGGGCGCGTTGATCTAGGCAGCGATTCCGGCGCCGCCTTTATCCGCATGCTCTCAGCCGGCACTGTGGCGGCCGAGAGTCTGCTGGAGCCGGCAACACGGGCGCATGCTGTCATCTTGACTACGCCCTATGCCTATATCTCCGGACATCTCCGCTCCAGCGTGCAGGTGTGGATGGATTGCACCAGCCGGCGCTGGTTTCAGCAGGATGCGCGGGAGCTGATTAATCCCCATGTGCTTATGGCCCGCTGGCCTCAGGGGGAAATCTGGACCGATGAATACAACCAGGCTGTCAGCCTTAAAAATGGGGCCAGGGTGGCCCGGGCGCTGCTGCGCCGCTGCGGCAGGCAGCTCTTTGTAGCCGCTGCCAATATTGACAGTCAGGGCTTCGAGCAAGATGGACAATTGCTGGCAGCGCTGTATGATGCGCTGGCGGGAGAGGAGGGGAGTGGGGATGCGCTTTCGACCGGGACAAAGTGAAGTAGCAGAGTATAAAAGGGGACTGCTGGCCGTTCCTGCCGTCCCCGGCGCCGGCAAGACCACTGTGCTTTCCTGGCTGGCAGCCCGTTTAATCAGCGAAGGTCTGCCCCGGGGTTCCAAAATCCTGGTGGTTACAGTGATGAACTCGGCGGTGGCTAACTTTACCCGCAAGATTGGCGACTGGTTGGAAAAACGGGACCTGCCCAGAGGAGTCGGCTTTGAGGTCAGGACTCTGCACTCGCTGGCGCTGCAGATTATTCGCCAGCGCCCGGATGCCGCCCTGCTTCGGGATGATTTTTCCATCCTCGACGGCGGCTACCGGGAGCGGCTGGTGGAAGATATAGTCGACCGCTGGATTGACCGCAACCAGCAGCGCTGGCAGGCGGTGCTGAAAATTAGCGAATCCCATATGCGCTTTCAGCAGACCCTTGAAGGCTGGCGGAACCGCACGGTGGACATGGGCAAAGAGATGATCCGTCGTTATAAGGCCCTGGGCTTGTCTCCCCAAGGGGCGGCAGCGAAAATAAGCGGCGATAATTTTTATTCCTGGACGGTGGAGTTTTATCAGGAGTATCAGGAGCGTCTGGCCCAGCTGGGCATGGTGGACTTTGACGACCTCTTGCTGCGGGCCTGGCGCATGGTGGAAGATGATGCTGATTTAGCCCAGCGACTGTCGGCAGCCTGGCCCTATATTTTTGAAGATGAAGCCCAGGATTCCAACCCCCTGCAGCAGGCCTTGCTCCTGAAATTGGCAGAGGGCAGCGGCAATTTAGTGCGGGTGGGCGATTCCAACCAGGCAATAATGGGGACCTTTACCGATTCCGATCCCGGCCTGTTCCGGGATTATGCCCGGCGTCCGGAGGTAGTTACCTTGCCCATGCTCCAATCCAACCGCAGCAGCACTGACATCATCCACCTGGCCAACGGCCTGGTCCAATGGTCCTGTGAGCGGCACCCGGTCCCTGCCTGCCGGCAGGCCCTGGAGCCCAACTATATTCAGCCGGTGGCAGCCGACGACCCCTTTCCCAATCCCCGCTCGCCGGGCTATACCCTGGCTGTCCGCAGCTATGTGGACTTTGAGGAAGAAATACTTGAGGTCAGCAAACATGCTGCCGGCTACGTCCAGCGCAATCCCGACAAGACCGTGGCAATTCTTGCTCCTACAAACCAGCTGGTGGCAGATTTTCGGCAGGCCCTGGCGGATATGGAGGCTCCCTTTTATGAAATCTGCCAGTATCCCGCCGAGCGGCGCAAGACCATTGATGACCTTCAAGCAATCCTGAACTTCCTGGCCAGCCCCGGGGACAACGCTCTGTTGGTGGCCGCCCTGGAACGGCTGGTCCCCGCACTGGTTGATGTTGCTCCTGTCCGGGGCTACTTGGAGACAGTGCCGGTGGAACAGCTGCTCTTTTCGGAGCCCAGCTGGCCCGAGAGCCTGCGGGAGTTTGACTTGTGGCTGGAAGTGCATTCTGAGCTGGAGCGGATAAAGTCATGGCTGGAGGCCCTGCACCTGCCCCCGGATATATTGGTGCTGGAAATCGCCAACGACTTGGGCCTGCAGCAAGAGGAGCTTGCCCTGGCCCAAAAAATCGCTGTGGACATCAAGCAGTGGTTGGCTGTCTACCCCAATTGGCGCCTGCCCCAGGTGGCAGAAGAAGTCCGGCGGCTGACCACTAGCTTCCTGGGGGCGGCAAATGTATTTTTCGACCGCTGGGGATACAGCCCCCAGCCCGGGGTGATTAATCTGGTCACCGCTCACCGGGCCAAGGGCCTGGAATGGGATACGGTATATGTGGTCAGCGTCACCAGCAATGATTATCCCGGTTTGACCACAGACAAGATCCGGGCGGAATACGGCTGGCTGCCGGAGGAAATTATCAATCCTGTGGCCGTGGCCCGGGCGGAAATGGAGGGCAGGGACACTGCCGCTGCCATTGCCTCCGCCCGGGAAGAACTGCTCTGCGAGCGCCTGCGCCTGTTGTATGTGGCGATTACCCGGGCGAAAGTGAATTTGCTTTTGACCTGGCATAAAAAAGGCAAATTCGGGCGGCAGCGTCCGGCCTTGGCAATAAAAGAGCTGGAAAAAATCATGGAGGTGAAGGCCGGTGCCAAGTGAACGGAGCAAACTCTGGTTTAGCCAGGCATCCCTGTCCGCCTGGCAGAGCTGTGCCTTGAAATTTAAGTATCGCTATATCGACGGCCTCTATTGGCCCCTGGCCGCCGGCGGCAAAGTCAGCGAGCATATTGAGCTGGGGCGGAAATTTCACCTTTTGGCCCAGCGCTATTTCAGCGGCGGCGCGGGGGCGCTGCCTCCGGGAGAACCCATGCTGGCAACTTGGCTGAACCGGCTGCAAGAGTATTTGCCCCTGTCCGCCAAGGAAGAGTTTTTGCCGGAATATGAGCTGCGCTCCGCTCAGAATGATCTGCGCCTGCTGGCCAAGTACGACTTGCTGGCGGCGGGCCCGGGGAAAGTTACCATTTACGACTGGAAGACCGATGAACGGCCGCCCCGGTCGGCTTTCGCAGTTTCTCCTCAGACCCGGCTTTATCTGTATCTCTTGACCCTTACTGGCTATTTTGGCGTGGAAGCGGAAAATGTGCAGATGGTTTACTGGAATCCCAGATTCCCCCGGGAGCCCTTGACGGTTAATTATTCTCTCCAGCAGCAGGAACAGGACGGAGCCTGGATTCGCCGGCTCATTGATCAGATTATGAGCACTGCCGCCTTCCCGGCCACGAATAACGAGAAAAACTGCCGGTTTTGTGAATACCGGCCTGTCTGCCATGGCCAGGGCCTGGAGGAAGTTCAGGAAGATCTGCTGAAAATAGACGAGGTGGACTGGGAGCAAATCCAGGAAATTGCCCTCCAGGGGGTGAACCTGGCGTGAGCGTGCGCATAAAACTGCCGCAAGCGGGTCCCCTGCCCCCGGAAATGGTCCTGTGGGCAGGAGGCAGCCCCCGGCTGGCGGCCCTCTTCCATAACCGGGGCATTGACACCCGGGAGGAAATTGAACACATCCTCAGCCCCCTGGCCCAGCCGGAGCCGGACTTAAGGGGCTATCCCCCCCTGACCCAGGCAATTGCCCGGGTGGAGACTGCTCTGGAGCGGGGAGAAAAGATTGCCGTCTATGGGGATTACGATGTGGACGGCATCGCCGCCACCGCTTTGCTGGTCACTGCCTTAAAAAGACTGCAGGCAGAGGCAGTCTGGCATATCCCTGACCGTTTCAGCGAAGGCTACGGCATGGACTCTTCCAGGGTGCAAGCCTTGGCCGCTGAGGGCGTGAACTTAATTATTACCTGTGATTGCGGCATCAGCAACCATGCTGAAATCCAGCTGGCTGGTCGGCTGGGGCTGGATGTAGTGGTAACCGATCACCATACGCCCCCTCCGGAATTGCCTGAGGCGGCGGCAGTGCTGAATTTTAAGCTCCTTCCCCCGGGGCATCCTTCCCGGGACCTGCCGGGAGTGGGAACGGCTTTTGTGCTTGCCCGGGAATTGCTCTCCAGGCATAATTTGTCTGCCGATGACCTGCTGGACCTGGTGGCTCTGGGGATAATTGCCGATGTGGTGCCTTTGCTGGGCCACAGCCGGCAGCTATATGTCCGGGGGCTGCCATTGCTGCAACAGGCAGAGAGGCCCGGCCTGGCAGCGCTCTTTGCCGCCGCCAATCTGCAGCCTGGGATGGTGGACGAGGAAAAGCTGGGCTTTCAGATTGCACCCCGCCTCAATGCCGCCGGCCGCCTGGACAGCGGCAGCTTGGGGGTAGAACTTTTGCTGGCCAAGGAGAGGGCCGAGGCCGAGCCCCTGGCCCGGGAACTAAACCGCCTCAATCTCCTGCGCAAAGAACTGGGGGAAAAAATACTGGAATATGTGGATGCCGAACCGGGACGGCCTGTTGTCGCATATAATCCCGGCTGGCATCAGGGGGTAATCGGCATCGCTGCCGGGAATTTCTGCAGCCGCAGCCAGGCGCCGACCATCCTCATGACTGACGGCCGGGACGGGAACATTGTGGGCTCAGCCCGTTCGGTAGAGGGAATTGACATCTATAAGGCGCTGACAGGCTGCAGTCAATACCTGCTAAAGTATGGCGGCCATCCTGCCGCCGCCGGCTTTTCCCTGGCCCCGGACAATTTGGAGAGCTTTATTCAAGCCGCTCAGCAGACTCTAGCTGCAGAGATGGAAGGTTGGGTCCAGCAGGAATTGACGGTGGATCTGATGGTCAAAGCCGGGGATATCAATTTGGAGCTGGTAGAAGAGTTAGCCGCCATGGCTCCTTGCGGCCAGGGCATCCCCCGTCCCCTCTTGTATAACCAGAGCTTGACTGTCAAGAGTATCCGCCCTGCAGGCCCAGGTTATATCCTTACCCTTGGGGACCGCAGGCGCAGCTTCGCCGCCGGCTTGTGGCAGGGAGGCCCTGCCCCGGAGCCTGGAGGCAGCATTGGCGCCGTATTCACTGTAGCCCAGGACTACTATCGGGGGCAGCAATCGGTAATGGCTGCTATCAGAGCTTGGTGGCCAGGGCATGAACGCCCGCTGCTCCTGGATAAAAGCTATCCTTACGAGGATCTGCGGGGGCTCCCCTGGCGTCAGGTATTGCGTCAGTTTCCTCAGGCGGCAGTCTACCGGGAGGGCATTAAGTGGCAGGAATATCCCGGCTTTACCCGCGTCAGCCTGGAGCCGGCCAGTGTGCTGGTGCTCCTGACTCCACCTCCTTCCCCGGCTGTATTGCGCCAAGTCTTGGCTATGGCGGAGCCCGACTTGGTGGTGTTGGGTTTTTCTCCCGGGGAAAGGCAGGATTTTCTCCGGGAATTTCTGGGAGCGCTGAAATTTATCCTCAAGCAGCAGGGAGGTGTAGTCCCGCTGGCCCCATTGGCGGCAGCTTTGGCCCAAACTGAAGAGACAATCCTGGCTGCTTTGCGCCTGCTCTCTGAGTCTAAGATTGTTGACTATGAACTGATTGAAGGCAAATTGGTGCTTGGTTTTGGCACTGAGTCCAGGCTTATAGGGGGCCCCCGCCGGGAACGCCTGCGCCTGCTCCTGGAGGAAGGGGCAGCTTTTAATAAATGGCTGCAGACGGCTAGTTTAAATGAAATAAAAAAAATTAAGGCTTAAACTGGCGGGATTTGCCCTTGACTTAGTACCGGCAATGATGTTAGGGTTGTACCTATGCAAGGGAGGCAACAGCCAATGAAAAAAATAACTGTTTTTGCCTTAGTTTTTTCTTTGCTTTTAGGGCTGGCAGGCTGCGCAAAAAAAGGGTCGGTGGCCATTGTCAACGGAGTGGAGATTTCCCGGGAGGCCTTTGATTCCGAAGTGAATTATGACCTGGCATCTTATGAAAGCCAGGGTGTTACTTTGACTGACGAAGATATTGCCCAGGTTAAGCAAAATGCTGTCGACCGCCTAATCAATACCCACCTGCTGAAAGAGGCGGCGATTAAGGCCGGCATAACAGCTGAATCTGTAGATGTAGATGGGGAATTGACAGCTGTCAAAGATAGCTTCAGCGATGAGGCCACCTTTAACCAGGCTTTGGCCGATGCTGAGTTTACCTTGGAATCATACAAGTCAGTGCTTACTGATATTTTGATGATTGAGGCCTTGTTTGAGCAGGAGCTTGAGCTCAGCAAAATTGAGGTGGGCGAAGAAGAAATTCAGGCAATGGTGGATTTATACTTGGAGAATTATGGTGGGGAAGATGAGATCGACGAGGAAGATCTCAGGGACTATTTAGCATATACCCTCAAAGAAGAAAAGGCTGAAGCCAGGCGCAGCGAGTATATTGAAAAACTGCGCAAGGAAAGCAAGATTGAGTATTTGGTGGACTTTTAACTGGCCGATACAATTTTGGCGCAGGAGATGATAGTATGGATAAGCCTGCAAGCTGGAAGACCATTGCCGCTTCTTATCTCTGCAAGCATCCTTATTTAAGTGTGCGCAAAGATACCCGCACCGCTCCCGGCTTTGAAAGCCATGATTTCTTTGTCCTGGAGTTTCCGGACTGGGTCAATATTGTGGCGGTTACCGAAGATAATCAGGTGATCCTTGTCCGCCAGTTTCGCCATGGCCTGGAAGAGATCACCCTGGAGATTCCAGGAGGAGTGGTGGACCCCGGTGAAGAACCTAGGCTTACTGCCGCCCGGGAACTGGCGGAGGAGACGGGATACAGCGCCGGGGAAATCCAGCTGCTCTCTTCAGTCAGTGTCAACCCAGCCATTCAAAACAACCGCTGCCATCTGTTTTTGGCCACCGGCTGCCGCCAGACGGGGGGGCAGGCCTTGGAGGGCACCGAATCCATAGCTGTGCAGCTGGCGCCTTTGGCTGAACTGGCTGAGCTCATGGAAACCGGGGCAATTCACCATTCATTAAACTGCCTGGCGCTAAATCTGGCACTAAGCAAGCTTTCCGCCTAAGGGCGGTTTTTTTTTGCGTTTTTTGCCCAGGCACTGGCAGGGGGCAGTTTTCATAGGTTGATAGGGGAGCAAGTATTCAATGAGGAGGATAGAAAATGGACAACAATAGTTATGTGGCAAAGAAGGGGGAAAGCCTGTACCTTATTGCCCGCAGCCGGGGCCTGGAAGTGCGCCAGCTGGCTCAGGCCAATCCTGATATTCAAAATGTCTTTGACGATTTGGAAAACCAGGCGATAGTCTTTCCCGAAGCCATCTGCCCCAATGGTTTTTTGTACACCATCCAGGCCGGGGATACCTTCTTCTCCTTGGCCCAACGCTTCAATACAACCGTAGCCGCCATTCAGCAGGCCAATCCCGCCGCAGACCCCAATAATCTCCGGATAGGGCAGGTCATCTGCATACCCCAGGCTGCGCCACCGGTCTGCCCAGGTTTTCTCTATACCATCCAGCCGGGGGACACTTATTTCCTCCTGGCCCAGCGCTTTGGCACCACCGTAGCCGCCATCCAGCAAGCCAATCCGGGAGTGAACCCCAACAACCTGCAAATCGGTCAGGTAATCTGCATCCCCCAGGCTGCGCCACCTGCTTGCCCAGGTTTCCTCTACACCATCCAGGCTGGGGACACTTATTTTCTCTTGGCCCAGCGCTTTGGCACCACAGTAGCCGCCATCCAGCAGGTGAATCCGGGAGTCAATCCCAACAATCTGCAAATCGGTCAGGTTATCTGTATCCCCACTTAAAAATGGGCGACACCCTCCAGAGAGGGTGTTTTTTTACTAGTGGATATTCCGGATATCTAAATAAATTCGCTTGGGCAAGAATAAGGCAGCAAGCCTGGGGAATCAGGTGTTTTTCCCGGGAAATTACGATTTGTCAGAAGAAACTACATATGTTAATATTAGCAGTGTGAAATTTTATCGGGGGCGACAAGATGAAATCATTCAAAGCACTAAGAGATTTTTTTAAAGCCAACGCCTGGCGCTATGCCCTGGGTATTTTTTGGCTGATTGCCGTCAATATCTTCAACCTGCAAATCCCGCGTTTGCTGGGCAAAATTACAGACCTCATTCAAACCCGGCAAATTGACGGCGCCGGACTGATGCGCTACGCAGTCTATATCTTGGGCATTGCCGCAATCATGGCTCTCGGGCGTTATTTATGGCGGATTTATATTATGGGTTCCGCCCGGCGCCTGGAGTACTATTTGCGCAACCGTCTGTTTACCCATCTAGAGACTCTGTCGGTGAACTTTTTCAATAATCATAAGACCGGGGACCTCATGGCCCATGCCACTAATGACATCAATGCCATTCGCATGGCGATGGGACCGGGGGTGCTCATGCTTACCGACTCGCTGTTTCTGACTACGATTACGGTTTACACCATGGCTGCCAAGATTGACTGGAAACTGACGGTTCTGGCCCTGTTTCCCCTGCCCTTTTTAGCGGTACTGGCTTCGGTATTCGGCCGCCATATCCATACCCGCTTCCGGGCAGTGCAGCAAGCCTTCTCGTCCCTTACAGACAGGGTGCAGGAAACTTTGTCCGGCATCAGGGTGGTCAAGTCCTTTGTCCAGGAAGAGGCTGAACTGGATAGATTCGATGCCGCTGCCCGCAATTATGCCGTCAATAATCTGCGCATGGTTAAAATCTGGGGGCTGATGGGGCCGATGATTCAGTTAATTTCCGGCATCAGCTATATGATTGTCCTGGGCTACGGCGGCATCCAAGTCATCAATGCCAGAATCACTTTGGGGGAATTTGTCGCTTTTAACTCCTACTTAGGCATGCTTATCTGGCCCATGATGGCTGTGGGCCGGGTAATCAACGTCCTCCAGCGGGGTTCCGCTTCCATGGAGCGCCTCAATATCCTGTTTAATGAAAAACCGGAAGTCTACGACGATCCCGCCACTGTCAACCCGGTGGATTCCCTGCGGGGTGAAATCCAGTTCAGGAACCTGAATTTCTCGTATCCCGACGGGACCCATGCCCTTAAAAATATCAACATCAAGCTGGAAGAGGGCAAGACCCTGGCAATTATCGGCAGGACCGGCAGCGGCAAGACCACCTTGGTCAACTTGCTCCTGCGCCTATACAATTCTTCCCCGGGTCAGCTGTTAATCGACGGTATGGATATCAACGAGATACCCCTTGCTTTGCTGCGGGAAAGCATTGGCTATGTTCCCCAAGACAATTTTCTTTTCTCCGATACCATTGCCAACAACATTGCCTTTGCCGGCTCCTACAGTCAGTCGGAAATTGAGGAAGCAGCCCGCCTGGCTCAGGTCTACGACAATATCGTTGAGTTTCCCAACAAATTTGAGACCATGTCTGGGGAAAGGGGGGTCACTTTGTCCGGGGGGCAAAAACAGCGGGTTGCCATTGCTCGGGCCCTGATTAAAGACCCCAAAATCCTCATTCTTGACGACTGCCTGTCGGCAGTGGATACCCAGACTGAGGAAAAGATCCTCCAGGGCTTGCGCCGCATAATGAAAGGGCGCACCAGCATTATTATTTCTCACAGAATCTCTACCGTAGAGGATGCGGATGAAATTATCGTCCTTGAAGACGGCGCCATCATCGAACGGGGCACTCATGAGTTTTTAGTGCGTCACGGCGGCCTCTATCAGCATCTGTACTTTAAGCAGCAATTGGAAAAGAAAGTATCGGAAGCATAAGTCCTACGGTAGGATGTCA